>CAZZVQ010000025.1:0-22440 GCA_964657565.1 uncultured Acetobacteraceae bacterium
CACCGGCTTATGCGGCGCCGGCGCCGTCGGTGCTTGGTGGGCGTAGCGCGCTGCCGCCGCCCGTGCCGTTCGCCGCACGGTAGATCATGTCAGGGCAGCAGCCGACGGATCGGGGGGAGAAGGAGGATCGGGGGCAGCCGCGGGTCCAGACCGTGCGCGTCACCGCGCCGGATCTGGCGCGGCGGGCGGCGTTGGAGAAAACGCGCGGGCGGCTGCTGTTCGCGGCGAGCGGTTTCACGGTGCTGTTTGCCGCCGTGATGGTGAAGCTGGCGATGGCGACGGTGGTGGTGCCGATGCAGCCGCGGCGGGCGTCGCTGGAGGCGGGGCGGCTGCCGCCGCTGCCGGATCCGAACGCCACCGCCGATGCTCCGGCGGCGGAGCCGGTGCGCGATACGGGCCCGCATCCGCGGGCGACGATCACGGATCGGAACGGGGAGATCCTGGCGGTCTCGCTGCCGACGGCGGGGGTGTATGCCAATCCGAAAGAGATGATCGACCCGGACGAGGCGGCGGTGAAGCTGAAATCGGTGCTGCCGAGCCTGGATCTGGCGACAGTGAAGGCGCGGCTGCATACGGAGAAGCAGTTCGCCTGGATCGCGCGGGGGATCACGCCGCGGCAGCAATTGGCGATCAACAATCTCGGCATTCCGGGCATCTATTTCCAAGCGACGGAGCGGCGGCGGTATCCGCAGGGCCGGGTCGCGGCGCAGGTGCTGGGCGGGGTGGATGTCGACGCCAAGGGGGTGGCCGGGGTCGAGCGGCATTTCGAGCAGCGGCTGCGCGAGGACCCGGAGCCGCTGCGGCTGTCGATCGACGTGCGGGTGCAGGCGGTGGTGCGCGACGAGCTGTCGCGGAGCATGGACGAGTTCCATGCGATCGGGGCGTGCGGGATCGTGATGGATGTGCGGACGGGCGAGGTGATCGCGATGGTCAGCCTGCCGGATTACGACGCCAACAAGTTCGGGCAGGCGACGAACGAGGAGCGGTTCAACCGCGCCGTGACCGGCATGTATGAGCCCGGCAGCACGTTCAAGCTGCAGACGGCGGCGATGACGCTGGACAGCGGCGTGGGGCATCTGTGGAGCACCTACGACGCGTCGCACAACATCACGATCGGACGCTTCACCATCACGGATTTCGAGGGCAAGCACCGGGTGCTGACGCTGCCGGAGGTGATCGCCTACTCGTCGAACCTGGGGGCGGCGCACATGGCGCAGGCGATGGGGGCGGAGCGGCAGCGGTCGTGGCTGCAGGCGATGGGGATGTTCACGCGGGTGGGGATCGAGTTGCCGGAGCAGGGGCAGCCGATCGTGCAGCAGGCGGCGAATTGGAAAGAGGTCGTGACGATGACGGTGGGGTTCGGCCACGGCATCGCGGTGTCGCCGCTGCATGTGGTGCGCGGGACGGCGGCGATCGCCAATGGCGGGACGGTGCTGCGGCCGACGATCCTGGCGCCGGAGCCGGACATGAGCCCGCGGACGGGCACCGTCGTGATGCAGCACTCGACGTCGGACACGATGCGCAAGCTGATGCGGCTGGTGGTGACGGACGGGTATGGCAAGCCGGCGGACGTGCCGGGGTATTTCGTGGGTGGGAAGACAGGGACGGCGGAGAAGAACTCGGGCCACGGGTATAAGAAGCACACCAATATCAGCGCGTTCATGAGCGTGTTCCCGATGAATGCGCCGAAATATGCGGTGTATTTCATGCTCGACGAGCCGAAGGGCAATGCGAGCACGGGCGGGTATTCGACCGCGGGCGCGGTGAGTGCGCCGGGGGCGGGCCGGGTCATTGCGCGGATCGCGCCGATGCTGGGGCTGATGCCAGAGAGCGGCGCGCAGATGGCGGCGACGCAGGCGACGCTGGCGATGCCGCTGAACGTGGCGCGGCCGGCGGGGTGGCACGATGCGCCGAAGCCGGTTGCACCGGCGGCCCCGACGGGTGCGCCGATGGTGAAGATGCCGGCGCCGGCGCCGGCGGGACCGCGGCAGCGCGAGGCGAGCTATGTCGTCCCTGCCGCGGCTGAATGAGATGCTGAACGCGGCGGGCGTGGCGGCGGTGGCGGGGTTGCCGGAGGGGCTGACCGGGGTGTCAGCGGATAGCCGGACGGTCGGGCCGGGGATGCTGTACGCGGCGTTGCCGGGGGCGCGGGTGGACGGGCGCGCGTTCATTGCGGAGGCGGTGGCGCGGGGGGCGGCGGCGGTGTTGGCGCCGGAGGGGACGGCGTGGCCGGAGGGGGTGCCGGCGGTGCCGTTGCTGACGGATCGGGAGCCGCGGCGGGCGTTGGCGCGGTTGGCGGCGCTGCAGGCGGGGGCGCAGCCGGCGACGGTGATCGCGGTGACGGGGACGAACGGCAAGACGAGCACGGTCGAGTTCATCCGGCAGATCAAGACGGCCAGCGGTGGGGTGGCGGCGAGTTTGGGGACGCTGGGGGTGATCGCGCCGGGTCGGGCGGGCGGCGGGGGGTTGACGACGCCGGATCCGGTTTCGTTGGCGCAGATCTTGGCCGAGTTGGCGGGGGATGGGGTCGAGACGGCGGCGATCGAGGCGTCGTCGCATGGGCTGGACCAGTTCCGGCTGGACGGGCTGCTGCTGGCGGCGGCGGGGTTCAGCAACCTGACGCGCGACCATCTGGATTATCACGGGACGCTGGAGGCGTATCGGGCGGCCAAGCTGCGGCTGTTCCGCGAGCTGCTGCCGCGCGGGGCGCCGGTGGTGGTGAGCACGGCGCTGGATGCGGAGACGGCGGGGGCGATCCCGGGGCGGCAGAGCGTTGGCGAGGGCGGGACGCTGCTGGATTTGCTGCGGGCGCTGCCGCGGCCGGGCGGGCAGACGCTGGAGATCAAGGGGTTCGGTGCGGTCGAGTTGGCGCTGCCGGGGCGGTTCCAGGCGGATAATGCGCTGCTGGCGGCGGGGCTGGCGATGGTGACCGGGACGGCGGACGCGGTGGGGTTGCTGGGGCGGCTGACGGGCGTGCGCGGGCGGATGGAGTTGGCGGCGGAGGTGGGCGGGGCCGCGGTGTATGTCGATTTTGCGCATACGCCGGATGCGCTGGAGCGGTTGCTGCTGGCGCTGCGGCCGCATACGGCGGGGCGGCTGCATGTGGTGTTCGGGGCCGGTGGGGATCGGGATCGGGGGAAGCGGACCCTGATGGGGGCGATCGCGGCGCGGCTGGCGGACCGGGCGATCGTGACGGACGACAACCCGCGCAGCGAGGCGCCGGCCAGCATTCGGGCGGCGATCCTGGCGGCGTGTCCGGGGGCGATCGAGATCGGGGACCGGGCGGCGGCGATTGCTGCCGGGTTGGAGGGATTGCGGGCGGGCGACGTGCTGGTGGTGGCCGGCAAGGGACACGAGCAGGGGCAGACGATCGGCGGCGAGACGATCCCGTTCGATGATGTGGCGACCGTTCGGCGGCTGGTGTGACGGCGTTGTGGGAGAGTGCCGATCTGGCGGGGATCGGGCAGGTGACGGCGCCGTTCGAGGCGACGGGCGTGTCGATCGATACGCGGACGCTGGCGGCGGGGGATCTGTTCATCGCGCTGGTGGGTGAGCGGGACGGGCACGAGCATGTGGCTGCTGCGCTCGAGCTTGGTGCGGCGGCGGTGATGGTGCATCGGGCGGAGAACGTTCCGGCGGGGGCGCCGGCGCTGGTGGTGGACGATACGTTGCTTGCGCTGCATCGGTTGGGTGCGGCGGGGCGGGCGCGGTTCGGCGGGCGGATGGTCGCGGTGACGGGCAGCGTGGGCAAGACGACGACGAAGGAGATGCTACGGGCGGCGCTGGGGGCGTTCGGGGCGATTCATGCGGCGGAGGCGTCGTACAACAATCATTGGGGGGTGCCGCTGACGCTGGCGCGGCTGGCGGCGGATGCCGCGTTCTGCGTGTGCGAGATCGGGATGAACAACCCGGGCGAGATCGAGCCGCTGGCGCGGTTGGTGATGCCGGATGTGGCGGTGATCACGAATATCGAGGCGGCGCATATCGGGCATCTCGGCAGCCTGGAGGCGATCGCGGACGAGAAGGCGGCGATCCTGAAGGGGTTGCGGGCGGGTGGCGTCGCGGTGCTGCCGGCCGATAGCGGGCAGTTCGGGCGGCTGCGGGCGCTGGCGGGCGAGACGCTGACGTTCGGGCGGGCGGCGTGGGCCGATGTGCGGGTGGAGGCGGACGAGATTGTCCTGCCAGGACAGCGGCTGGCGCTGCTTCTCGCGGCACCCGGGGCGCATCTGCGGGTGAATGCGGCGGCGGCGGTGGCGGCGGTGGTGGCGCTGGGGCTCGATCCGGCGGTGGCGGTGGCGGGGTTGGCGAATTTCCGGCCGCTGGGGGGACGGGGGATGCAGCGGCAGATCGGGGCGGTGACGCTACTGGACGAGAGCTACAATGCCAATGGCGCGTCGATGCGGGCGTCGCTGGCGGTGCTGCGCGGGATGGCGGGGACAAGGCACATCGCGGTGCTGGGGGACATGCTGGAGTTGGGCGCGTTCGGGCCGGCGGAGCATGCCGGGCTGGCCGCCGACGTTGCCGCGGCGGCCGACCTGCTCTATGCGTGCGGTCCGCTGATGCGGCACCTGTTCGAGGCGGTGCCGGGCCATCAGCGGGGTGCGCTGGCGGCCGATTCGGCGACGCTTGCACCGATCGTCGCCGGGGCCGTCCGGCCCGGCGATGCCGTCTTGATCAAGGGCAGTCTCGGAAGCCGGATGCGCGTGATCGTCGCCGGTTTGGAAGCCCGCCTGTCAGAAAGCTCGCCCTGAGTGCTGTATAATCTCGCCCGTCCCTATGCGGACCAGTTCATCGTGGCGAACCTGTTCCGCTACCTGACGTTCCGGTCGGGCGCGGCGTGCTTGACGGCGTTGTTCCTCAGTTTCGTGCTCGGGCCAGTCGTGATCCGGTGGCTGCGCTCGGTGCAGCGTGGTGGGCAGCCGATCCGGGAGGATGGGCCGGCGCGGCACCTGATCGAGAAGAAGGGCACGCCGACGATGGGCGGCGTGTTGATTCTACTGTCGCTGTCGATCTCGACGCTGCTGTGGGCGGATTTGCGCAACGGGTTCGTGTGGGCGGTGCTGCTGCTGACCTTAGGGTATGGCGCGATCGGCTTTGCCGATGATTTCCTGAAGCTGTCGCGGCGGAACACGAAGGGTGTGTCGGCGCGGGGCAAGATGATCGCGCAGCTGCTGATGGGGTTGGCGTGCGCGATCGCGCTCTCGTTGATGATCCGGGGGCCGCTGGGGACCGGGCTGACGCTGCCGGTGTTCAAGGACGTGCTGATCCCGTTCGGCTACGCGTTCCCGCTGGTGGGGATGGTGGTCATGGTGGGGGCGAGCAACTCGGTGAACCTGACGGACGGGCTGGACGGGCTGGCGATCGTGCCGACGATCATTGCGGCGGGGGTGTTCGCGCTAATTGCTTATCTGGTGGGTAACCGCGTGTTCGCGGACTACCTGCAGCTGCATCCGGTGCCGGGGGTGGGCGAGCTGGGGGTGTTCCTGGCGGGGCTGATCGGGGCCGGGTTGGGGTTCCTGTGGTTCAATGCGCCGCCGGCGGCGGTGTTCATGGGCGATACCGGCAGCCTGGCGCTCGGCGGCGCGCTGGGGGCGGTGGCGGTGGCGACGAAGCACGAGATCGTGCTGGCGATCGTGGGCGGGCTGTTCGTGCTGGAGACGGTGTCGGTCATCATCCAGGTGTTCTGGTACAAGCGGACCGGGCGGCGGGTGTTCCTGATGGCGCCGCTGCACCACCATTACGAGAAGAAGGGCTGGTCGGAACCGACGATCGTGATCCGGTTCTGGATCGTGTCGATGATCCTGGCGCTGGTCGGGCTGGCTACGTTGAAGATCCGATGATGGCGGCCGAGTGCGCTCCTGGCGGCGCCGTGGACCCACGGATCACGTCCGTGGGTGACGGTCTTCTCTTTGCAGGCGAGCGGTATGCGGTGGTGGGGCTCGGGCGCAACGGGTTGCCGGTGGCGCGGGCGCTGGTCGAGATGGGCGCGGCGGTGGCGGTTTGGGACGACCAAAAGCTGCCGGACGGGTTCGAGGTACTGGCGCAGCCGTTCGATCTGGCCGGGTTCACCGCGCTGGTGCTGAGCCCGGGCATTCCGCATACGCTGCCGACGGTGCATCCGGCGGCGGCGGCGGCGCGGGCGGCGGGGGTGCCGATCCTGTCGGATGCGGAGCTGCTGTTCGTCGCGACGCGACGGCGTGGGTCGGCGGCGCGGTTCGCGGGGGTCACGGGGACCAACGGGAAGAGCACGACGACGGCGCTGCTGCACCACATGCTGGTTTCGGCTGGGTGGGACTCGGTGGCGGGCGGCAATCTCGGCACTCCTGCCCTCATTCTGCCCGCGCTGGGCGATACGGGCGTCTATGTGCTGGAAATGTCGTCGTACATGCTGGAGCGGCTGCAACATCTGCGGTTCGACGTGGCCTGCTTGCTCAATCTGAGCCCGGATCATCTGGACCGGCATGGCTCGATGGACGGGTATCTGGACGCCAAGCGGCACATCTTCGACCGCCAACGCGACGGCGATACCGCGGTGTTGGGGATCGACGATCCGATGACCGCCGGGCTGCCGATCGCTGGTGTCCGGGTGTCGGGCGAGCGGCCGGCGGATGTGTGGTGCGAGGGGGGCGTGTTGCGGGATGCGGCCGGGGTGATCGTGGCGATGCCCCCTGCCCTGCCCGGGCCGCATAATGCGCAGAATGCGGCAGCGGCGGCGGCGATGGCGGCGGCGCTCGGGCTCGAGCGGGGCGCCATTGCGGCGGGGATCAGCAGCTTCCCCGGGCTGCCGCACCGGCAGCAGCTCGTCGCGACGATCGATGGCGTCGACTGGGTGAACGACAGCAAGGCGACCAATGCGGATGCGGCGGCGCGGGCGCTGGCTTGCTACGACCGGGTGGTTTGGATCGCGGGCGGGATCGCCAAGGCGGGGGGCATCGCCGATCTGGCGCCGTTGTTCCCGCGGGTGGCGCATGCGCTGCTGATCGGGCGGGACGCGCCGCTGTTGGCCGGGCAACTCGGGGATGTGCCGTTCACCGAATGCGGCACGCTCGACGCGGCCTGCGACCGGGCGCGGGCGATCGCGCCGGGTCTGGGCGCCGACGCCGTGCTGTTGTCGCCGGCCTGCGCGAGTTTCGACCAGTTCGCGAGCTTCGAGGCGCGCGGCGAGCGATTCGTCGATTTGGCCCGCAGCACGATACGGGAGCCTGCCTGATGCGCATCGCCCAATCCGACGATTCCGTCCTCGGCCGCTGGTGGGAGACGGTCGATCGCTGGACGCTGTTCGCGGTCGCGACGCTGATCGGGTTCGGCTACATCATGATGCTGGCGGCCTCGCCCGCGGTGGCCGAGCGCATCCATGTCAGCCGCGATTCGTTCATCGTCAAGCAGGTGGTGTTCCTGTGCCTGGCGAGCGTGATCGTGGTGTCGGTGTCGCTGCTGACGCCGCGGCAGGTGCGGCGGTTGGCGCTGGTCGGGTGCGGGGTGTCGATCGTGCTGACGGCGTGGACGATCGGGCACGGGGTGGACATCAAGGGCGCGCGGCGGTGGATCAACCTGCCGGGCATGACGCTGCAGCCGAGCGAGTTCATCAAGCCGTGCTTCGCCGTGGTGACGGCCTGGCTGCTGACGGAGCTGCAGTGGGGGCGGCGGGTGTCCGGGATGTTGGCGGCAGGGGCGGTGTTCGGGCTGATCGCGCTGCTGCTGAAGTCGCAGCCGGACATGGGGATGCTGGCGGTGGTGGGCTGCGTGTTCTTCGTGCAGTTGTTCATCGCCGGGCTGAACCTGGTGCTGGTGGGCGTGGGCGCGGGGGCGATCGGGGCGGCGGCGGTGGCGGCGTATACGTTCTTCCCGCATGTGCGGAGCCGGGTGACACGGTTCTGGGACCCGGCGGCGGGCGACAACTACCAGGTGTTCACGGCGCTCGAGGCGTTCGGCAATGGCGGGCTGTTGGGGCGTGGGCCGGGCGAGGGCCGGGTCAAGGACGTGCTGCCGGACGCACATGCGGATTTCGTGTTCGCGGTGATGGGCGAGGAGTTCGGGCTGGTGGTGTGCCTGTTCGTGCTGGGGATCTTCGGGTTCATCGTGCTGCGCGGGCTGATCAAGCTGATCGCCGAGCATGATTTGTTCGTGGTGCTGGCGGCGTCGGGGTTGGTGACCAGCTTCGGGCTGCAGAGCTTCATCAACATGGCTTCGTCGCTGCACCTGATCCCGACCAAGGGGATGACGCTGCCGTTCGTTTCCTATGGCGGGTCGTCGGTGCTGGCGATCGCGTTGGGGATTGGCATGCTGCTCGCCTTGACCCGGCAACGGGGGCGCAACGAGTTGTGGGAGGGCGCACGATGAGGGGTGATCAAGTGCGGCCGATCGTGATCGCGGCGGGCGGGACGGGCGGGCATTTCTTTCCGGCCGAGGCGCTGGCGAGCGAGTTGGTGCGTCGCGGGCACCGGGTCGCGCTGATGACGGACGGGCGCAGCGGCGGGGAGCGGTCGGCGGTGTTCGCGGGGCGCGAGGTGTTCGTGCTGCCGGGGGCGGGGATCGCGGGGCGCGGGATCGTGCGCGGGGCCAAGGCGTTGGTGGCGCTCGCGCGCGGCACGCTCGAAGCCCGGCGCGTGCTGGCGCGGTTGCAGCCGGCCGTGATCGTCGGGTTCGGCGGGTATCCGTCGGTGCCGCCGGTCCTGGCGGCGCGGCTGACGGGGCGCAAGCCGACGATCATCTTGCATGAGCAGAACGCCGTGCTGGGGCGGGCCAACCGCTTGCTGGCGCGGTTTGCCGATTGGATCGCGCTGGGTGTGGCGCAGACGCGGGCGCTGCCGGAGCGGCCGCCGGCGAAGGCGATCGGCAATCCGGTGCGGCCGGAGATCGCCGCGCTGGCGGGCACGCCGTATGTGCCGCCCGAGCCCGGTGCGCCGCTGCGCGTGCTGGTTACGGGCGGCAGCCAGGGGGCGCGGATCTTCAGCACCGCGCTGCCGGCCGCGCTAGCGCTGTTGCCGGCCGCGTTGCGGGCGCGGCTGCGGCTGACGCAGCAATGCCGGCCGGAGGATCTCGAGCACGTGCGCGCGGCGTATGGGCGATCGGGGATCGAGGCCGAGCTGTCGCCGTTCTTCGCCGACATGGCGCACCGCCTGGCGGCGGCCGATTTCGTGATCGCGCGGGCCGGGGCCAGCACGGTGGCCGAATTGGCCATCGCGGGGCGCCCTGCCCTGCTGGTGCCGTTCCCGCACGCGATCGACAACCACCAGCTCGACAATGCGCGGGCGATCGACGCGTTGGTGATCGAGCAATCGGATTTCGAACGGCGGCCGGAGCTGCTGGCCGAGAAATTGCGGCCCCGGTTGGAGTCGCCGGATTGGCTCATCATCGCGGCCCATGCGATCGCCGAACATGCGATCCCGGATGCGGCGGCGCGGCTGGCGGATTTGGTCGAATCGGCGCTGACGAAGGAAGTAGCGGTATGAGGGCACTTCCACTCGGCATCGGGACCATTCATTTCGTCGGCATCGGCGGGATCGGGATGTCCGGCATCGCCGAAGTGCTGCACACGCTGGGCTACGCGGTGCAGGGCAGCGACATCGCGGACAACACCAACGTCAAGCGGCTGCGCGAGGCGGGGATCCCGGTGGCGATCGGGCATGACGAGCGCAACGTGGCCAACGCGCAGGTCGTGGTGACGTCGACGGCGGTCAAGCGGGACAATCCGGAAGTGGTGGCGGCGCGGGCGCGGCTGGTGCCGGTGGTGCGGCGGGCGGAGATGCTGGCCGAGCTGATGCGGCTGAAATGGGCGATCGCGGTCGGCGGCACGCACGGCAAGACGACGACGACCAGCCTGGTGGCGTGCGTGCTCGAGGCGGCCGGGATCGATCCGACGGTGATCAATGGCGGGATCATCAACGCCTATGGCAGCAATACGCGGCTCGGCGAGGGCGACTGGATGGTGGTGGAGGCCGACGAGAGCGACGGCAGCTTCCTGCGGCTGCCGGCGGTGATCGCGGTGGTGACCAACATGGATCCGGAGCATCTGGACCATTGGGGCACGGCGGAGGCGATGGTCGCCGGCTACGACCAGTTCGTCGGCAACGTGCCGTTCTATGGGTTCGGCGTGCTGTGCATCGACCATCCGGGGGTTCAGTCGATGATCCCGCGGCTGTCGGACCGGCGGATCATCACGTACGGGTTCTCGCCGCAGGCGGATGTGCGGGCGGAGCGGCTGGTGATGGACAAGCTGGGCTCGACGTTCGAGGTGGTGATCACCGACCGCAGGGGCACGTCGAAGAGCGGGGGCCGCACGCGCAAGATGGGGCCGTTCCGGCTGCCGATGCTGGGGCAGCACAACGTGCAGAACGCGCTGGCGGCGGTGGCGATCGCGGTCGAGATGGATGTGGACGAGCATACGCTGAAGAGCGCGTTCGCCGGGTTCCGCGGGGTGAAGCGGCGGTTCACCAAGACGGGCGAGAGCGGCGGCGTGACGGTGATCGACGATTACGGGCACCACCCGGTGGAGATCGCGGCGGTGTTGAAGGCGGCGCGGCAGGCGGGGGCGCGGGATGTGATCGCGGTGGTGCAGCCGCACCGGTATTCGCGGCTGCAATCGCTGTTCCCGGAGTTCTGCACCTGCATGAACGATGCGGGGACGGTGATCATCGCCGACGTGTATGCGGCGGGCGAGGCGCCGATCGCGGGCGTCAGCCGGGACGCGCTGGTGGATGGGTTGCGGGCGCGCGGGCATCGCAGCGTAGTGCCGCTGCCGGGGCCGGAGCATCTGGCCGAGATGGTGAACTCGATCGCGCGGGCGGGCGATTTCGTGGTGTGCCTGGGGGCGGGGAACATCACGCAGTGGGCGGCGAGCTTGCCGGCCGACCTGGCGGCGCTGCAGGGCGCCGGGACACGGCGGGCGGGATGAGCTTCGGGAACGCCCTGGCGGAGAGTCTGCCGCCGTTGCGCGGGCGGGTGCAGGCCGATGCGCCGCTGGGGCCGCTGACCTGGTTCCGCGTGGGCGGGCCGGCGGAGGCGCTGGTGCGGCCGAGCAGTGCTACGGACCTATCGAGCTTCTTCGCCGCGCTGCCGCTCGACGTGCCGGTGCAGGTGCTGGGGGCGGCGAGCAACGTGATCGTGCGCGATGGCGGGCTGGCGGGGGTGGTGGTGCGGCTGGCGCGCGGGTTCAACGAGGTCGACGTGCAGGCGGACGGGATCGTGGCCGGGGCGGCGTGCCTGGACGCGGTGGTGGCCGAGCATGCGGCGGCGGCCGGGCTGACGGGGCTGGAGTTCCTTTCCGGCATCCCGGGCTCGATCGGCGGGGCGGTGGCGATGAACGCCGGGGCGTATGGCGGCGAGGTGGCGTCGGCGCTGGATTGGGCGGAGTTCGTGGCGCGGTCGGGCGAGTTGGTGCGGCTGCCGGCGGCGAGCCTGGCGCTGGCGTATCGGCGTGCGGTGTTGCCGCCGGGGGCGGTGGTGGTGCGGGCGCGGTTCTGGGCGCGGGCGGGGGACCCGGCAGTGGTGGCGGCGCGGATGGCCGACATCAGGAGCAGCCGGGAGGCGACGCAGCCGGTGCGGGCGCGGACGGGGGGCAGCACGTTCCGCAATCCGCCGGGGCAGAAGGCGTGGGAGCTGATCGATGGGGCGGGGTGTCGGGGGCTGGTGCGCGGCGGGGCGCAGGTGAGCGAGAAGCATTGCAATT
The DNA here is from genome assembly GCA_964657565.1 of uncultured Acetobacteraceae bacterium. Classification (GTDB taxonomy): domain Bacteria; phylum Pseudomonadota; class Alphaproteobacteria; order Acetobacterales; family Acetobacteraceae; genus JAVVHH01. The sequence continues at coordinate 11,669 of CAZZVQ010000025.1, forward strand.
TCCTGCTGAATACGGGCGCGGCGAATGCGGCGGATCTGGAGGGGCTCGGCGAGGAGGTGCGGCGCCGGGTGCTGGACGCGAGCGGGGTGACGCTGGAGTGGGAGATCAAGCGGATGGGGATTCCATCTCGGTCCTCTCCCCCAGGGAGAGGGTTGGGTGAGGGTTCTTCGGTCGGCACCACCCTCACCCCGGCCCTCTCCCGGGGGGAGAGGGTGCAGAATCGAGAGGTCGTGGCATGAAGCGGGTGGCGGTGCTGTATGGCGGGATTTCGGCCGAGCGGGAGGTTAGCCTTGCCAGCGGCAAGCAGGTCATCGTGGCGTTGCGGGCGGCCGGCTTCGAGGTGACGCCGGTGCTCGTCGGCCATGACCTGCGCGCCGTGCTGGCGGCGCTCGACCCGGCGCCGGACGTCGTGTTCAACGCGCTGCACGGGCGGTTCGGCGAGGATGGGGCGATCCAGGGGGTGCTGGATTGGCTGGGCATCCCGTACACGCATTCCGGGGTGCGGGCGTCGGCGCTGGCGATGGATAAGCAGGCGGCCAAGACGGTGTTCGCCGGGGCCGGGCTGCCGGTCGCGGCGGGGGCGGTGGTCGAGATGGAGGCGCTGGAGGCGGATGATCCGCTGCCGCTGCCGTATGTGATCAAGCCGCTCAACGAGGGTTCCTCGGTGGGGGTCGAAATCATGCGGGACGGCGATAACCGGCGCGCGGCGATCGCGCGCGGATGGCAGTATGGGCCGACGGCGATAGTTGAGGAATATATTCCAGGACGCGAGCTGACCGTGGGAGTGATGGGTGATCGCGCGCTGGCGGTGACCGAGATCCGGGCCGAGGCCGGGGCGTTCTATGACTACGAGAGCAAGTATGCCGATGGCGGATCGCGCCACCAGGTGCCGGCGGCGATCCATCCGGAGACCTATGCCCGCGCGCTCGACGTCGCGGTGGCCGCGCATCGGGCGCTCGGGTGCCGCGGCGCCACGCGGGCGGATTTCCGGCTCGACGAGGGCGAGGACGGGCCTGGGCGGCTGGTGCTGCTCGAGGTCAATACGCAGCCCGGCCTGACGCCGACCAGCCTGCTGCCGGAGCAAGCGGCCTATCACGGCATCGGCTTTCCGGAGCTGTGCGCCTGGATGGTGGAGAACGCCGCATGCCGCGTGTAGAGGAGGCGGCAAGGCTGCGCACGCCGGCCAAGGCGCCGCCGCCGATGCATGCGCGGCGGCCGTCGCGGATGGGATTGTTCTGGCGGCGGCGGCAGAAGCTGGTGTTGCCGGCGATTGGCTTGGCGGTGGTGCTCGGGCTGGGCAGCATGGCGGCGGTGCGGGCGTTTCGCTACGGCAACTCGGTCGCCAGCCTGCCGGAACGGCTCGGCATCGGCGGCGGGCTGGTGGTGGACGAGATCCGGATCGAGGGGCGGGACAAGACGCCGGAGAACTTCCTGCGCGCCGCGCTGGGGGTGGCGAAGGGCGACAAGCTGCTGGGCTTCTCGCTCGATGCCGCCCGGGCGCGGATCGAGAAGCTGACCTGGGTGCAGCGGGCGACCGTGGAGCGGCATCTGCCGGGCACGATCGTGGTGCGGCTGGAGGAGCGGCGGCCGTTCGCGGTGTGGCAGAATAGCGGCAAGTTTCAGCTGATCGATCGCGGCGGCGACGTCGTCGTGCAGCAGGATCCGGGCAAGGACGCCGACGCGTTCAAGACGCTGCCGCTCGTGGTCGGCGCCGGGGCGCCGGAAGCGGCGGCGGCGCTGCTCGACGATCTCGCCGCACTGCCGGCGCTGAAAGCGCGGGTGGTCGCGGCGGTGCGGGTGGGCGAGCGGCGGTGGAACCTGCATCTCAGCAACGGCGCCGACGTGCTGCTGCCCGAAGGGGCGGAGGGGGCGGCGATGACCAAGCTGATGGAGCTGCAGACCAGCCAGGCGCTGCTCGACCGGCCGCTGCAGGTGGTCGACATGCGGCTGCCGGACCGGCTGGTGGTGCGGCCGATGGCGAGCGGGGCGCCGCCGGCTCCAGCGGGCAAGAGGCCGTCATGAACGATGTCCCGCGCCGCCGCCCGGGCAAGCTGAGCGAGCCCGATCTGTTGCAGACGCTGGCCAAGTCAGGCCCGACCGACCCGGCGGAGCCGGTGCTGCCGCGGGTGCGGACCGCACGGTCGGGGACGTTCGGGGTGCTCGACGTGGGGACCACGAAGGTGTGCTGCCTGATCGGGCGCACCGATCCGGACGGCACGATGCGGGTGATCGGCAGCGCGATGCGGGCGTCGCGCGGGGTGCGGGCGGGCGGCATCGTCGATCTCGATGCGGCGTCGCACTCGATCGCCGGGGTGGTGGGCGAGGCGGAGGACAAGGCGGGGCAGCGGATCGAGCATTACCTGGTCAACCTGTCCTGCGGGCAGCCGGAGAGCCGGCTCTATACGGTCGAGTGGCCGGTGGGTGGGCGGGCCGTGTCGGAGCACGATCTGCGCCGGGTCGTGCAGGAGGGCGGGCGGCGGGCGTTGCTGGCCGGGCGCGAGATCATCCACGTGGTGCCGCTGATGTTCTCCGTCGACGAGACCCAGGGCGTGACGGACCCGCGGCGGATGCATTGCGACCAGCTGAAGGCGCGGCTGCACGTGATCGATGCGGCGGCGTCGGCGGTGCATAACCTGATGGCCACGATCGGGCGCTGCAAGCTGCAGCTCGAGGAGCTCGTCAGCTCGCCGCTGGCGTCGGGGCTGGCGACGCTGGTCGAGGACGAGCGCCAACTCGGCACGACGGTGATCGACATGGGCGGCGGGACCACCGACATGGCGGTGTTCAACGAGGGGCAGCTGCTGCACACGGCGCATCTGCGGATCGGCGGACTGCACATCACCAAGGACATCGCGCAGGGCCTGTCGATCCCGCTGGCGCAGGCGGAGCGGCTGAAGACGCTGTATGGCAGCGCGCAGCTCAGCCCGGACGACGAGCGCGAATTGCTGTCGATCTCGCTGGTGGGCGAGGAGGAGCACGACGTGCACAAGATTCCGCGCAGCAAGGTGATCAGCATCATCGTGCCGCGGCTGGAAGAAACGTTCGAGATGGTGCGCACGCAGCTCGAGGCCGCCGGCATCGGGCGCGAGGCGGGACATCGCGTGGTGCTGACCGGCGGCGCGAGCCAGATGCCGGGGCTGCGCGACATGGCGACGCGGATGCTGGGCGGGCAGGTGCGGCTGGGCAAGCCGGCGCATGTGCGGGGCTTGCCGGACCTGGCGTCGGGTCCGGCGTTCGCCACCGCATCCGGGCTGTTGTGCTGGGCGTCCGGCGCGGGCCGGCATCTCGCCGACGTCAAGCTGGAGGAGGACGGGCCGCCGACATTACTCGCCCGTATCGTTAAATATATCGGGGATCGGCTGTAGTGCCGCCGCGACTAGTTGCGCCGACTCCGGTCGACTGTGCCACATCTCTGCCAACCGAGCCCGTGAGGGAAAAAACCACATGACGCTACATATTATCGTCCCGAAACAGAGCCACACCGACTTCACGCCGCGCATCACGGTGGTGGGCGTTGGCGGCGGCGGCACGAACGCGGTGGACAACATGATCGCGCTCAATCTGCAGGGCGTCGATTTCGTGGTCGCCAACACGGACGCGCAGCAGTTGCAGCACAGCAAGGCGGACCGCCGGGTGCAGCTCGGCCCGCATCTGACGCAGGGACTGGGCGCCGGTGCGAAGCCGGAGATCGGCCGCGCCGCCGCCGAGGAGGCCGCCGATGAGCTGATGCACTGCCTCGATGGCACGCACATGGTGTTCATCACCGCGGGCATGGGCGGCGGCACCGGCACGGGCGCGGCGCCGGTGATCGCGCGGATGGCACGCGAGCGGGGCATCCTGACGGTGGGCGTGGTGACCAAGCCGTTCACGTTCGAGGGGGGGCGGCGGACCAAGTCGGCCGAGGCGGGGATCGCCGAGCTGCAGCAATACGTGGACACGCTGATCGTGATCCCGAACCAGAACCTGTTCCGCCTGGCCAATGAGCGCACCGGCTGGAAAGAGGCGTTCAAGATGGCCGACAACGTCCTGTACATGGGCGTGCGCGGTGTCACGGACCTGATGATGGCGCCGGGTCTGGTGAACCTCGACTTCGCCGACATCCGGACCGTGATGGCCGAGATGGGCAAGGCGATGATGGGCACCGGCGAGGCCGAGGGCGAGAACCGGGCGACAAGGGCGGCCGAGGCGGCGATCAGCAATCCGCTGCTCGAGGACACGTCGATGGCGGGCGCGCGCGGGCTGCTGATCAACATCACCGGCGGCGACGACATGACGCTGTTCGAGGTCGACCAGGCGGCCAACCGGGTGCGCCAGGAAGTGGCCGACGACGCGAACATCATCTTCGGTTCGGCGGTCGACGAGTCGTTGTCGGGCAAGGTGCGCGTGTCCGTGGTGGCGACGGGCATCGACATGGGCGTCAACGTCGAGGCGAAGCGGCCGCAATTGGTCGCGGTCGGCAATGGCGGGATGGTCCAGGCGGTGTCGAGCGGCTTCGTGCCGCAGACGGGTGCCGCCGCGCCGGTGGCGGAATCGCGGTTCGCGCCGACGCCGATGCTGGTGCCGCGGCAGGTTCCGGTCGAGCCGGCGCCGGTGGCCGAGCAGAGCTACGAGGAGGCCCCTGCCCCGGTTCGGCAGAACCCGTTCCGTCCGGCTGCACCGCAAGCGGCGCCGATGCGCACGATGGCGCCGGCCGAGGAGTATGCGCCGCCGCCGGTGCAGGTGCCGCCGCCGGCTCCGGCGCCGGCTGCGCCGTCGGCCCCAATGTCGGCCGGGCGCAGCCTGTTCGGCATGATGACGCGGTCGATCCGTCGCTCGACGCAGCCGGAAGCGACCGAGCCGCAGCGGGCCGAGCCCAGCTTCTCGCCGGACGCGGCGCCGGCGGCGCAGCAGCCGCACTACAACGGCAGCGACGACGCGCTGGAGATCCCGGCGTTCTTGCGGCGGCAGAGCTCCGGCAAGGAGTAAGCGGGGCGCCGGCCCTTCCGTCACCCCCGGGCTTGACCCGGGGGTCCACGCTACGGATCAAGTCCGTGGGTGACGACACAAAGAACGGTTTATCAGCGGCTTACAGCGTAATACTCAGAAACATTGTTTGTATTGGGCGCCTCGATCTTCTCCGCTATGAAGATCGAGGCGCTTTCGTTTTGTGCGCTGCAATGTGCCGAGTGTGGCGCGGAGAACATGATGGACGGTTACCTGCCACAGGCTGCGAGCCTCGCGACGGTGTCATCGCCGGTGGTGCACGAGCGGACGATCCGCAGCGCCATCTGCTGCACCGGCACCGGGCTGCATAGCGGCCGGACGGTGAACGTCACCTTGTTGCCGGGTGTCGAGGGTGCCGGCATCGTGTTCCGCCGGACCGATCTCGCCGTGGACATCCAGGCCCGGTTCGACGCCGTGTGCGATACCCGCCTATGCACCGTGGTCGCCGCGGCGGGGCGGCCGGACGCGACGGTCGGCACCGTCGAGCATCTGATGGCGGCGCTGTCGGCGAGCGGGATCGCCAATCTCGTCGTCGAGGTCGACGGGCCGGAGCTGCCGGTGCTGGATGGTTCGGCCGAGCCTTGGATGTTCCTGCTCGATTGCGCGGGGATCGTCGATCAGGATTCTTCGGTGATCGCGATCGAGGTGCTGCGCACCGTACGCGTCGAAGAGGGCGGCGCGTTCGCGGAGTTGCGGCCGGGGACGGGCGACTGCCTCGAACTGAGCGTCGCGATCGAGTTTCCGGCGGCCGCGATCGGGCGGCAGACGCTGTCGCTGGCGATGCGCGGGGATGCGTTCCGCGAGGTGGCGCGCGCGCGGACGTTCGCGCAGGCGGACGAGATCGCCGGGTTGCGGGCGGCCGGCCTGGCGCTGGGCGGGACGCTGGAGAACGCGGTGGTGGTCGACGGCGACCGGGTCCTGAACCCGACCGGGTTGCGCATGCGCGACGAGTTCGTGCGGCACAAGCTGCTCGACGCGGTGGGCGACCTGGCGCTGGCCGGGGCGATCCGCGGGCGCTTCGTGGGCAGCCGCTCGGGCCATGCGCTGAACAACAAGGTGCTGCGCGCGTTGTTCGCCGACTCCGCCAACTGGCGCCCGGTGCGGGCCGACGGGCTTGGCTGGATGCAACAAGCCGCTTAACGAATTGTTGGGGCTTCGCCGCCCTGTGCTATAAGCCGCGCGCCATGAGACACACCGTCCGCTTCGCCGCCATCGCCGCCACGCTGCTCCTGCTGCAGGGGTGCGAGACCCTGGGCTCCATCATGCCGTGGAACGGCAAGTCGGACGACCTGGAGACGAAGGTCGATTACTCGAAGCTGCCGCCGGAACAGCTCTACAACAACGGCATCGATGCGCTGAACGCGAAGCGGTACGTGGCTGCCGTCGGGCAGTTCGACGCCATCGAGCAGAACTATCCCTATTCGTCGTGGGCGGTGAACGCCCAGTTGATGCACGGTTATGCCGAGTATCTGCAGAACCACTACACCGAGGCCAACGGGGCGCTGGACCGGTTCATCGCGCTGCATCCGGGCAACCAGAACATCGCCTATGCCTATTACCTGCGCGCGCTGGCGTTCTACGAGCAGATCTCCGACATCCAGCGCGATCAGAAGGGCACCCAGGTGGCGATGGCCGCGCTGCAGGACGTGGTGAACCGGTTCCCGGACACGCCGTACGCGCGCGACGCCCGGCTGAAGATCGATCTGTGCCGGGACCACCTGGCCGGCAAGGAGATGGAGGTCGGCCGCTGGTATGAGGGGCAGAAGAATTATGCCGCCGCGATCGGCCGCTTCCAGCGCGTCGTCGACGATTACCAGACCACCAACCACGTGCCCGAAGCGCTGCACCGGCTGACCGAGATCTATCTGCTGCTCGGCATGACCGACCAGGCGCGCAAGACGGCGGCGGTGCTGGGCCACAACTATCCGGGCAATGCCTGGTACGAAAGCAGCTACAACACCCTGGTCGACCAGGGCATGGCAGCGCCAGCGCCGGCAAACCAGACGGCGAGCGGCGGCTTCTTCTCGCGCACCCTGGGCAGCATCTTTTAACCTTCCACCGGCATGATCACCGCGCTCTCGATCCGCGATGTGGTGCTGATCGAGCGGCTGGATCTCGGCTTCGGCGCCGGCCTGACGGTGCTGACCGGCGAGACCGGGGCCGGCAAGTCGATCCTGCTCGACAGTCTCGGCCTGGCGCTCGGCGCGCGGGCGGAGCAGGGGCTGGTGCGGGTCGGCGCCGAGCAGGCGAGCGTGACGGCGTCGTTCTCGCTGCCGCCGGGTCATCCGGCGCTGGAGTTGCTGAGCGAGCAGGGTATCGCGATCGACGAGGACGAGCTGGTGGTGCGCCGGGTGATCGGGCGCGACGGCCGGTCCCGCGCGACGGTCAACGACCAGCCGGTCAGCGTGGCGCTGTTGCGCCGGGCCGGGAGTCTGTTGGTCGAGATCCAGGGCCAGGGCGATCAGATGGGCCTTGCCGACCCGGCCGTGCACACCGTTCTACTCGACGCGTTCGGGGTGGCGCCGCGGCTGCAGGCGGCGACGCGGATCGCCTGGGCGGCGTGGCGGGACAGTGCCGCCGCGCTGGAGCGGGCGCGGTCGACGCTGGCGGAGGTGCAGCGCGAGGAGGATTGGCTGCGGCATGCCGTCGAAGAGTTGGGCGGGTTGGCGCCGACGGAGGGGGAGGAGGACAGCCTGGCGGCCGAACGCCTGCGCCTGCAGCAGCACGAGCGGCGCGGCGAGGCGATCGGGCACGCCCTGACCGAGATCGCGCCGCGCGACCGGCGCAGCCCGGGCCCGGCGGCGAGCCTGCGCGCGGCCTCGCGGGCGCTGCAGAAATTGGGCGAGGACCCGAGTGCCCGCGCCGCGCTGGCCGCGCTGGACCGGGCGGAGGAGGCGCTGGCGGAGGCGGAGACGCTGCTCAGCCGGCTGGCGAACGAGGCCGACGCCGATCCGCGCCAGTTGGAACAGGCGGAGGAGCGGCTGTTCGCGCTGCGGGCGGCAGCGCGCAAGCATGGCGTTCCCGTGGCGGAGCTGCCCAGCCTGCTCGAGGGGCTGCGGCGCCGACTCGCGGCGCTGGATACCGGGACGGCGGAGATCGCCACGCTTGCGGCGCAGATGGAGGCGGCCCGGGCGAGCTACTTGCAGGCCGCCGGGGCGATGTCGGCGGCGCGGCAGAAGGCGGCGAAGTTGCTGCAGGACGCGGTCACCGCCGAGTTGCCGCCGCTGCGGCTGGACAAGGCACGGTTCTTCGTCGAGCTGCGGCCGCTCGAGGAGGCGCGTTACGGGGCCAACGGGGTGGAGCGGGCCACGTTCCTGATCTCGACCAACCCGGGCCAGACGCCGGGCGCGCTCGACCGGATCGCGTCGGGCGGCGAGTTGTCGCGGTTGATGCTGGCGCTGAAGGTGGTGCTGGTCGGCGGCGGGTCGGTGCCGACGCTGGTGTTCGACGAGGTCGATAGCGGGGTCGGTGGGGCGACGGCGGCGGCGGTCGGCGAACGGCTCGCGCGCGTGGCGGACCGGGTGCAGGTGCTGGTGGTCACGCATAGTCCGCAGGTGGCGGCGCGCGGGGCGGCGCACCTCCGCGTGGCCAAGGATGCCGTCCGCGGCCGGGCCACGACCACGGTTTCGCCGCTGGAGCCGGCCGAGCGGCGCGAGGAGCTCGCGCGCATGCTGGCCGGCGAGAACGTCACCGACGCAGCCCGGGCGGCGGCCGACAGCCTGCTGACGTGACGATCCAGATCATTGGGGCCAGCGGCCGGTCCGGGACCGCGCTGTGCCGATCGTTGCAGGCCGACGGAGTCGGGTATGTTCCCGTCGTGCGGGACACCGCGCGGTGGGACGCGACCGGGCTCGGCGGGGTGCCACGGGTGGCCGACCTGACCGGCGAGACGCTCGGCCCGGCGCTGGCGGGGGCCACGCATATCGTGTCCTGCGCGCATGCGCGGCACATCCCGGCCATCCTTGCCGCCGCGCCGCCGGGCGCCGTGCTGATCGCGCTCGGCAGCACGCGGAAGTTCACGCGGTGGCCGGATGCGCACGGTAATGGCGTGCTCGCGGGGGAGCGGGCGCTGCTGGCCTCCGGCCGGCGCGGCGTGATCCTGCATCCGACGATGATCTACGGCGCCACGGGCGAGAACAACGTGCAGCGGCTGGCCGCGCTGATCCGGCGGCTGCCGGTGCTGCCGCTGCCGGGCGGGGGCCGGGCGCTGGTGCAGCCGATCCATCAGTCGGATGTCACGCGCTCGCTCCGCGCGGCGCTGAGCGTGGCGTGGAACGGACCGCACGCGATGGTGATCGCCGGGGCGACCGCCCTGCCCTACGCGAATTTCGTGCGCGCGGTGGCCGGCGCGGCCGGGTTGCGGCCGCCGCTTATCGTGCCAGTGCCGGCGGCGCTGTTGCTGGCACTGACGCCGCTGACCCGGCTGCCGCTGCTGCCGCGGATCGAGGCGGCGGAAATACGCCGCCTGCTCGAAGACAAATCTTTTGCTATCGACACGATGCGGACTAGCCTCGGCATCGATCCGATCCCGCTCGACGCGGGCCTCGCTCTGACCTTTGGAAACAATTGAATGGCCGTCCTGAACCGCATCGCCGAATTCCACGCCGACATGACCGGCTGGCGCCGCGACCTGCACGCGCATCCGGAGATCGGATTGCAGGAACATCGCACCTCGACGGTGGTGGCGGACCTGTTGCGCGGTTTCGGCGTCGACGAGGTACATACCGGCATCGCGCAGACCGGAGTGGTCGGCGTGATCCGGGGAAGCATCGCGGGCGAGGCGATCGGGCTGCGCGCCGACATGGACGCGCTGCCGATCGTCGAGGAGACCGGCAAGCCGTATGCGAGCCAGACGCCGGGGGTCATGCATGCGTGCGGCCACGATGGGCACACGACGATGCTGCTGGGGGCGGCGCGCTACCTGGCCGAGACGCGCAATTTCGCCGGCACCGCGTATGTGATCTTCCAGCCGGCGGAGGAGAATTTCGGCGGCGGCGACCTGATGGTGAAGGACGGGCTGTTCGAGCGGTTCCCGATGCGCCAGGTGTTCGGCATGCACAACTGGCCGGGCGTCCCGGCCAACATCTTCAAGTGGCGGGATGGCCCGGTGATGGCCGCGGTCGCGACGATCGAGATCGACATCAACGGCAAGGGCGCGCACGGGGCGCAGCCGCATCTCGGCACCGACCCGATCCTGATCGCGGCCACCATCGTGCAGTCGCTGCAGAGCATCGTCGCCCGCAACGTCAGCCCGGTGCATGGGGGCGTCGTGACCATCGGCAGCATCCATGGTGGCAACGCTCATAACGTGATCCCACAATCGGTCCGCATGCTCGGCACCGCGCGCTGGTTCGACCCGGCCGTCGCCGACACGCTCGAGCAGGGCGTGCTGCGCCTGTCGCGCGGCATCGCGGAGAGCTTCGGCGCCACGGCGGATGCGCGGTTCCAGCGGATCTATCCGGCGACGGTCAACGAGCCGGACGCCATGAGCATGGCCCGGGCGGCGGCGGAGTCGGTGGTGGGCGCGAGCCGGGTCGAGGAGATGGAGTTTCCGACCATGGGCGGCGAGGATTTCAGTTTCATGCTGAACGCCAAGCAGGGCGCCTACATCATGCTCGGGACCGGCCGCGGCACGGACGACCCCGGGCTGCACCACCCGCGCTACGACTTCAACGACGAGGTGCTGCCGACGGGCGCGAGCTTCTGGGCGACGTTGGTGGAGCAGCAGTTGCCGCGCACCTAGAGTCGTCGCCCTCTCCCTCCGGGCTTGGGCCGCAGCGCGGACCAAG
>CAZZVQ010000025.1:22450-29521 GCA_964657565.1 uncultured Acetobacteraceae bacterium
GGCCGGGGTGAGGGTTCGTGCCGCTTGGACCACCCTCACCCAACCCTCTCCCGGAGGGAGAGGGCCGGGAAGGCGGGCTCGCGGTTACTTCGTCACCGGCCAGACCGGTGCCGCCGTGGCAACCGAGTCCGGGGCGACGGTTTGGAAGGTGCCGTGCTGCATCTGCTGCAGCGCCGGGGTGGCGAGCACGTTCTGGCCGGTATCGTCGAAGCGGATGCCGTCCCACAGCATCAGCGTGTCGCCGCCGGGGGTGTCGGTCGCCATCAGGGCGGTGCGCAGATCGATGGGCTTGGTCGACGCCGCCCGATTGACCACGTCGGCCAGTAGCAGCATCCCGGTCAGCTCGCGCGCGGTGGTGGTCTCGAGCGGCTTGCCCGCCCGCGCCCGATAGGCCGCATTCACGTCGGGGATTCCGGGCCGGGCCGGCAGCGATTCGGCGGTGTAGCTGACGCTGCGGAACACGCCGTCGGTGGTGGCCGAACCGTTGCGCCGCATCACTACCAACGGGCCGATGCTGCGGGCGGCCAGGAGGTCGAGCATTGTCGGTTGTTGTGGCCCCTCGAGTTCGACCAGGACCGCGCCGGGCGCGGCGGCGGCGATGGCCTCGGCGGCCGCGGCCGGGTCGGCGGCAACGGGGACGTCAATGAGCTGGAGATGGGCCGCCTCCACGGCGTGGCGCAGCGGCGCGGCGCTGTCGCGGCCGCCGGGGCTGTTCTCGAACACCACGGCGACGCTGTCGAGACTGCGGCCACGGGCCGATGCCATCGCGCCGAGCAACTTGAGGATGGTGCGGTGGTCGCCGGCCGGCGTGCGGCCGATGCGGAAGAACCAGGTCAGCCCGTCGGTGTTGGTCAGATCGCTGTCGAGCGACAAGAACGGGATGCCGTGATGCTCGGCGACCCGGCTGATGGCCGCCGCACTGGCGTCCGAGAGGCCGCCGATCAGCGCCTGGACATGATTTTCGGTCACGAGATGCTCGGCAGCGTCGGCCGGGTCGTCCGCGTCGGCGAAGGCGACGCTCAACTTGGCGCCGCCGAGACGGTCGAGGCCGCCGCCCTGCCCCATCAGCACCGGGATCCGCTCATGGGTGCCGTTGACGATGTCGAGCGCGGTGTCGATGGCGTGTCGGGCGTCGGCACCGGCGCCGCTGGTGGGATAGACGGCGCCGACCACGATGTCGGCGGTCCGGCCGGCGATCGGCGTGGCAAGGACCATCACCAATAAGGATGCTGGGAGAAGCCTCAATCGCGTCTCCGTTCGGACAGGGGAATGCTGGGGCGATCGACGGGGATCGAACCCGCGACAACCGGTACCACAAACCGGCGCTCTACCAACTGAGCTACGACCGCCACAGCAGGACCGCGGTGTAGAGCCGCTACGAGGCTCGCGTCAATGTCGCTTCGCGCGTGCGCTCGAAAGCGCGCTCGAGCCGGGCCAGCGCCTCCTCGAGCACCGCCTCGCGCTTGCAGAAGGCGAAGCGGGCGTAGTGGGTCGGCGCTTCGGTCTCGTAGAAGGCGGAGATCGGGATGGCGGTGACGCCGGCCTGTTCGGTGATGTGGCGGCAGAAGGCGACGTCGCTGCCGGCGAAGCCGAGCTTGCTGAAATCGGCGGTCACGAAATAGCTGCCCCGTGCCTCCAGGACGCCGAAGCCGAGCCGCGACAAGCCGGCCGACAGCAGATCGCGCTTGGCCGCCAGGCCGGCGGCGAGGCCATCGAAATAGGCCTGATCCTTCGCCAGCCCGAGGGCCACGGCGCGCTGCAGGTTCGGCGGCGTCGTGAAGGTGAGGTTCTGGTGCGCCTTGGCCACCACGCTGGCCAGGGCGGCCGAGGTGGAGACGTAGCCGACCTTCCAGCCGGTCAGGCTGAACGTCTTGCCGGCGCTGCCGATCCGCATGCAGCGGTCGCGCAGCCCGGGCAGCGTCATCAGCGGGATATGCCGCCAGCCGTCATAGGTGAGGTGCTCGTAGACCTCGTCGCAGACGGCGTAGGCGTCGTGTTTCTGCAAGAGCTCGGCGATGAAGGCGAGTTCGGCGGCGGTAAACACCTTGCCGCAGGGGTTCATCGGCGTGTTGAGCAGGATCGCCTTGGTGCGCGAGCCGAAGGCGGCGGAGAGGTCGGCGCGGGGCAGCTCCCATTTCGGCGGCGACAGGCGGACCAGCTTGGGCACCGCGCCGAGCATGCGGATGATCGGCAGATAGGTGTCGTAGAGCGGCTCGAACAGCACGACCTCGTCGCCCGGGTTCAGGATCGCCATCAGGCAGGCGGTGATGGCCTCGGTGGCACCGGAGGTGACGACGATCTCGGTGGCCGGGTCGACGTCGAGGCCGTAGAAGCGGGCGTTGGCGGACGCGACCGCTTGGCGCAGTTCGGGCACGCCGGTCATGGGCGGATATTGGTTGCGGCCGTCGAACAGGGCGTCCGCGGCGGCGCGCAGGATGTCTTCCGGGCCGTCGGTGTCGGGGAAGCCCTGGCCGAGGTTGATCGCCTTGTGCTCGGTCGCCAGCGCCGACATGACCGTGAAGACGGTCGTGCCGAGACCGGACAGCAGATCATTCGTAGGCTTCAACGCGCAGCACTCCCAGGAGGAGATGCGTTATGCGCTGCCGGTTCCAGACCGGCAACTGCTGGCTTGCCTGCCCGGCGGCTAGGCACGCATCCAGCTTTGTTGCTCATGGTACCGGCAGTTATCGCCTCGGCCACCGGGGCGGGGCCTGCATTTGCCGTGTGGCACGCTGCGTGCAAACCTCCGGCACCGTCCTCTCGGTGAGGCGGAGAACGCAGCAATGGGAGGACGCCGGGCCGCTGACGCCCGGCGAGGGTCAATGAAGAAGATCGAGGCGGTCATCAAGCCATTCAAGCTCGACGAGGTGAAGGAAGCGCTGCACGAGGTCGGGTTGCAGGGCATCACGGTCGTGGAAGCGAAGGGGTTCGGGCGCCAGAAAGGACATACGGAATTGTATCGCGGCGCCGAATACGTGGTGGATTTCCTCCCCAAGGTGAAGATCGAGGTGGTCTGCGACGACGATCTCGTGGAACGGGCGGTGGAGGCCATCACCAATGCGGCGCGGACCGGGCGCATCGGGGACGGCAAGATCTTCATCGTCCCCGTCGAGGACGTCGTGCGCATCCGAACCGGCGAACGCGGCAGCGACGCGATTTAGTCAGAGTGGGCTAGCGGCGCGAGACATCAACCAAGCCGGCCCGGAGCGGGCGGCGAGACTGAAGGAACAGTGGTCAGGATGGCAAAAGACAACAAAGACAGTGTCGCCAAGGTCCTCGAGATGATCAAGGAGCAGTCGGTCGAGTATGTCGACCTCCGCTTCACGGACCCGCGCGGCAAATGGCAGCACACGGCCCAGCATATCTCGACGATCGACGAGGACGCGTTCAAGGACGGCATCATGTTCGACGGGTCGTCGATCGCCGGCTGGAAGGCGATCAACGAGAGCGACATGATCCTCATGCTCGATCCGGACACGGCGGTGATGGACCCGTTCGCGGCCAAGCCGAGCCTGATCATCTTCTGCGACATCTTCGAGCCGAGCACCGGCCAGCCGTACACGCGCGACCCGCGCAGCACTGCCAAGAAGGCCGAGGCATTCGTCAAGAGCAGCGGCATCGGCGACACCGTGATGGTCGGCGCCGAGGCCGAGTTCTTCGTGTTCGACGACATCAAGTTCGGCACGGGGGCTAACTACGGCAAGTACGAGATCACCAGCATCGAGGGGCCCGGCGCCAACCTGCGCGACTACCCCGAGGGCAACATGGGCCACCGTCCGGCGGTCAAGGGCGGCTACTTCCCGGTCCCGCCGGTCGACAGCGAGAGCGACCTGCGCGCCGAGATGCTCTCCTCGATGGGCGAGATGGGCCTCATCATCGAAAAGCACCACCACGAGGTGGCGCAAAGCCAGCACGAGCTCGGCACGCGGTTCAGCACGCTGGTCAGCATGGCCGACCAGATGCAGATCTATAAGTATTGCGTGCACAACGTGGCGCACAGCTACGGCAAGACCGCGACGTTCATGCCCAAGCCGATCTACGGCGACAACGGCTCGGGGATGCACACGCACCAGAGCATCTGGAAGGACGGCAAGCCGATGTTCGCCGGGTCGGGCTACGCCGACCTGTCGGAGATGTGCATCTACTTCATCGGCGGCATCATCAAGCATGCCAAGGCGGTCAACGCCTTCACCAACCCGAGCACCAACAGCTACAAGCGGCTGATCCCGGGCTTCGAGGCGCCGGTGCTGCTCGCGTATTCGGCGCGCAACCGGTCCGCGTCGTGCCGCATCCCGTACACGACCAGCCCGAAGGCCAAGCGCGTCGAGGTCCGATTCCCGGACGCGACGGCCAACCCGTATCTCGCCTACTCGGCCATCCTGATGGCCGGGCTCGACGGGATCCGCAACAAGATCCATCCGGGCGACCCGATGGACAAGGACCTCTACGACCTGCCGCCGGAAGAGCTGAAGGACATTCCGACGGTGTGCGGCAGCTTGCGCGAGGCGCTGGGCGCGCTCGAGGCCGACCACGAGTTCCTGCTGGCGGGCGACGTGTTCAACATCGAGCAGATCAAGAGCTACATCGAGCTGAAGTGGACCGAGGTCTACAAGTTCGAGCACACGCCGCACCCGGTCGAGTTCGAGATGTACTACTCGGCCTGATCGTCTACTTCCTGTGCATAGCGCCCCGGTTTTGCGGCCGGGGCGCTATTTTTATGGGCGGCGCACGGCTGCCGCGGCGTGACCCGGCGTCGATGCTGTGCATTGTTGCAACAATGCGAAAAAACTGTAGCAGCTTTAGCCCTTTACATTGTTTCCGCACGCATTTCGCTCTTGTGAGGTTGTCGCAGGAGAGCAACAGTTCCTCCCATGCATTACAAAAGCCACATGAATCGCGGTGCCCGGCTCCGGGCCTCCCTCCCCGCCTTGGCGGGCGTTTGCGCGCTCGGTGCGAGTAGCGGCGCCTTCGCCCAGGGGATCGTCAACGAATCGGCCTCGCCGCCGGCGGTGAGCGCTCCGACCGCGCCGGCGGGCGCGGCGACCCTGCCGGCGGCCCCGGCGGGGTGGGCCAGCACCATCAAGCTCGGCTTCCAGGGCGAGGCCGGCATCGTCGGCAACACGCTGTCGCCGGACAACAACCGCAATTTTGGCATGCTGTTCACCGATTCGGCGAATCGGCCAGTGCTCAACCAGCTGCTCGCAACCGTCAGCCGCGACATCGATCCGAAAGCCACCACGGTCGATGTCGGTTTCAAGCTGCAGGCGATGTATGGCTCGGATGCCCGGCTCACGCATACGCTCGGGGTGTTCGACCAGCTGATCCACGACCGCAACCAGCTCGATATCGTCGAGGCTGACGTCAGCCTTCACCTGCCGTACCTTTTCGCCGGTGGCATCGACGTCAAAGCCGGCATCTACCCGACGCCACTGGGCGTCGAGGTGATCGATCCGAAGGGCAACCCGTTCTACACCCACTCCTACATCTTCAACTACGGGATCCCGTTGAAACACACCGGCGTCCTCGCGACGGCGCACGTCAATGACATCGTCGACCTCTATCTCGGCGTGGACAGCGGCGTGAACACCGGGATCGCGTATGGCGCCGGCGACAACAACCAGCGGCCTGGTGGCATCGTCGGCTTCGGCCTGAACTTCCTCGACGGCAAGTTCACGATTCTGGCGTTGAGCCACATGGGCCCCGAGGATCCCAAGCCGGCGACGCCGTTCGCCAACTACGCGATGCGGTATCTGAACGACGTGGCGCTGGTCTACAAGGCGACCGAGAAGCTGACGCTGACGGGCGAGCTCAACTACATCCGTGACGCTGGGTTCCGGGCCGAGGGCTATGGGGTGGCGGCCTATGCGAGCTACGCGCTGAACGACTCGCTGACGCTGAACGGCCGGGCCGAGGCGTTCCGCGACAACAACAACTTCTTCGTCTCGACGCCGGTCGGCTATCGCGATTTCGTGGCATCCGAACGCGGCACGTTTGCCAATCTGATCACGGCGTCGCGGCCGACGACGTATTCCGAGTTCACGGCTGGCGTGACCTACAAGATCCCCGGATTGCCGGAGAAACTGACGACCGCGCTGTTCCGCCCCGAAGTGCGCTACGACCGCGCGCTGAACGACTCGACCCCGTTCGGCGACGGCAAGCACCAGGACCGCTGGACGTTCTCGGGCGATATCGTTCTAGGTTTTTGACTCCGGACTCTATTTTTTTTGAGCCAAAACGTCGAGATCCTTTACACTTTGGAAACGCGAATTTATCGGCCCGAAGTTAACAGATTGAAAAGACACATTTTACATTGTTGGCACGATGTTTGCTTTCATTGTGGTAGATTACAACTCTGACGGGGAACAGCAGATTATGATTAAGCGTACACTTCTCGCAGCCTTGCTCACGGTCGGCGCCGTCGGCGCGGCGTCCGCGGCTCCGATTACCGGCTCATTCTCGTTGGGTCTCTCGTCCGGCTCATATGTCGGCGCTGGTGGTTCGTCGGCTACAGCCACGACGGCAATCGGCCTCGACTTCGGCATGTCGGCCCTCGCTGGTGGCACCGGCCTTGGTAATGGTTACGGTGTTAACGGTTCTGGCGTCGTCTACAACGCTGTCGGTAGCTTCAGTGCCCTCAATTCGTCGAATGCGAGCATCGCGGACATCGCTCTCGGTACAGGCGGTGTTGCGACGGCTTACACGGCTAACCCGTTCATCACGTTGGGTTCGTACACGGTTAGCATCACCAATGCGACCTACACGCGCTCTCCGCTGGGCACGAGCGTAACCGTGAGCGGCACCGCGTTATTCGGTGACGGCGTGGCCGCTGACAATACCAGCGGCATCTTCTCGCTCTCGACCAGCTCGCAGAGCGGCAGCTCCAGCGACATCAACTTCACCTTCACCAGCAACGTCAGCACCACCGCGGTGCCGGAGCCGATCTCGGTGTCGCTCCTCGGCGCGGGCCTGGTCGGCGTGGGCGTCATCCGCCTGCGTCGCAAGAGCAGCTAAAAACCAATCGTTCGCTACGTGCTGCAAGGCGCGTAGCGAACGACGGGAAACTAACGCGCC
>CAZZVQ010000025.1:29531-51951 GCA_964657565.1 uncultured Acetobacteraceae bacterium
GCACAAGCTGCCGGCGCGTTTTTTATGCCAGAAGCTCTCGCCGAAGCATCCCATGCACGCCCTTCTCCCCGTTCACCGTCTGCGTGACGTGGAAATCCACCGCCAGCGAGCAGAGCTGGTAGGCCTGGTCTCTCGACAGATTGCTCCGGCTGCAGATGAAGGCGATCATCTCGCGCAGCGCGGTCTTCATCGCCACGTCGAGGTCCTCGTGCATCCCCATCGAAATAAAATGCGTCGCCGTGTCGCCACGCGGATAGTGCAAAGCCGGCTGGTCAATGCCGCCGCCTTTGTGCAGCACCAGGGTGAAGGTGCCGGTCAGGCAGATCTCCAGCGCGTTGATGCAGACCTCGCCGTCGCCCTGCACGCCGTGCCCGTCGCCGGCGGAGAAATTGGCGCCCTCGACGAAGACCGGCAGGAATAGGGTGCTGCCGGCGCCGAGTTCCTTGTTGTCGAGATTGCCGCCGTGCTCGCGCGGCTCCTTGGTCGACAGCACGCCGTAGGAGGGCTTCGGCGCGACGCCCATGACGCCGAAGAACGGTTGCAGCGGCAATACCGTGCCCCACGGCAACGTGCAGGTGTTCGCGGCGCGGTCGATCGGGATGTGGCTCAGGAAGCGGTCGGGGAAGTCTTCCGGCAACGTGCCGAACAGCGGACGGTGGCCGCAGAACCCCCAATCGGCGCCGAACTCGATGTTGTCGATCCGGACCTCGAGCATGTCGCCGGGCTCGGCACCGGCGACGGCGACCGGGCCGGTGAGGATGTGCGGGCCCTTTTGCGGGACCGCGGCGTGGATGGCGGAAAGGGCCGGCGGGATGACGAGGCCGGACGAGACCGGCGGCATCACGTCCGCGGGTCCGGAGACGCATTCGAGCGTGACGGTCTCGCCGCTCTGGATGGTGAGCACCGGCTTTTGCGCGGCGCTGAAAGTGCCCCAGTGAACGGTGTCGGGGCTAGCGGGTACTCGGTGGGCGGCCATGGCGGAGAACTCCGGACAATGCCGTCATCCTCCGCACAGGCGTTGTCCCGTCAATCCGCCGCGTTAGAGCGCGCGGGTGGTCTCGCGCGGGGCCGAGGCCGTGGTCGTCGTCGTGGCGCCGGGGGGCGAGATCGTGCCCGGGGGCCGTTCGGCCGCGGTGGCCTCCATCGACGCGTCGTCGTCTTCGGCCATGTTCTTCTTGAACGATTTGATGCCCTTGGCGAAGTCGCCCATCAGATTGCTGACCTTGCCGGTCCCGAACAGCAGCAGGACGACCAGTAGCACGATCATCCAGTGCCAGATGCTGAAGCTACCCATTCTTTCCTCCGAAGCCGGGAGCGCCGTGCACCCCCACCAATCCGGTGTCACATGGCGTGAGCCGAGATGGCTTGCAAGCGAATTACCGCTCTGGCGGGTCAGGGCGCGATAAACCCATAGGCCGGGTAGGTGGTCGCGCCCATCGTGCCGGCCGGGTCCCACCAGACCCGGACCTCGCTCCAATCGTTGGCGTCCGAGACGTCGACCACCGGTTCGCCGGTGGTGACCCGGTGGTGCACCCAATTGGCCTGGTCGACCGTGATCTCGCGTGCGGAGAGCTGGTCGCGGACCACGGCGACATGCCCATACGGCAGCCGTCCGGACCGGCGGAACACGAGGACGCCGCCCGGCACCGGGTCCGAGCCTTTGGCATAGCGGCCATCGGCCTGATCCCACCAGCTCGCCGCGTCGCCGTAGAGCTGGACGCCGGTCCGCTGGCGCGCGTAGGGCGCGCACTCGAGGCTGCTGACCGAGGAGTGCAGCCCGGCGCCGGAGCTGCCGCAGGCAGCGACGGACAGGGCGAGCAGGACGGCGAGAACGGGCCTCATCGGGGGGACCAGTCAGGTTAACACTCTGACCTTATAGCAAATTTCATGAGCCATCAATCAGCGGAAGGCCCAGATGAGCCAGGCGGCTGCGGTGCCGGCCAGGATGGCGGCCGACATCTGCCGGGTCGCGAGCATGACGGCGACAGTCGCCACCGCGCCGCCCCACTCCGGCAGCCCGCCGCCGGCCAGCGCCGGGACGACGTAGGCGACGAACAGCGCGCCGGGGATGTAGCCGAGCGCGGCACGCACGGTCGCGTTGGGCCGCATCGCGCGGAACAGGACGTAGCCGCCGGCGCGGGTCAGGTAGGTCGCCGCCGCCATCCCCAGGATCGCCAGCAGGACGTCGGATCTCACTCTCGTCGGTCCCGGAATACGCCGGTCGCGGCGCCGGCCAGCGCCCCGCCGATGATGTGCCACGACGTCCCCGGCAGCAGCCGGGCGACGGCCAACGCGGTGGCGGCGGCCACGGCCCAGGGCAACAGATCGCGCTTGCCGTGCCACATCGGGACCAGGATCGAGACGAACACGGCCAGCCCGGCGAAGAAGACCGGGTGACCCGGTGGCGGCTGCAACACCCCGCCCAACACATGGCCCACCGCCGTGAACACGACCCAGAGGAAATACATGAGGATGCCCGAACCGAACAGGAAGCCGGCGTCCGACCGCCCCGCCTGCATCTCGGCCACCGAGAGCGCCCAATTCTGATCCGCCATCACGAACAGGCTGGCCCAGAGCCGCCAGCCGCGGATCCGGTCGAGCCACGGCCCGATCACCGGCCCCATCAGCGCGAGCCGGAGATTGACGATGAACGCCGCCGTCGCAGCCGCCACGACCGGCGCCGGCACGCTCCAGTGACCCAGCGCCAGCAATTGCGCAGACCCGGCATAGACGGTCATGCTCATGAAGGTCGCTTCCGCCAGGCTGAGCCCCTGCCCTTGCGCGAGGATGCCGACGACCAGCGCGAATGGGACGACCCCGACTTGCATCGGCAGGCTGCGGTAGGCCCCGGCGACGATGGCGGCGCGGGAGAAGCGTGGTCGGGCGTCGGACATCAGCCGCGCTTCAGTTCCGCCAGCAACTCGGCCGCCTCGGCCGGGTCGAGCCGGAGCGCGCGTTCGGCGACGTCGCGGGGGAAGCCGGCGCGGCCGATTGTGGCGAGTTCGCGCATTGGGTCGACCGGGTTATCGGCGGGCGGGCGGAACGGGCCGAGGCGGCGGCGGCGCAGGAAGGCGATCGCGGCCAGGAACTCGGCGTCGGCGCTGGGCAGCGCGGCGCTGGCCGTCTCGGCATCGACGCCCTTGGCCGCGAGATGGGCGGAGACCGCGCGGCGGGAGCGCCCGGCGCGGACCAGCCGCCGGGCGCGGGCGGCGGCGAAGGTCGCATCGTCCAGCGCGCCGGCCGCCACGAGCGCTTGGACGACCTCGCGGGCGGCGGCGCGGGAGGTCATCACGGTCTCGTCGGTCTCGCCGCTGGCCCGCTGCCAGCGCAGGATGCGGCGTTCCAGCACGCGCAGCAATCCGGCTTGCGTCGCCGCGAAGCGCGCCAGGTGGCGCAGCGCCGCCTCGTGCAGGGTGCTCCGGTCGGGCTGCTTGCCGGGGGGGCGGGGCGCCGCGTCGTGCCGGGAGTTGGGCATGACTCCTTACTAAAGGAGACGGACGCCGCGGCAACCGTCATGGCCGGGCTGTCGCCTGTGCGTTGGTTCGCGTTGACTTCGCCATCATCTCAACGTCACAGTAACCGCTTGTCCAACGCCGCTGGATGGAGGTCTGTCCGGCGGTTCGTGAGTTTGGACGATTGAGGAGAGGCTTCGAAACCTCATGATTCCCGCCTTGATGCCGACATACAACCGTGCCGACCTCGCTTTCGAGCGGGGCGAAGGCGCCTGGCTGTACACGGCGGATGGCCGACGAATGCTGGATTTCGGGGCGGGCATCGCCACCTCGTCGCTCGGGCACGGCAACAAGCACCTGGTGGCGGCCATCGCCGAGCAGGCGGGCCGGGTGATGCACACGAGCAATCTGTATCGCGTGCCGCAGGCCGAACGGCTGGCGGCGCGCTTGGTCGAGGCGTCGTTCGCCGACAGCGTGTTCTTCTGCAACTCGGGGGCCGAGGCCAACGAGGGCATGGTCAAGATGATGCGCAAGGCGATGGCCGAGACCGGCAAGCCGGAGCGCTTCCGGGTGATCTGCTTCGACGGCGCGTTCCATGGGCGGACGCTCGCGATGCTGGCGGCGACCGGCAACAAGAAATACCTCGCCGGCTTCGGCCCGGTGGTCGATGGCTTCGATCACGTTCCGTTCAATAATCTGAACGCGTTGCGCGATGCGATCGGGCCGGAGACGGCCGGCGTGCTGGTGGAGCCCGTGCAGGGCGAGGGCGGCATTCGACCAGCCAGCCTCGATTTCCTGCGCGGCCTGCGCGCGGCGTGCGACGAGTTCGGCATCCTGATGGGGCTGGACGAGGTGCAGTGCGGCATGGGGCGCACCGGCAAGCTGTTCGCCCATGAGTGGGCGGGGATCGAGCCGGACGTGATCTCGGCGGCCAAGGGCATCGCCGGCGGCTTCCCGCTGGGCGCGATATTGGCCAAGGAACACGTGGCCAAACATCTCAAGGCCGGCACGCATGGGACGACGTTTGGCGGTAATCCGCTGGCGTGCGCGGCGGCCAATGCGGTGTTGGACGTGATCCTGGCGCCGGGCTTCCTCGCGGAGGTCCAGCGCAAGGGCCAGCTGCTGTGGGACAAGCTCGAGGCGGTGGTCGCCGATTATCCGCACGTGGTGTCGGAAGTGCGCGGGGCCGGGCTGATCCTCGGGCTCAAGGCGGAGGTGCCGAATACCGAGCTGCAGGACGCAATGCTGGCCGAGGGTCTGCTCGCGGTCGCGGCCGGCGACAACGTGCTGCGCCTGGTGCCGCCGCTGGTGATCACCGATGCCGACATCGACGACGCCGTGGCGATGATCCGTCTGGCGGCGCGCCGCTGCCAGCCGGCCACGCTGCATGTAGCGGCCAAATGAGCGGCGCGCTGGCCCTCGTCGACCGCGACGATCAGGGAGGTGGCGCCCCGCGCCACTTCCTCGATCTGCGCGATTTCGACACCTCGACCCTGCGCGGGATGTTGGCGCAGGCCGAGCGGTTCAAGCGCGATCCCGCCGGCCACCGCCCGTTGGCGGGACGCACGCTGGCCATGGTGTTCGAGAAGCCCAGCACCCGCACCCGGGTCAGCTTCGAGGTCGCGATGCGGCAGTTGGGCGGCGACGTCGTCATGCTGTCGGCGGCCGAGATGCAGACGGGGCGCGGCGAGACCGTCGCCGACACCGCGCGGGTGCTGTCGCGCTATGTCGACGCGATCATGATCCGCACCGACAACCCGGCCCGGCTGCACGAGCTGGCTGAGTACGCGACCGTGCCGGTCATCAACGGCCTGACCAGCGCCAGCCATCCCTGCCAGCTGATGGCCGACATCATGACGTTCGAGGAGCATCGCGGGCCGGTGGCCGGGCAGGTGATCGCCTGGACCGGGGACGGCAACAACGTCGCCTGCACCTGGATCGAGGCGGCGGTGCGGTTCGGCTTCACGCTGCGGATCGCGACGCCGGAACTGCGCCGGCCGCCGCAGAAGCTGGTCGACTGGGCGCGCGCCCAGGGCGCGACGATCGAGTTGACCGACGACCCGGAGGCCGCGGTTCGGGGCGCACGCTGCGTCGTCACCGACACCTGGGTCAGCATGGGCGACGATCCCGGCGAGAACCGGCACAATTTGCTGGCGCCGTTCCGGGTGACGTCGCGGCTGATGGGCCAAGCCGCGCCGGACGCCATCTTCATGCACTGCCTGCCCGCCCATCGCGGCGACGAGGTCACGGCCGACGTGATCGACGGGCCGCAATCGGTGGTGTTCGACGGCGCGGAGAACCGGCTGCATGCGCAGAAGGGCGTATTGGCCTGGGCGCTGGGTGTCGAGGGATGACGGAGCCGATCGCCGCAACGCCGGGATGGGTCGATGGCCGGCTCGAGTCGATCTTCGCCCGCCTGCCCATGGAGGCGCAGCCCGCCTGCAACGCGTTCGTGGAATGTCTGGCGAGCAGCAAGTCACCGGCGGCGCCGAGCGACATGCTGGGGCTCGAATTCGAGCCGTGCCACGCCGCATTACGCCAAGCCCTGGTGGGAGCCGCGCTCGATCCCGTGTTGCTCGGGAGCGTGATGCGTGATCTCGAAGCGCTCGAGGCCGAGATCGCCGCGGACAGCTAGCAGGTTCACTCCGGCGATGGCGGTCCCTATGTTACCGGGATGACCGCGACACCTGCCTTTCTCGATAGCACCCGCCCCGACGTTCCCGACATCGTCGTCCCTCGCGGCGTGCTGCCGTTCCATCTGCCCGGCCGGCCCGTGCGCGGACGCCTGATCCGCCTAGGCCCGCTCGCCGACGCGCTGCTGACCCGGCACGAGAACCATCCGGCGGTGACCGCGCTGTCCGGGCAGGCGCTGGCGCTGGCCGCCGCGCTCTCGTCGGCGCTGAAGTTCCGCGGCTCGTTCAGCCTACAGGCCAAGGGCGACGGGCCGGTGCCGATGCTGCTGGCCGATTGCACCGAGACGGGCGCGTTGCGCGGCTACGCACGGGCCAATGCGGACCGGCTGGCGACGCTGCTGGCCGCCGAGCCCGAGCCGTCGGCGGCGGCGTTGCTGGGGGCTGGCTATCTCGCCTTCACCGTCGACCAGGGCGACGCCAAGGACCGCCACCAGGGCATCGTCGCCATCGAAGGCGAGACGCTCGCCGACATGGCGCTGAACTATTTCGAGACGTCCGAGCAGATCGAATGCAGCGTCCGCCTGGCGGCGTTCCAGACGCCGCATGGCTGGCGCGCCGGAGCGCTGATCCTGGAGCGTGTCGCCGGCACCGGCGGCATCGACCCGGACCTGGACACCGAGGCGCAGGACGAGAGCTGGCGCAACGCCACGGCGCTGGCGCACACGCTGACGGACGCCGAGCTGCTGGATGACGAGTTGACCGGCGAATCGCTGCTGTACCGGCTGTTCGGGCTGGAGGGCGTCGTGGCGCAGCGGCATCGCGCGCTGGCCTATGGCTGCCGCTGCTCGCGGCAGAAGCTGTCCAACATCCTCGAAGGCTTCTCCGGCGACGACCTCGATCACATGGCCGTCGAGGGCGACATCATCATGACCTGCGAATTCTGCAACCTCGATTTCCGGTTCGGCCGGGGCGAGGTCCGCGGGCAGACCAAGCCGGAGAGCGGAGCGGCGGGCGGGGTCTCGGCGTGAGGCTCGCCCGGCGCGCGCTGCTCCTGCTGCCGATACTGGCGGCGGGCTGCGGCGACGATGGGCCGGCGCGGACCGGCTTTGCGCCGCTGACCTTCAGCTATCTGACGCCGCTGCGGCTGAATGTCGCGGCCATCGAGGAGGCGCCGCAGCCGCCGCCGGGTCCGCTGGACGACATCAACCCGGCGCCCCCGGCCCAGGCGCTCGTCCGGATGGCGCAGGACCGGTTGGGCGCTGGTGGCTCGCTGGGCCGCGCCGTGTTCGTCATCGACGACGCGACCATCACCCGCACGGGGGGCGGCCTGAACGGGACGCTGGCGGTGCATCTCGACGTGCTGACGTCGGATGGCACACGCGCCGGGTTCGCCGAGGCGCGGGTGTCGCGCCGGGCCGAGGGGGTCGGCAGCGATCTACCGGCGGCGCTCCACGACATGACGGCGCAGATGATGCAGGACATGAACGTCGAGTTCGAGTTCCAGGTGCGGCAGAGCCTGCGCGAGTGGCTGCAGGAAGCGACGACCGCGCCGCCACCGCCCACGGTCGAGCAGCAGCCGCTCAGCCCGCCGAAGCCTTAGCGCCGTCCCGGTATCGCTGCAGAATCAGCGCCCGCCGGATCTTGTGGCTGGCGGTGAGCAAGCCGTTCTCCACGGTGAACGGCGGCACCAGGGTGTGGCGGCGGACCCGCTCAGTCACCGATAGCCGGGCCGCGACCCGGCCGATTGCCGCCGTGACGGCCGCCGGGCTCTCGCCCTCGGCGGGGACGATGAAGGCCGAGAGCCCGGCCTCGCCATCGCCGTAGACGACCGCCTGCGCGATCTCGGCCTCGCCCATGAGCGCGCTCTCGATCCGGGCGGGCGAGACGTTCTCGCCGCCGGACAGCACGATGATGTCGCGCTTGCGATCGGTGATCTCGAGGTAACCGTCGGCGTCGAGGGTGCCGATGTCGCCGGTCCGCAGCCAGCCATCGACGATCGCGGCCTGCGTCGCCTCGGGCTGGCCCCAGTAGCCGTCCATGACGAGCCCGCCGCGCACCATGATCTCGCCGTCCTCGGCCAGCTTCAGCTCGACGCCCTGCAACGGCACGCCGACGGTATGGATCTTCAAGCGCTGCGGCGGGTTGGCGCTGATCACCGGCCCGGCCTCGGTCTGGCCGTAGCCCTGGATGAAGATCATCCCCATCGCGAGGAAGAAGCGCCCGACCTCCGGGTCCAGGCGGGCGCCGCCGGAGACGCCGACGCGGAACCGCCCGCCGAAGCGTTGCCGCACCCGCCGGCGGACCAAACGGTCGAGCACCGGGTCGGCGAGGCGGTCGAGGAGGGTCGCCGTCCCGTCCTGCCGGCGCAGACCGGATTGCAGCGCACGCTCGAACAGCGCCTGCTTGAACGGCGTCTCGCGCTTGATGCCGGTCAGGATGCGGGTGCGGATGACGTCGAGGATGCGCGGCACCAGCGCGAGGAGGGTCGGCCTGATCGCCGCCAGATCGGCCGCGAGATACTCGATGCCGCGGGAGTAGACGACCTCGGAGCCGAGGCTGAGGAAGAAGAACTGGCCCACGGTATGCTCGAAACTATGCGAGAGCGGCAGGCAGGAGAGATAGATCTCGTCCTGCAGCCGCAGCGGGCGCACCAGCTCGAACGCGCCTTCGCAATTGGCCAGCATCGCCCGGTGCGGCAGCATGACGCCGCGCGGCGGTCCGGATGTCCCGCTCGTGTAGAGCAGGCAGGCGAGCGCGCCGCGGTCGATCAGCTCGGCTTCCGCCGCGATGTCGTCGGGGCGCGCCGCGTCCTGCAGCATCGGGTCGAGCTGCCCGGCCTCCATGCACAGCAGCAGATCCAAGCCGCTCGCCAGCGCCGCCGCGGCCGTCACCTTGTCGGCCAGCGCGGCGCTCGACACGATCGCCACCCGCGCGCCGCTGTCGCGCAGCAGATGCGCGTGGTCTTCCTCGGTGTTGACGACGTAGCCGAGTACCGGCACGGCGCGGATCGCCATCAGGGCGGTCTCGACGATCGGCACTTCGGGCCGGCTCTCGCTGACCAGCAGCACCCGGTCGCCGGCCGACACGCCGGCCGCCCGCAGCCCGCGCGCCAGCGACGCCGCGCGGCGTGCGAAAGTCGCCCAATCCATCGCGTGCCAGGCGCCCGCCCGGAAGTGGCGGAGCATCGGCCGATCCGGCCATTCCCGTGCCCGGGCGAACATCATGGTGGGCAGGTTCGGCCAGGAGGGATAAACGTCCATACTCGCCATGCTTGCCTTGGGGACCCACCGCCCCAAATTTAGCCTCGCACCTACCAGCACTACAGGATCGGCACCAGATGCTTCGTTCCCCCGACGGCCAGGGCGTCAGCCCGGCCCCTGCCGACCTATTGCCCGAATGGGACCTCTCCGACCTCTATCCCGGCATGGATAGCCCGGCGGTCGAGCACGACTTCCTCGAGGCCGAGCGGTCCGCGGCCGCGTTCAAGCAGCGCTACGAGGGCAGGATCGCCGGCCTGTCCGGCGGCGAGCTGGCCGAGGCGTTGGCGGAATATCAGCGAATCGAGGAGATCCAGGGCCGCCTCGTCTCCTTCGCGTCGCTCATGTTCAGCGGCGATGGGACGGACCCGAAATTGGGCCAGTTCTACCAATCGGTCAGCGAGCGGGTCACGACGCTGTCGTCGCAGCTGATCTTCTTCACGCTCGAGCTGAACCGTCTCGAGGAGGCGGCGCTGGACGCCAAGCTGGCGGACCCTGCCCTCGCCCGCTGGGCCCCGTGGCTGCGCGATCTGCGGGTGTTCCGGCCGCACCAGCTCTCCGACGAAGTCGAGAAGCTGCTGCACGAGAAGGAGGTCACCGGGCGCAGCGCCTGGAGCCGGCTGTTCGACGAGACGGTCGCGGGCATGCGCGTGACGGTGCGCGAGGAAGCGCTGACCGTGTCGGCGGCGCTGAACAAGATGTCCGACCGCGACCGCTCCGTGCGCGAGGACGCCGCCCGCGCGATCGGCGAGGCGTTCGGCAACAACATCCGCCTGTTCTCGCTGATCACCAACACGCTGGCCAAGGACAAGGAGATCACCGACGGCTGGCGCCATTATCCGCGCCCGGCGAGCTATCGCAACCGCTCCAACATGGTCGAGGACGAGGTCGTCGACGCGCTGTCGACGGCGGTGACGAGCGATTACGCGCGTCTGTCGCATCGGTACTACCTGCTGAAGGCCAAGTGGCTGGGGCTGGAGAAGCTGCAGCATTGGGACCGCAACGCGCCGCTGCCGGGCGATCAGGATCGGCGCATCACCTGGCCGGAAGCGCGCGATCAGGTGCTGTCCGCCTATGCCAGCTTCTCGCCGGAACTGGCCAAGATCGGCCAGTCCTTCTTCGACAAGCCCTGGATCGACGCAAGGCTACGGCCCGGCAAGTCCGGGGGCGCCTTCGCGCACCCGACCGTCCCCTCGGTGCACCCGTACCTGCTGGTCAACTTCCACGGGCGGACCCGCGACGTCATGACCCTGGCGCACGAGTTGGGCCATGGCGTGCACCAGATCATGGCCGGCCACCAGGGCTACCTGATGTCGGGCACCCCGCTGACCCTGGCGGAGACGGCCAGCGTGTTCGGCGAGATGATGACCTTCCGCGCCCTGCTCGACGCCGAGACCGACCCGGCCAAGCGCCGCCTCATGCTCGCCGCCAAGGTCGAGGACATGCTGAACACGGTGGTGCGCCAGATCGCGTTCTACCAGTTCGAGACCCGGCTCCACGACGAGCGCCGCCGCGGCGAGATCCTGCCGGAGCGGATCGGCGAGATCTGGATGCAGGTGCAGACCGAGAGCCTCGGCCCGGCCTTCGAGTTCACGCCAGAATATAAAGTGTATTGGTCGTACATCCCGCACTTCGTGCACTCGCCGTTCTACGTTTACGCGTATGCGTTCGGGGATTGCCTGGTGAACGCGCTGTATCACGTGTTCCAGGACGGGCACCCGGAGTTCGAGCGCAAATACCTGGAGATGCTGCGGGCCGGCGGCACCAAGCGACACAAGGAGCTGCTGGCGCCGTTCGGGCTCAACGCGTCGGACCCGCAATTCTGGAAGCGGGGGCTCGACGTCGTCTCCGGCTTCATCGATGAACTGGAGCGTGCGTAATGGCGAACCGGGAGGGGGGCGGTACCCTCTTTGGCGAATTGCGCCGCTACGCGCGGACGTCGGGCGCGGTGGGCGGGATCGCCGCCCGGGTCGCCGGCGCGAAGGTGTTCGGTATCAAGACCGACAAGGCGGCGCATGCGGAGGACCTCAAGAGCATCCTCGGCGGGCTGAAGGGCCCGCTGATGAAGGTCGCCCAGATCCTGTCGACCATTCCGGACGCGCTGCCGGAGGAATACTCCCAGGAACTGGCGCAACTGCAGGCCAACGCGCCGCCGATGGGCTGGGCGTTCGTCCGCCGCCGCATGGCGGGCGAGTTGGGCCCGGAGTGGCAATCGAAGTTCAAGACCTTTGGCCAGGACGCCGCCGCCGCCGCCAGCCTCGGCCAGGTGCACCGCGGCACCCTGCTCGACGGCCGCGAGGTCGCCTGCAAGCTGCAGTATCCCGACATGCCGAGCACGGTCGACGCCGACCTCAAGCAGCTCAAGCTGGCGATGAGCGTCTATAAGCGGATCGACAAGGTGATCGAGGGCGACGAGATCTACGCCGAGATCGCCGACCGCTTGCGCGAGGAACTGGATTACGAGCGGGAAGCGTCGCAGCTGCGGCTCTACACGATCATGCTGCGGGATCGCCCCGAGGTTAGCGTGCCGGTGCCGGTGCCGGAGCTGACCACCAAGCGGCTGCTGACGATGAGCTGGCTGCACGGCACCCCGATCCAGCAATGGATCGATAGCGACCCGCCGCAGGAAGCCCGTAACGAACTGGCCAAGGCGCTGTTCATCGGCTGGTACGTGCCGTTCTACCGCTTCGGCGTGATCCATGGCGACCCGCATCTCGGCAACTACCAGGTGCGTGGCGACAACAAGCTGAATCTGCTCGATCTCGGGGCGATCCGCGTGTTCCAGCCGAAGTTCATCACCGGCGTCATCCATCTCTACGAAGCGATCCGCGACAGCGATAACGAAAAGGCGAGGCACGCTTACGAGAACTGGGGCTTCATGAACCTCAGCAAGGAGCAGCTCGAGGTGCTCAATCAATGGGCCGCCTTCGTCTACGAGCCGCTGCTGCAGGACCGGGTCCGCCGCATCCAGGAGCACGGCGATTCCAGCTACGGCCGCAGCGTGGCCGAGAAGGTGCATGCCGGGCTGCGCCAGACCGGCAGCGTCCGCCCGCCGCGCGAGTTCGTGCTGATGGACCGCGCCGCGCTCGGGCTCGGCAGCGTGTTCCTGCGCCTGCGGGCGGAGCTGAACTGGAGCCAGTTGTTCCACGAGCTGATCGCCGATTTCGACCCGGAGCAGGTCGGCCAACGGCAAGCGGTGGCCTTGGCCGAGGCGGGGGTGCCGCCGACCCGCTGATTAATCCTAATTGCCGGGCAAGCGGCGGAGTGCTCCCGTCGCGGCCATCGCCGATTGTGCAGGCATGATGAACACTCAGACCGAGACGACGATGCGGCAGGCGATTGCCGGGCGAGACGCGAGCGCGGATGGACACTTCGTCTATGCCGTCGTCACCACCGGGGTCTACTGCCGCCCTTCCTGCGCCGCCCGTCCGGCACGCGCCGAGAACCTGCGCTTCTTCGCCGACCCGGCGGCTGCTGCCGCCGCCGGGTACCGCGCCTGCAAACGGTGCCAGCCCGACGCGCCGCCGCGCGCCCAGCGTGAGGCCGCGCTGGTGGCCCAGGCCTGCCGCACGATCGAGCAGGCGGAAGAGCCGCCGTCGCTGGACGATCTGGCGCGCCAGGCCGGAGTCTCCTCCTTCCACTTCCATCGCCTGTTCCGCCGCGTCGCCGGCGTCACGCCGCGTGCCTACACCGCCGCCCACCGCGCTGGCCGGGCGCAGAGCAAGCTAAGGCAGGGAGAAAGCGTGACGGAGTCGCTCTATGCCGCCGGGTTCGGATCGGCCGGGCGGTTCTATGAGGCCGCGCCGGCCATGCTCGGCATGACGCCGTCGGCGTTCCGGGCGGGCGGCGCCGGCGAGACCATCCGGTTCGCCGCCGGCCACGCGGCGCTGGGCCACGTCTTGGTCGCGGTCACCGAGCGCGGCATCTGCGCCATCCTGCTCGGCGACGACCCGGCCGAGATCGAGGCCGACCTGCGCCGCCGCTTCGCCCGCGCCAGCATCGAACCGGCGCCCGAGGATCTGGCCGCGTTCGTGGCCGCGGTCGTCGCCTTCGTCGACGATCCGAAGCTCGGGCATGCCCTGCCGCTCGACATCCGCGGCACCGCCTTCCAGCGCCGGGTCTGGGAAGCGTTGCAGGCGATCCCGCCGGGCGAGACGGTGAGCTATGGCGGGCTGGCGGCCCGGCTGGGGTCGCCCCGCGCGGTCCGGGCGGTCGCGGCGGCGTGCGCGGCCAACCCGGTCGCGGTGGCGGTGCCGTGCCACCGGGTCGTCGGCGCCGGTGGGGCGCTGACGGGGTACCGGTGGGGGATCGCGCGCAAGCGAGCGCTGCTGGCCGTGGAGCAGGCCGGGCAGGAATAGCGCCCGGCCCGGCGACGGAGTATAGCGCCGGCCCATGTCAAAGCTTTTGGATGGGCCCACCAAGCCCAAGCCCGTCCGCCCCGCCTCGATCGGCCTCGTGCTGGCGACCGTCGCGCTCGATGCGCTCGGCTTCGGCATCGTCGTGCCGATCGTGCCCAGCCTGATCATGCAGCTCGAGCACATCTCGGCCGCGCAGACGTCGTTGTGGATGGGCGGGTTGCTCGCCGCCTTCTCGATCATGCAGTTCCTCTGCGCGCCGCTGCTGGGCGGGCTGAGCGACCGGTTCGGGCGGCGACCGGTACTGCTCGCGGCGCTGGCGGGCATGACGCTCAATTATCTGATGCTGGTGTGGGCGCCGAGCGTGGGCTGGCTGTTCATCGGCCGGGTCATCGCGGGGGCGACGGCGGCGAGCTACTCGACGGCGACGGCCTATATCGCGGACGTCACGCCGCCGGAGCAGCGGGCGCAGCGGTTCGGTTTGGTCGGGGCGATGTTCGGCCTCGGCTTCGTCATCGGCCCGGCGCTGGGTGGCCTGCTCGGCTCCTACGGGTTGCGGCTGCCGTTCCTGCTCTCGGCCGTCCTGGCCGGCATCAACGTCGTGTATGCGGCGCTGATCCTGCCGGAAAGTCTGAAACCGGAGTCGCGGCGGACGATCAGTTGGGCGAGATCGAACCCGATCGGCAGCTTGCGCGTGCTCGCGGCGGACGCGGATTACCGGCGGCTGGCGGTGGCGTGGTGCTGCACCTGGTTCGCGCTCGGGGCGCTGCAGAGCGCGTTCGTGCTGGCCAACGACCTCCGGCTCGGGTTCAGCGAGCTGCAGAACGGCTTGGCGTTGACGGTCATGGGGATCGGCTCGGCCCTGGTGCAGGGCCTGCTGGTGCGGCGGATCGTGCCGCGATTCGGCGAGCGCCGGGCTGCGTTGGTCGGGTTTTCGCTGACCGCATGCGCCTATCTCTCGTTTGCCTTCGCCTGGGCGGTGCCGATCCTGCTGATGGGGCTGGTGTTGCAGTCGATGGGGGCGATCAGCGGGCCGGCGATCCAGTCGCTGCTCTCGGTCAAGGCCGGGCCGAACGAGCAAGGGCAGTTGCAGGGTGCGCTCGCCTCGGTCCAAGGCTTGACGGCGATCGTCGCCCCGCTGGCGGGCAGTTCGATCTTCAGCCTGTTCGCCCATCCGGACCGGTCGATCTATTTTCCTGGGGCGCCGTTCCTGATGGGCACCGCCGCATGCCTGATTGCGGTGGCCGCGGTGACGTCAACGCGGCACTCCGCGCGAGAACCGGCCTGAACGACCGCGATTAATAGCGCCTGTTGGGGTCCGGCGTCAATCGTGGTATAAGGGTGCCGGGCAGGATTGGCGGGCCGGCGCGTGGAGACGCTTATTTTAACGTTGGACACCATCGCGTTGATGGCCGTCATCTATTTTAGCTACAAAAGCGAAAAAACGCCCGATGCGCCCGAATCGGGCCCGTTCCGCATCAAGGTAGACGCACCAGCGGCACCAGCGACCCACAAGCGAGTCCTGCGCCGCCGATGAGAGACCTCATCTACCACGCGGCATGGCTGTTCATCCTGCCGTTGACGCTGATGTCGACCAATCTCGCCGTCTCGGTGTGGATCTGGGTCGCACTGCTGCCGCCGAACGATCTGCTCTATGGCCGGCTCGGCATCGTGCTGCCGTTCAACAAGTTAGCGGCGGCGGCGGCGTTCTTCGTGCTGTTCACCAGCAGGGCCAAGAAGGATTTCTATGCCGACAAGCTGATCCTCCTGATCGTCAGCTACGGCACGGTGGTCACGCTGTCATACCTGCTCTGCCCATACGAGTCCGACTTCTCGGACCTGCAATACGACAAGTTTTGGAAAGAACTGGTCCTCTTCTTCCTCATCACCGGCGTGATGTTCTCGCGGCATCGGCTGCACCAGGTCGCCTTGGTGATCTCCATCGCGTTCGGCTTCGTGATGGTCAAAGAGGGCCTCATCTTCCTGTTGACCGCGGGCGGGCACAAGATCGAAGCGATCGGCACGGTCGGCGACAATAACGGCGTCGCGATGGCGCTGCTGATGGTGATCCCGCTGCTGCTCTATTGTGCGAAATACACGGCCGACCGCTGGGTCCGCCTCGGCATGTATGCCACAGCGGTCCTCGGCACGGTGACCGTGGTCGCGACCTACTCCCGTGGTGGCTTCATCGGCATGCTGGTGCTGGGGTTGATGCTGCTCAAAGGCAGCAAATACAAAGTCCGCGCCCTGATCGCCGTCGGCGTGCTCGGCGTCGTCCTGTTCGCGCTGATGCCGGACGATTATTTGGGCCGGATGGGCACGATCTCGGAGGCGACGTCGGACGACTCGTTCTCGATCCGCCTCCTGGCCTGGAAGATCAACTACCTCCTCGCCGTCGACCACCCCATCCTCGGCAACGGGATGTATGCGTCGCTGAACTGGCAAAACTGGTCGTCGCACCTGGGGTATGCCACGACCTGGCTGTTCCCGTCGCCGCTCACGCTGCGCACCTTCGTGGCCCACAGCATCTATTTCCAGGTGCTGGGTGATACCGGCTTCCTCGGCTTGTTCCTGTTCTTGGGCATGCTGGCGACGGCGTTGTTCAAGACCATCCAAACCCAACGCGTCGCCCGGCGCGACCCGGCGCTCGAATGGTCGGCGGATCTGGCGCGCGCCACCCAGATCAGCCTGGCCGTCTACTGCGTCAGCGGGGCGGCGCTCAGCCTTGTGTATTTCGAGCTGCTCTACATCTTGCTCGCCATGATCTCGCGCAACCACCGCACCACCACCCAGCTTGCGGCGGCGCCGACCGTGTCGCGCGCCGTCACCGCGCCGCCGCGTCTGACCCCGGCCTACGCGCGGACGGCCTGATGCTCGATCACACGCGATCGGGCGAGTTGCTCGCCGCGTTGCACACGGTCGTCGGGGATCGCGGGCTGTTGCAGGGGCGGGATACCGACGCGTATTGCCGTGATTGGCGCGATCTCTACCACGGCGCCACGCCCGCGGTGGTGCGCCCGGCCGATACCGCCGAGCTCGCCGCGGTCGTCAAGATCTGCGCCGCGCGCCGGGTGGCGATGGTGCCGCAGGGGGGCAACACCAGCATGGTCGGCGGCGCCGTCCCGGACGAGGGCGGCGGGCAGGTCGTGGTCAGCCTCGCACGGCTCAACCGTGTCCGCGACCTCGATCCGATCGACATGACCATGGTCGTCGAAGCCGGGGTGCCATGGCAGGCGGCGCAAAGCCACGCTGCATCGGCCGGGCTGCTGCTCCCGCTCTCGATCAGCAGCGAGGGGACGGCCCAGGTCGGCGGCATCCTGTCGACCAATGCCGGCGGCAACAACACGCTCCGCTACGGCAACGCGCGCGACCTCGTGCTGGGGATCGAGGCGGTGATGCCGGATGGCGAGGTGCTGAACGGACTGCGCCGCCTGCGCAAGGACAACACCGGCTACGCGCTGCGCCATCTGATGATCGGCGCCGAGGGGACATTGGGCTTCATCACCGCCGCCGTGCTCAAGCTCGTGCCGCGCCCGGTCGAGACCGCCGTGGCACTCTGCGGCGTCCCATCCGCCGAGGCCGCCACCGCCTTGTTCCGCCTGTTCCAACGCCACGACGCCGCCGCTATCCAGGCGTTCGAGTTCATGTCCGGCACCGGCATGGGCTTGGTCTTGCAGCATATTCCCGGCGCCACCCTGCCGCTCAGCAGCCCGGCCGCGCACTACGCCCTCGTCGAACTCGCGACCACACGCGACGATGCCGGCCTGCGCAACTCGCTCGAAACCGTGCTGGAGGCCGCCCTCGAGGCCGGTCTGGTCGAGGACGCCGCCATCGCCGAGAGCGGCGCCCAGCGCGACGCGATCTGGAAGCTGCGCGAGGAGCACGCCGAAGCGCAGAAGCGCGAAGGCGCCAGCATCAAGAACGACGTCTCGGTGCCGATCGCCGTCGTCCCCGAGATGATCGCCCGCGCGTCGGCGGCCTGCGTCGCGATGATCCCCGGGGTCCGCCCGGTTCCGTTCGGCCATCTCGGCGACGGCAACATCCACTTCAACCTCGAACAGCCGGCCGACATGGCCGCGGCCGATTTCCTTGCGCGCAGCGACGACATCATGCACGCCGTCAACGACATCGTCCGCGACCTGGGCGGCAGCTTCAGCGCCGAGCACGGAGTCGGCCGGCTGAAGACGTCGATGATGACCGAATGGCGCGGCGGGGCCGAGCTCGAGACGATGCGCCGCATCAAGGCCGCGCTCGACCCGCTGGGGCTGATGAACCCGGGCAAGCTGTTTCCGGCCTAACCCCTCCCATGGCGCCCGGCCGCGCGCTTCCGTAAACTCACCCCATGGCTAGCCCGCTCGTCTCCAAGCTCGACCGCTACATGTTCCGGCAATTGTTCGTGGCCCTGATCGCGGTCACGATCGGCTTGGTCGCGCTCATCTGGCTGACCCAGTCGCTGCGGTTGATCGAGCTCGTGCTCAACCACGGCCTCTCGATCCGGGTCTTCCTCGAGCTCACCGGCCTGCTGATCCCCAACTTCATCGCCGTCATCCTGCCGATCACGACGTTCGTCGTCGTCCAGTTCGTCTACCAGCGGCTCGCCGGCGACCGCGAGCTGACGGTGATGCGCGCCGCCGGGCTGTCTTCCTGGCGGCTGTCCCGTCCGGCGCTGGTGCTGACCCTCGTCGTCGTCGCCAGTTGCTACGCGCTGAACCTGTGGCTGGTGCCGCTCAGCTACAGCGCCTTTCGCGAGTATCAGTTCGAAATCCGCAACCGCATGGCCGCGCTCCTCCTGCAGGAGGGCGTGTTCACGCCGATTTCGGACGAGTTGACCGTCTATGTCCGTAGCCGCGACCAGAACGGCACGCTGCGCGGGATCCTGGTCGAGGACGCGCGGCAGAAGAACAGCCGCGCGACCATCCTGGCGGAGACAGGCCAGCTCGTCGAAGGGGCGGATGGCCCGCGCGTGATCCTGCACAATGGCAGCCGCCAGCAGATCGACCGGGTCAACGGGCGGCTGAACGTGCTGACGTTCACCGAGAACACGATCGACCTGGCCACGACCAACAAAGCCAACGAGCAGCGCTACCGGGACGCCGCCGAGATGTCGACCGAGGAGCTGCTCAACCCGCCCGCGAGCGTGTTCGCGCGCGACATCGGCAAGCTCAAGGTCGAGGGGCACCGGCGGCTGACGACGCCGCTGACGGCGGCGAGCTTCGCCATGGTCGCGCTGCTGGCCGTGCTGTCCGGCACGTTCCAACGGCATGGCAACGTAGTCCGGCCGCTGTTTGCCGTGCTCAGCGTGGTCGGCCTGCTCGCGCTCGGGCTGGCGATCGGCAACCTGGCGGCACGGCAGCTCGAATTGGTGCCGCTGATCTACGTGCATGCCACCGTGCCGGGCCTGTTCTGCGCCTGGCGGCTATTCGGGTCGGAGATCTTCTCGCGGCGGCGCGAGCGCGCCCTGCTCCAGCCGGCATGACCCCATGATCGACCCGGTCCTCGCCGCGCTCACGCTCCTGGTCGTGCTGGCGGCGGTGAACGTGATCCTGCTGCTCCGCCGCCCGTTCGCGCAGCAGCGGCTCGTCCATATGCTGGAACAATCGATCGTGCAGGCCCGGGCCGACGCGGAGACTACGCGCGGGCTGCTGGCGGGCAGCGAGCGGGCGCTGGCCGGGTCGCTGGCGACGCTGTCGACGACCATGATCCGCGACCAGGGCGACGCCCGCGTGCTGCTGGAGACCAAGCTGCGCGAGATGAGCGAGCAGGCGGCGCTGCGGCTGGGCGCCATCCAGCACGCGGTCAACGAGACGCTGGCGACCACGGTCGAGAAGCAGATGACCAGCAGCTTCCAGCGCGTGATCGACCAGTTCGGCCAGGTGCAGAAGGCGATGACCGACGTGCAGGCGGTGACGGCGCAGATCGGCGACCTCAAGCGCATCTTCTCCAACGTCAAGCAGCGCGGCACCTGGGGCGAGATGCATCTGCGCGCGCTGCTGGAGGACATGTTCCCGCAAGGCGGCTGGGAGGCGAACCGCAAGCTGCGCGAGGGCAGCGACGAGATGGTCGAGTTCGCGGTGGTGATGCCGATGCGGGGCAGCCAACGGCCGGTGCTGGCGCTGGATGCCAAGTTCCCGGTGGAGGATTACGACCGCCTGCTGCTGTCGGCCGAAGCCGGCGATGCCGAGGGCGAGCGCGTCGCCCGGCGCGGGCTCGAGACCCGGTTGCGCCTCGAGGCGCGCAAGATCGGCGAGAAATACGTGGTCCCGCCGGTCACGGTCGATTTCGCGGTGATGTATCTGCCGACCGACGGGCTCTACGTCGAGGCCGCGCGCATCCCGGGTCTGATCGAGAGCCTCAACCGCGAGCACCGGGTCCTCGTGATGGGCCCGAGCCTGGCGCCGGCGTTGCTGCGCACGATCCTTTTGGGCACGCTGACCCTTTCCATCGAGCAGAAGGCGCACGACATCCAGAATTTGCTCGGTGCGGTGCGGGCGGAGATGCTCAAGATGGATGGCGCGCTCGGCAAGCTGGCCGCGAATGCCGACAAGATGTCGCGTTCGGTCGAGGCGGTGCGGCAGCGCACGCGGGTGCTGGATCGCAAGCTGCGCACCGTGACCGCGATGGAGGCGGAAGAGGCGAACCTGTTGTTGGAGCTGGAAACACAGATCGAGGAGGACTGACGATGTCGGCAACGGTGGGGTGTCGTTCCGCTTCTATGCTGGCCGGGCCGCGGATGGCGAGGGCGGCGGTCGTGTCGGCGTTGCTCGCCGGGGCGGCGGCCGGGCTGGCGGTGGGCCAGCAGGCGGGGCCGACACCGGATGTCGAGTTGATGCATCTCCTGCGGGCGATGGCGGTCCTCAAGGTGGCATTCGTGGCGGCGGCGGCCGGGTCGATCCTGTGGCGGCTGCAGTCGCCGGTGCGTCCGCTCTGGCTGGCGGCGTATGCGGCGACGTCGGCTTGCATGGCGGCCGGCCCGTTGCTGATCTGGTTCTCCAGCCATATCATTCTGGCGTCGATCCTGCTGCACGCGGGCTTCGCCGCAGCCGCGCTGCTGCTGTGGCGCGACGACGCTACCGCGGACCTGCTGCGTGCCGCCGTGACGCGTCGTCGCGCGCGGCTGAGCGCCGCAGGTCCGAGCAGAAACAATTTGCCGTGCGCGGACGCTCTGTCTAGACGAAGCGTTCCGTAACACGCCGAGGAACCGAGTCTGTGCTGCTTGGTCGTAAGGTAACCGTCGTACTGCCGGCGTACAACGCCGTGGCGACACTCGAGCGCACGGTCGCAGAGATCCCGCTCGACGTCGTTGACGACATCATCCTGACCGACGACCACAGCAAGGACGCGACCGCCGAACTGTCCCGCCGACTCGGCCTGCACACGATCCGTCACGACCGCAACCGCGGCTACGGTGGCAATCAAAAGACCTGTTACGCTGCGGCGCTGGCCCGTGGCGCCGACATCGTGGTGATGTTGCATCCAGACTATCAATATTCGCCGAAACTGGTCACCGCTATGGCGTCGATGATCGCGAGCGGCCATTACGACGTCGTGTTGGGGTCGCGGATCCTGGGCAACGGCGCGCTGGCGGGTGGCATGCCGCGGTACAAATACATCGCCAACCGCGGTCTGACCTTCGTGGAGAACCTGCTGGTCGGTCAGACGCTGTCCGAATACCACACCGGCTACCGGGCCTGGAGCCGGACCGCATTGCAGCAACTGCCGCTGCTGCGTTGCTCGGAAGATTTCGTTTTCGATAACGAGATGCTGGTGCAGGCGATCCGGTTCGGGTTGAAGATCGGCGAGATCTCCTGCCCGACGCGATATTTCGCCGAGGCCTCGAGCATCAATTTCCGCCGCAGCTGCACGTACGGGCTCGGCGTGTTGAACACGGCGGCCAAGTGCTTCCTCGACCGCGCCGGGATCGTCCGCTCGGACCTGTTCAGCAAGGGTGAAGCCGGCCGGCTGAAACAGGCGCCGCCCCTCGAGGAATGGCACGAAGCGTGAGCCGCGCCGCGAACGCACGCGCGGGCACGCGACAGAGGCTGGGGCTCGCCTTCGGCGCGCTCGTCGCGATGACGCTGGTCGGCGCGCTGGTTCTCTCGCGCTTCGGGCTGTCGGCCGCGGCCGATTGGTCGCAGAGCCTGACCGGATGGGCCCAAGCTTCGGGACCCGGCGGCTGCGCGGTGTTCATGCTCGCGCAAACGCTGGTGGCGATGCTGGGGCTGGTACCGGCGTCGCTCCTCGGGATCGCCGCCGGCGGGGTGTATGGCGTCTGGCTCGGCTTCTTGCTGGCGGCGGCGGGCACGCTGACCGGCGGGTGGATCTCATTCACGCTGGCGCGGTCGCTGCTGCGGCCCTGGGTCGAGCGGATGCTCGCGCGCCGCGGCCCCAGCCGCCTGGTCCAGCTCGACGCCGCGGTGACACGCGACGGGTGGCGGTTCGTGTGCTTGCTGCGGGTCTCGCCGGTCATGCCGTTCGCGATCACCAGCTACGCGCTGGGGCTGACGGAGATCTCGGGCCGGGATTACCTGCTGGGCACGCTGGCCTCGCTGCCGGCCCTGGCGGGCTATGTCTGCGTGGGGGCGTTGGCGCAATATGGGCTGCTGACGGCGAACGGGAGCAGACAGATGGGCTCGTTCGGGTGGGTGTTGTTGTTGCTCGGGGTCGCCGCCACCGGGCTGCTCATTTTCCGCAGCGGGATGTTGCTGTCGCGATCCGGACTGTTG
>CAZZVQ010000026.1:0-30353 GCA_964657565.1 uncultured Acetobacteraceae bacterium
CGGAACCTTGTGGCCGAACGTCGTGGCGACGCCAACCGCCTTGGCTGCGCCGTGCAGCTCGCCCTGCTGCGCTATCCCGGCACAGCGCTCGCCTATCTCGACCAGCCAACCGACGCTCTCGTGTCCTGGATGGCGCGCCAGCTTGAGATTTCGGCAGTCGCCTTCGCCGAATACGCCCGCTGTCCGCAAACCATGACGGACTCAGGCCGGCGCATCCTGGCCTCCGACGGAAGTCCATCTTCACCGGGCAGATCGAGAGCCACATACACCGGACACCCCGCTCGCTACCCACACTGGCATTTTTCACGTTGACATCTAGTGAAACGTAGTTTCATCATATCGGACCTTATTTCAAAAAGGGGTTGGAGTGGACGTCTTAACGACAAAAGTCCTGATTGTCGGCGCCGGCCCCGCTGGTCTTGCACTAGCCGCCGATCTCGGGTCACGGGGGCTCGCATGTGTCATTGTCGAACGCAGGAGCGAGCCGACTGCGCACCCGAAAGCGACGCTGCTGGGTGCACGGTCGATGGAGTATTACCGGGGCCTCGGGATTGCCGACGACATCCTGCGCGCCGGGCTGCCGACCAGCTATGGGTATGACGTGATCTTCGCCACCCGGCTTTCGGGGAGGGTGCTGCACCATTTCAGCTCGCCCTCGCCCGATGACTACATGGCGATGGCGCGCAACGAGCGTGCCGCCGTTACCGATGCTGCGTGGACCCCCTACTTCAAGGTGCAGATCGGCCAGCATAAATTGGAGCCGATCGTACGACGATACGTCGAAGCCCTGCCTTCCGTCACTGTTCGCTATCACACCGAGTTGGTCAGCTTCGAAGATGGCGGCGACTGCGTCACCGCCGTGGTCCGCGACCTCGATACCGGGACCGAGACGCAGGTCAGAGCCGACTATATGGCCGCCTGCGACGGTGGTCGCAGCGTTGCCCGCCTGCAATACGGAATCCCTTACACCGGGCGCGGTGCGATGCGCCGCAACGTGAGCTTCCTGTTCCGCTCCGACGACTTCGGCCGTGCGGCGACGGTAGGGCGCGGCAACCTTTACTTCATGTTCACGCCCGGCAATTTCGGTGTGTTCACGATGATCAACGGGAAAGACATTTGGAACTACCAGCACTACGTCTTGGATGAGGACGGCCCCGACGAAGAGATTGATCCCGTCGCCGAGATCCGCATGGCGATGGGCCGCGACTTCGAGTTCGAGGTCCTGCACACCATGCACTGGAGCCACCACCAATCAGTGGCCGACAGCTTCCGGCGCAACCGGGTGTTCCTGGTCGGCGACTCCGCGCACCT
Organism: uncultured Acetobacteraceae bacterium; assembly: GCA_964657565.1. Classification (GTDB taxonomy): domain Bacteria; phylum Pseudomonadota; class Alphaproteobacteria; order Acetobacterales; family Acetobacteraceae; genus JAVVHH01. Next base: position 1,312 of record CAZZVQ010000026.1, read on the forward strand.
GTTCTGCCCGACCGGCGGCATCGGCATGAACACGGCGATCGGGGACGCCTTTGATCTTGGCTGGAAGCTTTCGGCCGTGCTTCAGGGTTGGGGCGGCCCGAAACTGCTCGACGCCTACGAGACCGAGCGACGCCCGATCGCGTTCCGCAACACGATGGCCGCAGCGTCCAACGCCGATCGCATCGACAGCCTGATGACCATGACGCCTGCCACCATCGACGACGATACGCCGGAGGGAGACGCGAGTCGCGCCCGTCTGCTGCAACGCCTCAAATGGCTGTCCAAGCAATTCAGTTCGATGGGCCTTCACGTTGGATACCGCTACGCCGACAGCCCGATCATCGTTGCCGACGGCTCGCCGGAACCGCCTGACGACCCACGCATCGTCGTGCAGTCCACGTGGCCCGGCTGCCGCGCGCCGCATGCCTGGATCGAGCCCGGCGTCCGCTCGACGCTGGACGCCTATTCTGGCGCGCGCTTTACGCTGGTCGCGACCCGGGACGGCGACCCCGGCGCCTTCGCCGCCGCCGCCCGAGACCTGCGTGTGCCGTTCGCATGCGTGCGGTTCGCGGCGCCGGAGATCGCGGCGCTCTACGAACGGAAGCTCGTGCTGGTGCGTCCCGACGGCCACGTGGCCTGGCGTGGCGACGCGGCACCGACCGATCCGCAGGCGATCTTACAGACCGTCACCGGGCACTGAGGGGAACTGGTCCATGAAGCTTGTGCGTTTCAACGAGGGCCGCATCGGCGTTCATGACGGTGCTCAGGTGCACGACATCGCCAGCGTGATCGAGGGCGACGACACCGCATCATGGCCGCCCGTCGGCATGGTCAGGCTGATCGAAGCCTTCGACCGGCTGCGGCCGGCGATCGAACGGCTCGTCGCATCGGGTGCGGCGGCGCTTCCGGCCGGGAACGTCCGTCTGCTGACGCCGGTGCCCTGGCCGAACAAGTTGATGGCCTATCCCGTGAACTACATCGACCATGCGAAGGAGATGAACTCCACCGGCTATGCTCACGTGCAGGGCTATTTCCTGAAGGCCAACTCCTCGCTGTCCGGCCCTGCGGATCCGATCGTGCTGCCGGCCCTTCCCGGACGTGAGATTCACCACGAATGCGAGTTGGCGCTGATCATCGGCAAGCAAGGGCGCAGCATCGCGCCGCAGGATGCTCGTTCACACATCTTTGGCCTCTCGTGCCTGATGGACATCACCGTCCGCGGCAAGGAGGAGCGGGTGTTCCGAAAGTCCTACGACAGTTTCACCCCGATCGGTCCCTGGATCGTCACGCTCGACGAGGTGCAGGGCCTCGACACGCTGGGCATGAGGCTGTGGGTGAACGGCGATCTACGGCAATCCGCCAACACGCGCGACCTGCTGGTCGGGATCGATGACATGATCGCGATCGCGTCCAGCGCTTCGACGCTCTATCCCGGCGACATCATCGCCACCGGCACACCGGCCGGGGTCGGTCCGATCCACGCCGGCGACACCGTGACGATCGAGATCGAGCACGTGGGCAGCATGGCCGTTGCCGTGGTGCAAAGCGATGTCGGAGCAAACCGGGTGTTCCTGCGCGAATCGGCACCCGCCTGATCATAAGGACAACGCCATGACACTCGACGAGCTCAACGCTGACACCCGGCGGCAAAACTTCACCGCCGGGTGGAACAAGACGACCCCTTCGCTGTGGAAGGAGCCGCGCACGCAATATCGCCCGAAACTCTGGCGTTACGCCGATGCGCGGGCCGCGTTGCACCGGGCCGGCGATCTCGTTTCGACCGAACTGGCCGAGCGGCGCAACTTGCTGATGTTCGACGACGCGGACGAGAACCAGTATGCGACGACGCGCACCATCGTCGCCGCCTATCAGATGCTCAAGCCCGGCGAGCATGCCCGTGCGCACCGCCATAGCCCCAACGCGCTGCGCCTTGTGCTCGAGGCCGACGAGGGTATCGCGACCGTCGTCGACGGGATCGAACTGCCGATGCGGGCGGGCAGCGTGCTGCTGACGCCAGGGCGGACCTGGCACAGCCATTTCAGCAAGGCGGCCCGCGACGCCTACTGGATCGACGTGCTGGACGTGCCTCTCGTGCAGCATCTGGAACCGATGTTCTTCGACCCGCATCCCAACGAATTTCAGACGACGGAGCAGAAGCCGGAGGTCCATGAATACCTCAAGGATGCCGCCGAGATCGAGCGTCGAATGGCTCCATCCGGCCCGGGGGTCCGAGTTGCGGAGCTGTCGAGCGAGAGCATGCCGACATTGTCGATCCAGGCGCTTGACTTCGCGCCCGCCGCCTCGATGGACCTGCATGAGGCGGCCAACGGCGTTTTCGCGGTCATGGCAGGCGCCGGCCATGTGACGGCGCCCGGGCTATCGGCGGACATCGCTTTCGGCGACCTGTTGTCCATCCCGATGTGGCATCGCGCGGCCTTCACCTCGGCCGCCGGGATGCGGCTGCTGCACGTATCGGACCGCCCCGTGATGCGGATGCTGGGCTTCCACCGGACTGGCCCGGCATGAGTCCCGCCGCGCTCAAAGCCCGGCCTATCCCGGACGCGGAGGAATCGGACGGCCGCGGCGGCGTGCAGGCGCTGCAACGGGCCATGGCGTTGCTGAGCGCCTTCACAGTCGACGAGCCGCATCTGAGCCTCGCGGACCTGTCGCGCAAGACCGGCCTCAACAAGGCGACCATGCTCCGCCTGCTCGCGACGCTGAAGGAGTTCGGATACATCGGCCAGACTTCGCACGGCCTGTACCACGTGGGCGCCGCCGCGCTGCTGCTCGGCCGACTGTATCAATCCTCCGTCACGGAGCGCGACGTCGTGCAGCCATTGCTGATGGCGCTCGTGCAGCGGACGAACGAGAGCGCCAGCTTCGCCGTGCGCGAGGGTGATGTCCGGGTTTGCGTCTATCGCGTGAACTCGCCCAACAAGATCCGCGACCACGTGGAGATCGGCGACGTCCTCCCGCTGGGCCGAGGCGCGGTGGGCAAAGTGCTGCTGGCGTTCTCGTCCGATGACGGCACGGCGGATTTGGCCGATGTGCGGCGGCGGTGCTTCAGCGCGACGCGCGGCGAGATCGAGCCGGATGCGGCCGGCGTCGCGGTTCCGGTGTTCCGGCGTGACAGGGTGGCCGGCGCCCTGGCGCTGACCGGACCGGCGACCCGGCTGACGCCTGAAGCGCTGCCTATGTTGCGGGCAGTGCTGACCGAGGCTGCGATCAGCATGACGGAGCAATTGGGCGGCGACGCCGGCCCGCTCCGCCGCGCGATGGAACGCTGAGATGGACGGCAGTCGGCTGGCGCCGCCGGTGGAAAGGCTGCTCCGGCCGCGTTCAGTCGCGATCGTGGGCGCGTCCGACGACCTGCACTCGATCGGCGGCTTGGTGCTCGACAACCTGCTGCGGATCGGGTTCGGCGGCGCGGTGCATCTGGTCAGCCGCAGCCGGGCCGAGATTCGTGGCCTGGCGTGCGTCGCCGGCATCGACGACCTTCCGCTGGGGATCGACACGGTGGCGCTGGTCGTTCCCGCGGCGGCGTTGCCGGATGCTGTCGCGGCCTGCGTGCGGCGTAGCGCCGGGGCGGCGGTGGCGTTCGCGTCCGGGTTCGGCGAGGCGGGGGCAGCAGGACTCCTGCTACAGGAGCAGATGGCCGAGACCGCGCGGTCGGCTGGGTTGGCCTTGTGTGGGCCGAACTGCGTGGGATTCGCCAACTTCGTCGACGGGGTGGCACTCGCCTTCGAGGTACATGCGCCGCAACCCGATGGCGCCGGTGTCGGCGTGGCGCTCATCGCGCAGAGTGGCGCCATCTCGTTGAGCGTGCAGGCCGGGTTGGCAGCACGGGGGCTGCGGCTGACCTATGCCGTGTCGAGCGGCAATGAGGCGGCGCTCACCGCCGAGGACTACCTGTCCTTCATGCTGGCCGACGCCCAGACGAGCGTCGTCGTGATGTTCCTGGAGATGGTCCGCCGTCCCGCCCGCTTCCGCACCCTGGCAGCCGAGGCGCGGGCGCGTGGCAAGACGATCGTGCTGATGCACCCCGGTCGCACTGCGGGCGCCCAGGAAGCTGCGCTGTCCCACACCGGCGCGCTTGCCGGCGACCACGCGGTCATGGAGGCGGTGCTGGCCCACGAGGCCGTTGTGATCGCGCGCACGCTCGATGAGCTGTTCGACGTCGCTGTGCTGCTTGCCTGCTGCCCGGCGCGGCCCGTGCTGGGACCGGCGATCGTCAGCAATTCCGGCGCATTTTGCGGCGTGGCGCTCGATCTCGCAGGAGACCTCGGGCTGGAGCTGCCCGTTCTGGGGGCAGCGACATGCAACGCGTTACAGGCGATCTACCCGGCGCAGGAGCGCTTCGCCAACCCGTTCGACACCTCCACCGTCGCGTTCGGGCGACCCAGCATCTTCGGCGACGTCACCGCGATCATGCTGGCCGATCCGGCCATCGGCAGTGTCGTGCTGGCCGTCGTGCCGGGGCCGCCCGCGCTGCAGGTCGCGAAATCCGAGCATGTGCTGCCCGCAGCGCGAGCGTCGGGCAAGCCGGTGGTGCTGGTGATGATGGGCGACGACGCCCCGCTGACGCCGGCCTTCCTGCAGGCGATGCGCGGATCGGGCGTGCCATTGTTCCGCTCGCCCGACCGGGCGGTTCGCGCCGTGGCGCTGCTGATCGCCCACGGCCGGGCGCTTGCCGCCTGCCGGGACGAGGCATCGCTGCCGACCGTGGACGCGCAGCCTGGGTCGGCCGCGCCGATACCCGAATACCGCGGCAAAGCGCGGCTGGCCGAGGCCGGCATCGCGGTGCCCAGCGGCGGTCTGGCGCGCACGCGTGACGAGGCTGTCGCTCTGGCGGAGCGGATCGGCTGGCCCGTCGTGCTGAAGGCGCAATCGGCGGTGATGATGCACAAGACCGAGCATGGCGGGGTGTTGTTGAACCTCGGCGACACCGACGCGGTGCGCGCGGGGTGGACGCAGATGATGGACCGCATTGCCGCATCCCAGCCCGGCCTGGTGCTGGATGGCGTGCTGGTCGAGGCCATGGTGCCACGCGGTGTCGAGCTGATTGTCGCGGCGCGACGGGACCCCAGTTGGGGCACGGTCATCGTCGCCGGGTTGGGCGGGATCTGGACCGAGGCGCTGGACGACGTGCGTCTCATGCCTCCCGGCCTGCCCGAGGCCGCCATCCTGTCCGAGCTTGGCCGACTGAGGGGCGCGCCGTTGCTGAGTGGCATGCGCGGCGGTTCGCCGGCTGACATGGTGGCGGTGGCGGCAGTGATCGCGACCCTCGGCCGACTGATGCAGGACGATCCCGCGATCATCGAGATCGAGATCAACCCGCTGGTTGCCGGGCCGCCCGGCCAGGGTGCGACTGCGCTCGACGCGTTGGTCGTCCTGGCCAATCGATACGACGGAGGATCCCATGCCTGACAGTCCCACTCCAGCTCCCTTGGGTCCCATCCTATCGACGGAGACGGTCGATGTGGCGTTCGAGGATGGGATCGCCTGGGTCACGTTGAACCGCCCCGCCAAACGCAACGCCATGAGCCCCTCGCTGAACAGCAGCATGTGTCGCATCCTGGACGCGCTGGAGACGGACGATCGCTGCGGCGTCGTCGTGCTGACCGGGGCGGGCGACGCGTTCTCGGCCGGCATGGACCTCAAGGAGTTCTTCCGCGAGACCGAAGGCGTGCCGCACGTGGAAAGGATGCGTGTCTACCGCGCCGGGCAAGCCTGGCAGTGGCGGCAATTGCTCCATTTCTACAAGCCGACCATTGCCATGGTGAATGGCTGGTGCTTCGGCGGGGCTTTCACGCCGCTGATCGCCTGCGATCTGGCCATTGCGGCCGAGGAAGCGACCTTCGGCGTCTCGGAGATCAACTGGGGCATCATTCCCGGGGGCAACGTGTCCAAGGCGTTGTCGACCGTGATGCCAGCGCGGCATGCGCTCTACTACGTGATGACCGGCGAGACCTTCGACGGCAGGCGGGCGGCGGAGCTCGGTGTGGTCAACAGCGCGGTTCCACTTGCCATGCTCCGCGAAACGACGGCGCGCCTGGCCAAGACGCTGCTCGGCAAGAATTCGACGGTGCTACGGCAGGCAAAGATCGCTCACAAGATGGCGGCCGACATGACCTGGGATCAGGCGGCGGACTACCTGACCGCCAAGAACGAGCAGGCAGCGCTGATTGACCCCGAACGTGGGCGCGAGCGCGGCATGACCCAGTTCCTCGACGAACGCAGCTTCAAGCCGGGGCTCGGCGCGTATCGACGACCTTGATGGCCCGCCTGCGCGCGACTGGGATGGCGCCCCTGCCCGACCAAGCCTGAAGGCATCAATAGGAATCAAGGCCTTGAGACTGAGCGAACACCAACTCATGCTTCGCGACACCGCGCGCAAGCTCATGGCGCGACATGCCAGCCCGGCGACCGTTCGTGCGCTCGATTCGGCGCAGGCCTATCCCTACGAACTTTACCAGGCCTGGGTGGATGCGGGGCTGCTGGCGCTGCCCTTTCCAGAGGCGCATGGCGGGCTGGGCGGAGACGTGCTGGACGTTGCCGTCGTGGGCATGGAAATCGCCTATGTCAGCGCTGATTTCTTCATGGCCTACGCGAACGGAGTGTTCTGCGGGCTGAACATCCTGCGCAAGGGAACCGACGCGCAGCGAGCGCACTGGCTGCCGCGACTGATGCGCGGCGAGACGCGGATGGCGATTGCGATCTCCGAGCCCGACGCCGGATCGGACGCCGGCGCCATGCGGACCTCGGCGGTGCCCGACGGGGAAAGCTGGGTGATCAATGGCCAGAAGCTGTGGATCACCGGGGCGGGCGCCCGCGACGCGTTGCTGAATGTGTATGTCCGGACGGACCGCCAGGCGGACCATCGCAAGGGAACGTCTCTGTTCCTGGTGGAGAACAACACTGCCGGCATCGAGACGCGCAAGCTCGACATGCTGGGGCGCCGCTGCACCGGCACCTACGAGGTGTTCTTCAGGGATGTTCGGGTGAGCAGCGACTGTGTTGTGGGCGGGGTGGCCGGGGGCTGGAGTTGCATCCTGGCCGGACTGCAGATCGAACGCGTGGTGGCGGCGGCCGGGAATTGCGGCGCGGCGCAGGCCGTCGTGGATATCGCGACCGCCTACGCAGCCGATCGCAGGCAATTTGGGCGTCCGATCGGATCCAACCAGGCGATTTCGCACATGTTGGCTGACATGCAGACGGAGGTCGCGGCGGCGCGAGCGCTGATGTGGGAGGCGGCCGGGTGCGTCGCACAGGGCGAGACTGCGCTGCGTGAGATCTCAATGGCGAAGCTGTTCTCATCTGAGACCTACGCGCGGGTCGCCAACATGGGAATGCAGGTGATGGGGGGCGCCGGATACAGCATGGAATTCGACATGCAACGCCATTTCCGCGACGCGCGGGCGGCTACGATCGCGGCCGGGACGTCGCAGATGCAGCGAACCATAATCGCGGGGTCGATGGGTCTCAAAGAACATTAACGCGCCAAAGGCGTTTGGGATGGAAACAATGCACTATCGATGGGCGATCGTATTAGCAGCTGCAACCGGCCTTACGGCTACTATTTCGCCAGTATTCTATAATGTACTTCCTGTGTTTTTGCAGTCAATTAGCGCGGAAACGGGCTGGGGGCGAACACAGGTGATCTCGAGCGTGTCCGTCTGCACCGGCATGGCCATGCTTACCTCGCCGATGGTCGGTCGCCTGATTGACCGTTTCGGGCCGCGCAGAGTGATCATGTTTACAACAATCCCGTTCGGACTGAGCCTGCTGAGCCTTAAATACCTGGGAACCAACTATGGCGTTTACCTTTTGGCTGCAGCGCTGATCGGGTTCTTCGGCAATTGCGCCAACACGTTTGTATACCTTAGCTTCATGCCCCGCTGGTTTGATCGGCAGCTTGGCTTGAGCCTCGGACTCGCGGCAACCGGCATCGGGATCGGGCAGACCCTGGCCCCGCTTGCGGCATCCGCCCTGCTCGGCTCCGTAGGATGGCGCAACGGCTTTGCGATTCTTGGACTTGGCGAGATTATGGTCACCTTGGCGGTCACTACGCTCGTGCTGCGCGATCGACCGGCCGATGTTGGCGACGCCTCGGCCTGCGGTCCTGCTAACGTTCCCGAAGGAATGACTTTGCGCGAGGCGTTTCGGACTACCGAGTTCTGGCGTCTGTTGGCTAGCATCGTCCTGGTAACGACGGCAGTGACAGGGTGCACTTTGCACATGGTGCCGATGCTGATCGATCATGGTGTCGCACCTGAACTGGCGGCAAAGATGGCCGCCATCACCGGCGTATGCGTGCTGGCCGGGCGGTTCGCTACCGGATTTGTGCTTGACCGGGTCGCGGCATCTACCGTCGCAGCGGTGATGTTCACGGCTCCGGCCATCGCAGTTACGCTTTTATATGTCGGATATTCTGTGGAAAGTTACTACGCCGCAGTCGCGTTCTTGGGCCTGGCGCTTGGCGCCGAGGGTGACATCATGGCCTACATGGTCAGACGGGCTTTCGGGACGCGGGCCTATGGAGCAATTTATGGATGGCTCTGGACAGCGTTCAGCACGGGTCTCTTGGTCGGACCAGTCATAATGGGCGCCTCATTCGACCTGCTCGGGCACTACCAACCGATGCTCATTGTGCTTGGTTTGTGTGCTGTCGGAGCCGCGTGGCTCGTGCCCCGTATTGACGGAGTTCGCAACGTCTGGCGGCGGGAGATAGTAGCCGACTTGCATAGTGTATGAACCTGGGCCGGCGCCGCTTTCGAGCCGCGGCCACTGCGAGTGCCTCAATCGAACCGGCCTGAACGGCGTCGCCGTACCGGGCGCTGCGCGATAGCCCGGTGCTGCTCTCCGTTGTCCTGGAGCAGCAGACCGAGCTGCAGCCGACCGAGATCATGACCGACACCGGCGCGTACACCGACACGATCTTCGGCATCTTCCACCTGCTCGGCTACCAGTTCAGTCCCCGCCTGGCCGACATCGGCGGCAGCCGCTTCTGGCGCGTGGACGGCAAAGCCGATTAGGGCGCGCTGAACAACCTCGCGGCGCAACGCATCAACCTTGGCCTGATCGCGGAGCATTGGGAGGACCTGCTTCGCCTGGCCGGCTCCCTGAAGCTCGGCACCGTGCAGGCCGCCGGCCCGATCCGCACGCTGCAAACCAAGGACCGCCCGACTAAGCTTGCGCGGGCGCTCGGAGGAGCTCGGTCGGCTGATCAAGACGCTCTACCTGCTGCGGTTCATCGACGGCGCGGGATATCGCCGCCGCATTCTTGCCCAGCTCAACCGGGGCGAGGGGCGCCACCAGCTCGCCCGAATCGTCTTCCACGGCAAGCGCGGCGAACTGCGCCAGCGTTACCGAAGGCCAGGAGGACCAGCTCGGCGCTCTCCGCCTCGTCGTGAACGTGATCGTCCTATTGCCGCCTGGAGCTTCTTTCCCGCGTAGCAAACCCGGCTGATCGCTGCCACCGGCTTCGCGTTGGCGCCGGGCTATCCAGGCATCGACGGTACGGGACAGTTGTGGATGGATCACCCGTCGGTCGACCTGTCCTGAGGGTCGAAAGTCGCGCGTGGCAGCGGAGCGCGCGTCCGCCTCGCACCGGCGGCGATGCCGTCCGTCAATCGCTGAACAAAGGTCTTGAAGGCAGGGTCGGAGCCGTCGCCGGGGGCCGAAGCCGCGTCAACCAGCATGTCGGCGACGGCCGCATGGGCTTCGGGGCGCCGGTCCGGTTGGGGCTGCAGCAGCGCCGCGACAATGGGACGGAGCCGAGGCGGCACCGTGTCCAGCGCAGGAACCGCCTGGCGGGCTGCAACGGCCGCCGGCTTGTCATGCCCCATCGCGAGGCGGTGGCGCTGCTGGCGGCGGCGAGCACGAGGCCGAACGCGTAGAGGTCGGCGCGCATCGGCGGCGCCGGCCGACCCGGCGAGGCGTTCGGGGGAAATCCAGGACAACTTGCCGGCGAACTCCAGCTCGATCGCCCCTTGGTCGGCGTGCTCGTCGAGGGCCGTCGCGAGCCCGAATTCGATCAACACCGGGTCGGCGGCGGAGTCCTCGCACAGGATGATATTGTCCGGAGCGAGGTCATTATGCAGCAGACCCGCCTCGTGTACCGCGCCGAGCGCCGCGAGCAGGCTGTGCGCCAGGGCGAGCACCTCCGGCCACGGGAGTGCACCTGCCGCGAGCCGGGCCGCCAGGGTGCAGCCGCGGACATGCTCCATCGCGAGCAGCATGCGGCCATCGCCGTCGCGCAAGAGGCCCAGTCCGCCGACCACCCCGCCGTGACGCACGCGGGCGAGCAGCCGTGCCTCCTGCACCAGCATGGCGTGTCAATCGGCTTTCAAAGTTTCCACGCCGAAACACATGCTGTGCAACGCGGCCCTGATGGCAGCGATCGCGGCCGCGATCGATTACGGGCCCACGCCGCGGCGGTTCACGCCGGGCTGGGAGCTGGTGCTGAGCAAGACGGGGATGGCGCTCGCCTATGCCGGGCGGGCGCTGGCTTTGGCAGCCGGCGCGTCGCGCACCCAGTCGCTTCGCGTGCGGTAGTTGTGCCAGCGCGTGTCGAGCGTGTCGTCCGCGCCGTCGCCGAGGGCGGGATCGAGCTGGTGGCCGGGTTCAACCGGTGGCGCCGGCGCGGGACCGCCAACCCGTTTCTGGTCGGCGTCCATCGGCCGGTACCGGCTGAATACACGCTGTTCGACCTGCCCGTGACCGGCCTGATCCCGCCCGGCCTGGCGGGGCGCTATCGCAAGATGGGGGCCAACCCCGTCCACCCGGACCCCGACCAGCCATTGGTTCCTCGGCGACGGCATGGTGCACGGCATCGCTCTACGGGCCGCTTGGTATCGCAATCGCTGGATCCTGTAGCGCCGCGCCGCCGCTTCACGCTGGCGCGACCCGGCGCCCAGCCTGCGGCGGGGCGGCAGGACACCGTCAACACCAACGTCGCGTGCATCGGCCGCCGCCCGTTCGCGCTGGTGGAGGCCGGCAGCTTTCCTGTGGAGTTGTCGCCGCACCTGAAGGCGCAACGTTCCAACCCGTTCGACGGAACGACGGAACGCTCGCCGAATCGTTCTCCGGCCACTCGCACCGCGACCCGGTCATCGGCGAGGTCTATGCCATCGCCTATGACGGCGCTGTCTGGGACACGATCCGCCACGTCGTGCTGACGCCAGCCGGCTGTGTCGTCCGGGACCAGCCGATCCCCGTCGCGCACGGGCCCTGTATCGACGACTGCGGCGTTACGACACGCCACGTCGTCGAGCTGAACCTGCCCGTCACCTTCTCCATGCGCGCCTTGTTCGGCGGTCACGCCTTTCCGTTCCGCTGGAAGCCGAAGCACCCCGCGCTGGTCGGGTTGCTCCCGCGCGGCGGCGATACGCCGATCTGGTGCGAAGTCGAACCCTGCTTCGTGTCCCACGCCGGCAACGTGTTCGACGAGGGCAACCGGGTCGTGGCGGATGTCATCGCCTATCCGCGGCGCGGCTGTCGAAGTCGCCGAGGAGCGTGCGGAAGCGCCGTATCAACCGATCAGGACCTCCGCCGCCTTCACCTCGACTAGGTTCGACACCTCGGCATGGAGGTCGACGGCCTGACCCGGCGCCGATAAGGAGATGAGCAGGGCATAACGGCCCTTGTCCGCGAAGCGCTGCTGCCCGAAGTGCGACTTCCACCAACCGCCGACCGGGTCGACCGCGATCGCGTCGTGACCCGCAAGCTCGATCGCCCGCCCCCGCCATAGGTCGCAATGGAGCGATCCCGCTTGAACAGCTTTGGGTCCGAGCAGCCAGCAACTGGTCTCGGTCTCGCTTGCCGAGCCGTCCCCCTCCTGCGCCGAGGAGATGCGGCTCCGAAACTTGGCGTCTGTCTCCGTACGCTTCCTCATGTCGAAACGCAGACCGAAGGAGCGGTACGTATCCGGGCGGGTCGCCGCCCTTCCCGTGAGGTTCGGCTCGACGAAGTAGGAGAGCGTCACCTTCATGGTGACGATCTCGTTCTCAAGCCGCTCGAGCGCCTGCTTCGGCCAGGGCAGGTCGTAAAAGTGCAATTCATTGAACACGGCGCTCCGCCGGTCTGCACCGAGCGCGAAAGGCTGGATTTCGGCCTCGGCGATCAGGGTGACGTCGTTCCGCGCGGACAAGACCGCGCGGTCGATGTCGGGGACGCCGTACCCCATCTCGCGCAGGATCTGCTGCTTCTGCGCCTTCGACCCGGCCTTCCAGTGCGCCCCTGTCCCGATCAGCAGCCTGCGGATCGGCTGCGGCCAGTCCGCCGAGTCCACCGCGAGCGCCCGGTGCGTCTCGGGCCAGCGATCCGGCAAGCTCGCTTGCAGGCGCCCGACGAAATTCCCCGCCACGCCGCCCGCCGCGCTCGTCGTCCAGAAGGGCACCAGCGGCTTCGCCGCGACGTCCGAGCCGGGGGCGAGCAACGACACCGCCTCGTGCCAGGCGCAGAAGCCCGTATCGCACGTCAAGCCGCCGATCGTGAGCATGTTCCAGCTCTGAGACGGATCCTCGAGGGGTTGCGACGGCGTGACATCGATCATCATGCCGCCGGCCACGTTACCGGTTGCGACGACCACGAGGCGCTTGGGGCCGTGCGCCGCGGCCGTGCCGTCCACGCCGTCGCCGGGCATCGACCCGGCCGCGATCTGATCGATTGCTCCGCTCCAGCTCGAGGGGCGACTCGGCGGAAAGTCCGTCGCCGATGTGGCGAGGCAGAAGCTTCGCAGCACGTTTGGGCGCTCCGCTTCGACGAGCGCGACGGAGCCTTGCGTCACCACGCCGTAGCTCGGCGGCTTGGTCGCCGGAAATCCATGCGGCGGCAGGAGCTTCATCGACTCCGCTCCGTGCGTGAGCTCGACGGGCTCCGTGCTGTTCATGTGCGGCTCGAGATCTCCGTATAGGATCAGGCCGGCGATCGCTGTCCCGTGTCCGCCATGAGGCGCGTGATCATCGGTCCCCCAGGCAACGTCGTAAGCCCACGCGCCCTTTAAGCCCGGTCGGACAAGCGGGTGCTCGGCCGCAACGCCGGTGTCGAGGGCGCAAACGACGGGCACGTCGTCCGGCGCCGGTAGGCCGCGCTCGGCCAATTCGGACACCCATTCGTGCTGATCGACGCCGGCGTAGCGCCGGTCGAGGAACGGCTTGATCGTGCCTGTCGCCCGCCTGATCTCCATGATCGCGCCTGGCACGCGTTCGGCGAAGCCCAGCAGGCCGACTGCGGTCGCGTGGACGAAGATTACGGTCGTGTCCGGGAACAGGAGCCGGTCCGCATGCACGTCGAGGTTCGCGCCCCGGGCCAGCACCGCGACGCGCTCGACGCGGCCGGCACCGCCCTGCACCCACAGCTCCCACCAGACGATGTCGGGCGCGTCGAGATCGACTGCGCCGACGAACAGCGTGCGGGCAGGCGCGGCGGCGATTGTCTCGATCCCCTCGAACCGGTCAACGTCCGGGCGGCGCGCATTTCCCGGGTCGCGCCCGCAGGCGGCAATTCGGTCGCGCAGGAACCCTCGGGCGTCGTCGGGCACGAATAGCAGGGCGCTCTCCGTCCGATCATCGCGCCGTTCGGTGCGGAGCAGCACGATGTCCTGGCCGGGGAACTCCAGCGCCGCAGGGACCTTGGCCGCCTTGCTGCGCGAACCCTCCGCCGGCGGCGCCGTCGCCACCTCCACGACTGCGCCCTGCTTCAAACCTTCGACCCGTAGCCGCGTGTCGGCTGAGGCTACAGGCAGCTCGCCTAGCGCTTTGATCAGCTGGCCGAGCAGCGCGTCGGCGTGTGCGCGATAGTCGTCGCGCAGCGGTTTGCGCTTCTGGTGTCGCGCGGGATAGCCGTATTGCGCGGCTTCCCGAAACGCGTCGATCGATATGTGTGGGCGATTCCGCGCCCCGAACTCATCAGGCTCCGCCATAACTCTTCACCCCGAGCGAACATAAATTCCTGCAGACGGCCGGCTCGCTTTCTAACGACCGGTCTGACGGCGGAACTTGCCCTTCAGGGTCTGGCGGTTCTGCAGCGCGTCTTTGAGCGCATCCGGGGAGATCTTGGCCTCCCCCTCGAGGATGGCGTCCTTGACCACGGCGTCGGCCGCGCGCACTAGCTCGGCTTGACTTAGGTCGTCCAACGCCGGCTCGACCGCGGCCCAGGAGCCGGCCGCCAGCTTGAACTTGCCCAGGCGGCGTTCGACGATCGCGCGGGCGGCCTTTCGGTCTGGAAGGCCATACTCGACCACCTCGTCGAAACGACGCGCGAGCGCCTCGTCGAGGATCTCCACGTGGTTCGTAGCCGCCAGCACGATGCTGTCCGTGCTATTCGGCTCCTCCATGAAGGCGAGCACGGAGTTTAACACGCGGCGGATCTCGCCGACATCGTTCTGGTCGCCTCGACGCGCGCCGATGGCGTCGAACTCGTCGAGCAGATAGACGCCGCGCGTCTGCGCGATCTGATCGAATAACAGGCGGAGCTTACCGGCCGTCTCGCCGAAGAAACGGCTGAAGAGCGCTTCGAGGCGGACGGTAAACAACGGCAAATGCAGCTCGCCCGCGAGGGCCGACGCAGTCATGGTCTTACCGGTGCCGGGCGGACCGACCAGCAGCATGTGCGTAGTCGGCGCCTGGCCGTGATCTCGAAGCGTCGCGCGCTCCTGATGCTGACGGACGACTCGCATCAAGCGGCCGCGGACCTCGTCCGACAGCACCATGCTGGCAAGCGTCACCTTCGGATAGGCGCTCTCGACCAGGCCTTGAAGCTCGCCGCGCGGACGTGCCAGCGGGATTGGCGTCTGTCCTCCGGCCGGCTTGCCCGCCCGTTGCTGGTCGCGCGCCTTCTGCACCAGGCGCTTCAGCTTGTCGGCGTCCTCGGCGCGCCCCTGACGCGCCTCCTGCGCGGCGACCTGCAGCGCGACCGAGAGGAACTGCTCCTCATCGCCTTCAATATGAGAATTGAGGAGGGCGAGTAGATGCTTCGTCGACATGCTCGCCTCCTTCCCTTCGACTCAACGCAGTGTACCGCTGAGCGCTCTCCTGCCGGAACTTTCGACCGAACCCTAATCAAATGGGCCGGAACGCGCCACGGTTTCCTTGGTCGTCTGAATAGGGACGATAGGGGACGCCGCGCCGCTCCCCCCTTCCATCTCCAGCACGCTAGCTGCATCTAGCGTGTACTCGTATAGTGAGAACCTATCACGAACATCGCCCTGATTTTACTGTCTAGGCAGCATCCCTTGCGCGCTCGGGCTGCTGATATTTACCTAAGCGCCGAGCGCAACGAACCGCATGCTTACCTGCAATAGCTTGGAATGATCAGACGTGGACGCGAGTGACCCAGCGCGACGCGCACGACAGGCGACCGCGTAAGTCGCTACGATCGCGTATACGTCAGCACGTCGGCCTCGGCTTAGTCCATCAGCTTGGCGAGTTTCGGCAGCCTTGGCCGGGCCTGGTCGGCTACATCACGCCATTGCTTGCGGGCGGCTCCCGCATCGTCCTGGGCGAATGTCGCGGCGATCCAGGCAGAAACCCGAAGGGCATCGCCGGAGCAATTAGTGATTGGACCGAGATAGGGACCGACGGGGAGGTTCCAACCGAAGATCGCCAAATCAACCGGTTAGCAGAACACTTTGGCGGAGAGAGTGGGATTCGAACCCACGGTACGCTTGCACGCACACACGCTTTCCAAGCGTGCGCCTTAAGCCGCTCGGCCATCTCTCCCGCGCGACGGCGCCTATAGCACCGGCGGACCTAGCTCGTCACCTTCCCTTCGACGCACGAACGCCACGGTAATTGGGCCAGCGGCTCCTCGCGGCCCCAGTTGCCCTCAAAGCAATGCCGGTCTGGGAAAAACCGCAGCCGGGCTACGCCAGTGCCATCGATATCCGTCCACTGGAACAGACCGACATCGCACGATTCATCCCCCAGCGCCTCCAGCGTGCCCTGAACGTCGTGATCGCGTTCGTGCAGCACATAGCGGCCGCGGAGCCCGGTCGGGCTGTCCTCGATCCACGTATCGATCGCCTTGGGGCCGATGCTCTCCACCTCGCCGCGGTAGAAGCCGGTGACGTCCGCATGCCACCCGGCGCAGGCGGCGGCCAGGAACAGCGCCGGCAGCATCAGGCGTCCATCTTCAGGGCGGCGAGGAAAGCGCTCTGCGGGATCTCCACCTTGCCGAACTGGCGCATCCGCTTCTTGCCTTCCTTCTGCTTGTCCAGCAGCTTGCGCTTGCGGCTGATGTCGCCGCCGTAGCACTTGGCGGTCACGTCTTTCGACAAGGCGCTGATCGTCTCGCGGGCGATGACCCGACCGCCGATGGCCGCCTGGATCGCGATCTTGAACAATTGCTTGGGGATGAGGTCCTTCAGCTTGGCGCAGATCGCCCGGCCCCGCTGCTCGGCCGCGCTGCGGTGGGCGATGAAGCTGAGCGCATCCACCGGGTCGGCGTTGACGAGGATGGAGATGCGGACGAGGTCGCTTTCCTCGTAGCCGTCCATCGCGTAGTCGAAGCTCGCATAGCCGCGGCTGACGCTCTTGAGCCGGTCGTAGAAGTCGAACACGACCTCGTTCAGTGGCAGCCGGTAGACGGCCATCGCCCGGTTGCCGACATAGGTCAGGTCCGCCTGCTGGCCGCGCCGGTCGCTGCAGAGCGTGAGGATGCTGCCGAGATACTCGTCCGGGACCATGATCGTCGCCTTGATCCAGGGCTCGTCGATATGGTCGATCGTCGTCGGGTCCGGCATGTCGGCCGGGTTGTGCAGCTCGTCGACGCCGCCGCGGACGTTGGTGATGCGATAGACGACGCTGGGCGCCGTGGCGATCAGGTCGAGGTTGAACTCGCGCGACAGCCGTTCCTGGATGATCTCGAGATGCAGCAGCCCCAAGAACCCGCATCGATAGCCGAAACCGAGCGCGGCCGAGGTCTCCGCTTCGAAGTGGAAGCTGGAATCGTTCAGCCGCAGCTTGGCCAGGCTGTCGCGGAGATGCTCGAAATCGTCGGCATCGGTCGGGAACAGGCCGCACCACACCACCGGCACGCTGGGTTTGAACCCGGGCAGCGCCTGAGCGGCCGGCACGCGATCGTCGGTGATCGTGTCACCCACGTTGCAGTCGGCGACCGTCTTGATCGCGGCGGTGATGAAGCCCATCTCGCCCGGCCCGAGATCGGCCACCGGCACCATCTTCGGCGAGAAGACGCCGACCTGCTCGACCTGGTGCGCCGCGCCGGTGGACATCATCCGCACCCGCTGGCCGCGCTTCAACCGGCCGTCCTTGACCCGGACGAGAATGACGACGCCCAGATATTGATCGTACCAGCTGTCGACGAGAAGGGCGGTCAGCGGCGCGTTGGCGTCGCCGGTCGGGGGCGGCAGCCGGGTCACGAGCGCTTCGAGCACGTCGGGGATGCCGATGCCGGTCTTGGCGCTGATCATCACCGCATCATCGGCGGGCAGGCCGATCACGTCCTCGATCTGCTGCTTGACCCGGTCGGGTTCGGCCGCTGGGAGATCGATCTTGTTCAGCACGGGCACAATCTCGTGCTTGGCGTCGAGTGCCTGGTAGACGTTGGCCAGCGTCTGCGCCTCGACTCCCTGGCTCGCGTCGACCACCAACAGGCTGCCCTCGCAGGCCGCCAGGCTGCGGCTGACCTCGTAGGCGAAGTCGACATGGCCGGGCGTGTCCATGAGGTTGAGCGCGTAGACGAGGCCGTCCTTCGCTTTATAGGCGAGCCTGACCGTCTGTGCCTTGATTGTGATCCCGCGCTCTTTTTCGAGATCCATGTTGTCGAGCACCTGGCTCGTCATCTCGCGCTCGGTCAGGCCGCCGCAGGACTGGATCAGGCGGTCAGCCAGGGTGGACTTGCCGTGATCGATATGCGCGATGATGGAAAAGTTGCGGATGCGGTCGAGCGGCGTGTCGGTCATGAGCCGTGATGTAAGCGCTTCTGACGCGAAAGTCAGCCGCGCCGCTAGCTTGGCGAACGACCGCTCTTGATAAAGCGGTCGAACATGTCGCGCATGGTGTCTACGCCGGCCGGCCCGAGGGATAGCCAGGAGCGCAGCAACGAGTCGGGCGAGAACCGATCGACGGCCTCGTTCATCTGCGCCTCGAGCTTGCCCATCATGGCCTCTTGCATCGGCTTGACGTCGGGCAAGCCGAAGAACTGCCGAGCTTCGTCAGGAGTACATTCGACCTCGAACTTGACCTTCATCCGCTCCTCCACACCAGCGGGACCCATCCTGGCACAGATGGGTCCAAACGCCAGCGGAGCGGCCGATCTCAGTCGATCGGGTGGCCGCCCGCCGCCCAGGCCGACATGTCCACGTTGGTGCGGGCGACCTCGCGCGCGAGATCAGGCTCCTGATCGACCAGCGTCGGACCGCTGAAAACATCCGTCGCCGTGGTCTCGTCGCGGCGGAAGAAATTGCGCAAACGCTTCAGCGCTTCGGTGTGCTGCATGGTTTTGTCCTGTCGAACGGCTCTCGAGCCGGGTTCCAACGAGAACGCTTCCATCCCTGCTGCGCTGCAACATAATGCGGCGGCCGGTGAAAACAAGCGTCAGCTCCGTTCGGGGACGGGTCCGGTTCCGGTCGTCATCCAGAGCAGCATGGCGGCCGTCGACAGCGCCGCCATGGTCACGGCGACACTGAGCGCGCCGAACTGGTCGAGCAGCCGGGCGAGCAGGGCGCTTGCCGCGGCCGCGGTCGCCAACTGCATCAGCCCGACGAGTGCGGCGGCAAGCCCGGCCTGATCGCGATGGCTGCTGAGGGCGGCATGCACGAGGTTCGGCGAGATGATCCCGCGCGCGAAGCAACCGACGAGAAGTAGAAGCAACATGATCCAGGCGCCGTAGCTGGGCGTCACCAGGGCGCCGACGATCAGACCTATGTTCGACAGGGCCTGAGCGACGAGGGCTGGCCGAACGAGGGTGCGACAATCCAGCCCGCGGGCCAGGCGTGCGTTGGCCATGGCGCCGGCACTCAAAGCTGCAGCGGTGCAGGCGAAAAGGATCGCATAGACGAAGTCGGCATACTTGAACTGCGAGATGACGACGACCGGAGCGCCGGCGATATATGCGAAGATCGACCCGTAGCTCAGGGCATTCACGATGGCGGTGCGGCGGAACGCGGGGTCGCGCAAGATTCTGCGGCTGTCGGCAAAACCTAGACCGCGCAAGATGTCCGGCCGTTGAGCGGGGCGGCTCTCGGCTACGAACAGCAAGACGGTTGCCGCCAGCAGCAAACCGCCCGCCGCCATCAGCAAGTGAACCATACGCCAGCCTGCGACCAGGATGATCAGCACGCCGAGCGCCGGCGCGAGCATGGGCGTGATGGTGAGGACGACACTGACGTAGGCTTGCTTGCGCCGGGCTGCCTCTCCTTCGAAGATGTCTTGCACGATCGCGAAAGCCTGCACCGAGCAGGCGCCGGCGGCGGCGCCCTGGAACAGGCGGGCCGATGCAAGTTGGCCACCGGTGGTGGCAATACTGCAACACAGGCCGGCTAAAACATAGAGACCGAGGCCGGTGAGCAGCGTGGGCCGGCGGCCAACCTGGTCAGAGGCACGACCGCCGGCGAACTGGCCCAGCCCGAAGCCCAGCACGAAGAGCGATAGCGACAACCCGGCGACGAACACCGTCGTGCCAAGTGCGGCGGGCAACCCCGCCAGGCTTGGTGCACTTAGGTCGATGGAGAGCGCCGGAAGTCCTGCCACCAAACCCAGTAGGATGGTGAAGCGCGAGCTGGTTGGGGGTATCGGGTGCAAAGCGACTTTCTTCTGTTTAGGGGGACGGCTCACGAGCAAGATATCTGGCCTCCAGCTCTGAACATTTGCATCTTGCATACAATTTGTGGAAAGCTGGTGTATCAGCGTCGATCGCACAACCTGGGGTTGTAGGACAACAAATAATGGACGGTGAGATCCTCCATCTCGGCCAGAACTCGATCGTAAAAGAGAATCCTGGGATACGGATACGGTTAAGGTTGGTCGGAGACTTCCGTGCCGACGGTCCAGATGGTCAGTCGCTGCTGCCGGTCAGCCGAAAGGCGCGCGCGCTTCTCTGCATCATCGGCATGGCGCGGCCGCAAGGGGCATTGCGCGCCGTCGCTGGGGCGTTGCTCTGGTCGAGCAAGCACCGTGAAGCCGTCGCCAACTCCCTGCGCCAAGCGCTCGGTGAATTGCAGCCGCTGCTTGCGGCCTGCGGGCGGCCGTATCTGATATCGACGAAGCGTGGCAGGCTGGTGTTGGATGCGGCGTCGGTCTGGGTGGACGTGCTCGACATGACGCCGGCCGAGTCGGCCCAAATCGACCCGGCCGACCCGGCCAACATGCTGTGCCGTGATCTCCGCGGCATCTCGCCGACATTCGACGCCTACCTCGACCGCCTGTGGGCGGAGATCGGTTACCGCCGTGCTTTGGCGCCCACGCGCAGATCCACTCTTGGCTCTTGGCGCGATGTTGGGCACGGTAACGGCCCGATGAGCCGCTCCCCGAACCGCCTTCCGGCAGATCCAAATCGCCTGTTCGGTCATCCCTCGGTCGGGATGCTGAGCCTGGAGAAGCTGGACCGCTTCCCGCAGACGTTCTCGACGGCCGCGGACATCCCGGATCATCAGCTAGGCTGGCGGATGGCGGTGCTGCCGTTCCGCAGCTTGGGGGCGCCGCTCGGTCGCGGCATCGCGCTCGGCATGGCCGAGGAGGTGTCCGCCGCGCTCGGGCGGTTCCGGGCCCCACGGCTGATCGCCACGGCCACTTTTTGGGACGAAATCGGTCCTGCCGCCGACGCGATGAGCCGGTGCCGGACGTACAACCTCGACTATATCATCGACGGTACGATCCAGGTGATCGACACCAGGGTGCGCGTCACCGTCACACTGCTGGATGTGGTGTTGAACTTTGAGGTGATCTGGAGCCAGCGCTTCGAGGGCTCGCTCGATGACCTTTTCAGCCTCCAGGACCGGATCGCTTCGGAGACCGTCGCGCAAGTCGACCCTGAGCTTCACCAACGGAGTTGGGCCCGGCCGCCCGCCGCGAAAACCCAAATCGCCGACGCTCATCAGAGCGTACTTGGGGCTATTCAGGCGATCTACCGCTTGGAGCAGAACAAGTTCATGGCAGCCCGGGATCTGCTGTCGCGGGCGATCGAGCTAGATTCCGATTTCGCCGCGGCCCATGCCTGGCTGGCGTATTGGGGCATCATGGCCGTCGGGCAGGGGTGGGCAGAGGATGCGCACGCCATCGTTATGCTCGCCGGCGAAGCGGCCGATCGGGCGGTGTCGCTCGACCCACTCGACGCCAGAGCGCTTGCCATCGCCGGCCACGTCAAAGCGTATATGTTTCAAGACGTGCGCGCCGCGTTGCGGCTGCATGCGCGCGCGATCGAGCTGAACCCCAATCTCCCAATTGCATGGACGATGAGTGCATTTTCGAATATCTACGCTGGCGACCACGCCACGGCGATCAGGCACGCCCAGATGGCGATTGCCCTTTCCCCACGGGATCCGCATCTCTTCTTCGTAGAACATGCGCGGATGGGTGCACACTTGTTCCGGCGCGAGTTGATCGAAGCCTGCGCTCTGGCGGCTGATGTGTTGGGACGGCAGCCCCGGCACGCGTCAGCGTTGAAGCTGAGCCTGGCGATCTTTGGTCACAGCGGCCGAAAGGAAGAAGTGGCCCGGCAACGCCAAACCCTGTTGGAAATAGAGCCGGATGCGACCATCAGATCGGTCATCTCACGTCCCCCGCTCACGGACGACGACAAGGTCTATTATGCGGAAGGTCTCAGATTGGCTGGTTTGCCCGAGTGAGCGCTGACATCAGATCGCCGGGCCGACCTCCGGCTCGTCGAGGCTAAACGCCACGGGACACAATCTCCGCTTTCGGACCGTCACCGCGTAGAGGCCTTGCCGCTCTTCATGATCCTCGTTGGGGAGCAGCACCTTGGCGAGCTGCGCCCAATCCTGCGGCTGTAAATCGCTCACTTCCGCCAACACGTGACTCGATAAGGTCTCTTCGCGATAGGCGATCTGCGGAATCGGCTGAACCTGTAAGAATGGCGCGCCTGTTTTGATGTGAACAGGTACATCAGTCTTGGTCAGTCTGAAATTGTTGAACAGCGGCCCCAGCCAGACATCCGTTTCCACAACGCCTTCCCAGGCGGTCAGCCCCGGAATCGGCGGCAAATTTACTGGTTGCCGTACCCCGATGCTCCACCCGGGCCGGGTCTTCGCGATCAGGCCGGTCCAGATCTGGACACCGCCGAGCTCGGGCAGCGCGGTTAGAAATGGCGGTGAATACCCACGGAATTCCGCCGGAGCCCCAACGTCGAACGCTTCGGCGTAGTCTGGAAACTGAACTGCACCGCTCGGTGTTCCTGATAACGGTAGCCACTCCTCGCCGCCGTCCAGCGACCAGTGAACAGCCTCTCCGTCCCAGATCAAGCTGAAGTCGATCGGGGGAAAGATCCAGTAACCGTAGCCTGTTGCCGACGTAAGCGCATCGCAGTAGCGCATGGCGCGGCTTGGAAGATAACCAGCAGCGGAACGCTCGGCCCGCTTTGGCGAACGAATGCCCGGGATTAACTTAAAAAAAGTTATTAGCGGATCTGCGCCCATTTTTCAGATTCCAAAGGCGGCATCCCGCAAGTGCGGGATGCCATTCTGCCTTAGAACCGTAGAAATCCACCACCGATCTTCACGCGGCCGGTGTCCTTGGTCGAGGCGGGGGTCTTGGTCTGCTGAGCCATTTTGCTTCTCCAGTTAGGCGTTGTTGCCTGAGAACTGTCTAACAAGAGTGAGCGAGCTAATCTATAGACAACTCGTCAATAAAACATAAATAATAAGTCACAAATTGCATGCCTGTTCTTCGGGCTTAGACTGATGTTGATGGCATAACGAGGCAACGTTGTTGGACCGCTTTACCGAAAATACAAACAAACGATAGATTTACTGATTAAATTTGCTACATCCGCTAATCTTTCAATTTGCAGATCAGCGATGCACCCGGACGCATGCTCGTTTCCTCAGATAGGCTTCACCATGCTGCCCACGCCAGACCGCCGTGTCAGCAAGCTACATCGCCTTGGCTGTCCGGCTGGATACGGAGCGCATAATCCAGTGAAGCTCTAGGCGGTACGTGCGATACCAGCTCGGGGAACTCCCGGTCGGCTGCCCACGCACTCAGTTCGACGCACGCATTAGGCGTCGCCTGCGCGTCACACGCAGGCGCACCGAAATCAGCACCTCGGGAGCGCTCTGGTCTAAAATAGCAGTAATTCTGCCCTAATTTCGTAGTCGCCCCGAAGTATCCAGGCTCGGGGGCGGTGCCACCGCATCGTGGGCCGCAGCCAAGGCGCCACGCCCGTGATGGTGGGGTTTTTACAAAAGGCTGAGCTGCGCCTGCATCGTCGCCGGGACCCGGAAGTGCGCGGTCTCGAGAGAGGTGCGTTCTTCCAGACCGAGGCGACGGCCAATCCGCGCGAAACGCTGACGCAGCAGGTCGGCGTAGGCCCCCTTGCCCCGGAAGCGGTCGTGGAAGGTGCTGTCGTTCAGCGCGCCCTCCCGCGTCTCACGCACCAGCGCCAAGACCCGGCGCGCGCGATCGGGCATGTGCTCGGCAAGCCACGCCGAGAACATCTCGCGCAGCTCCAACGGGAGCCGCAGCAAGACGTAATTGGCCGAACGGGCGCCAGCCTTGTGGGCTGCCTCGACGATGGTCTCCAGCTCCGCGTCGTTCAGCCCGGGAATCATCGGCGCCGCCAACACGCCGACCGGAATCCCGGCCTGCGCCAATTCCGTGATCGCGCGCAGCCGCAGCGCCGGCGTCGAGGCCCGGGGCTCCATCCGGCGCGCCAGGCCCGCGTCCAGCGTCGTAATCGAGAGATGAACGCGAACCAGCCCACGCCGCGCCATGCGCTCCAGGATGTCGATGTCGCGGACCACGGTGGCCGACTTGGTCACGATCGATACCGGATGCCCGAACCGTTCCAGCACCTCGAGAACAGAGCGCGTCAGCCGCATCGTCCGCTCGACTGGCTGATACGGGTCCGTGTTCGACCCCAGCACCAGCGTGCCCGGCCGGTAGCCCGGCTTCGACAAGTCGCGCGCCAGCAACGCCGCGACATCCGGCTTGAACACGATCTCCGTCTCGAATTCGAGACCGGGCGAGTAGCCGAGATACGCATGGCTCGGGCGGGCGTAGCAGTAGATGCATCCGTGCTCGCAGCCGCGATAGGGATTGACCGAGCGGTCGAAGCCGAGATCCGGGCTGTCGTTCCAAGAGATCGCGCCTTTGGAGCGGTCGCGGTGCAGCGTCGTGCGCAGCGGTGCCAGCGTCTCGCCGTCGGCCAGGAACGACCACCCGTCGTCGAACGCCTCGGAACGCTTGCTGTCATACCGAACGGCAGGGTTGGTGACGGCGCCACGGCCGGCCCGCTTGAGACTGCGGACCACTCCTTCGTCCTGCCATTCGGGCAGGTCGGATCGGCTCAGAGCGGCGACGGCCTCTGGATCAAGCTCCCGCGTGAGCTGTGCGCCGTCCGGCATGGCGACTGTTCCTCAATCGTTCCCGACGCCACGATGCCCCGAGTCGGCCTGGCCGTCAAGAACGAAGTGGGAACACGTTTACCCGGCGGCGCGAAGATGCTCCTGCAGGCGCGGCATCAGCTCGACCAAGTTGCACGGCCGATGCCGGGCGTCGAGTTGCGAGACCAGGATGCCGTCCCAAGCGTCCTTCACGGCGCCGGTGCTGCCTGGCAGCGCGAATAGATAGGTGCCGCCGGCAACGCCGGCCAACGCCCGCGACTGCATCGTCGAGGTGCCGATCTTCTGGTAACTCAGCATCCGGAACAGCTCGCCGAAACCCTCGATCCGCTTCTCGAGAACCCGGTCGAACGCTTCCGGCGTCACGTCGCGTCCGGTGATGCCGGTGCCGCCCGTCGTGATGACGACATCGACAGCCGGGTCGGCGATCCAGCGCCGCAGCCGCGCTTCGATCTGTTTCGCGTCATCCCGCTCGATCGCCCGCTCCTTGACGATGTGGCCGGCCGCGGTGATCCGCTGCGCCAGAGTGTCGCCCGAGGTGTCGTTCGCCGCCGTTCGCGTGTCGGAGACGGTCATGACGGCGATGGCGACGGGCACGAAGGCAGCGGTATCGTCGATGCGGGACATCTTCGCTTGTCTTTCACTGCAGGCGGGCGATGACGGAAGCCGGCTCGCCGCGGAACCGGGGCCACGATCCGGCGGCCAACTCGTCGAGGCTGGGCGACGGCACATGCAACTCTGCCGCATACAACCATGTATACGCTAGCGCGCGTGGAATATAGCCGCGGGTCTCGTCGTTGGGCACGGATTCCATGAACAGCAGCGGGTCGCCGTTGTGATGGACGCTGCCGATCCACTTCCCCAAGCTGCCCGGACCCGAGTTGTAGCTCGCGAGAAGGCGGATGAGATCGCCGCCGATCAGATCGTACTGCGCGAGCATGGTCAGATAGCGCTGCCCCAGATCGAGGCTGACGGAGGGGTCGTGCAATTTGTGCGACAGATTTTTGCCGATGATGAAATCCACGGTGCTCGGCATCAGCTGCATCAGCCCGCGCGCACCAGCCCGCGACACGGCAAGGGGGTCGAAGTTGGATTCGAGGCGAGCGAGCGCATAGAGGAGCGCCGGGTCGGTCCTGAAACCGCCCTTCGGCCGAAGCCGATGATCCGGCAGCCGCACCGGCGCCGGTTCGAACAAGCGGGCGAACTGCCCCGCCAGGGTGCTGAGACCCGCCTGCCGCGCCACCAGCATGATCGAGCGGGAGAACCCGGCCTTATCGCGGGTCTGCGACCACAGACGCTGCAACTCCGCCGCGGCCCGGGTGTCCTGCCCGACTTGCAGCAGCGCGAAGGCCCGGTGCCCCGCCTCGGTCGCATCGACCGCCTCGACATCGGCCTCGCCCAAGGTGAGGCTCTCGATCGCCGGCTCGGGGCGGAGCGTGTCGCCGAGGGCACGCCGGGCCAGCAATCCGTAGAAGGTGCGCCCACTCTCGGCAGCGCGGCGCAGCCATGCGCGGTGCTCGTCTTCCCGCGCGTCCTCCTTCATGGTGCGAGCCGCCCAGAAGGCGGCGCCTGCACGCTGGCCGGGTTGCATGAGTCGGGCGCTGAAGGCCGATTTGAACCAGGCCTCAGCCGCCTCGATGTGCCCCAGCCGCCACTCGGCAAGGCCCGCGATGAAGGGCGCCAGCCCAATCTCCGTGTCGGCCTGCCGACCGGCGGCGGCCGCGACCTTGATCGCGTCGGCATCGCGGCCCTGCGCGAATAGGATTTGGGCGACCTCGGCCCGAAGCTGCGCTCCGTAGAGGCGGTTGAGTCCACGCGTGCGGCCGATGAGGTTGAGCGCGCGGTCCGGATTGGTCCGCGCGATGTCGTGGACCGCCCGGTCCAGCGAGACATTCCGCGCAAACAGCTTCTCGAACGGCTCGACGTCATCACCGGAGACCACGACCGGAAGCGCCGGGACGGCAGACGGCACAGGCAGTGATGCGGCAATTTTGGGTGACTGTATCGCGAGCAGCGCATGGATCGCCGCCGCGTCCGGCAGGTCTTGATATTGGGCCAGCCATACCGTCAGCTCGGTCGGGTTGGGATGGGCGCTGCCGCTCAGATAACGGTCGGCCAGGAGGTCTGGGAGCAGGAGCGTGTCCGTGACCTGCTCGCATTCGGCTAATGCGGCAGGGATGTCGTTCTTCGCTTGCAGCGCGAAGATGCGTCGAATTCGAGCCGCCTCGCTGGGCGCGAGCGGCTGCGGCAATGCGACGCGCGGCGTGCCGCCCAAGCTGATCCGCGGGACGGCGAGCGCCGTATCCTCTGGGGCCTCCCCGGCCCGTTCGCCATGCGCTGGGCCTGCTGCACCCGCCAGGATGGCGGACGCGGCAAGTAGTGCGCGCGCCGGCCCAAGACGGACTAGCGTTCGTCCAAAACTTTGCATGTGGAGGGCCGTACACTTTGCTGTCTAAAAATGCAAACACACGTGAGTGCGATCAGTCTAATCAACAGCTTTCAGGTCGTTGTTGCGGACTTATGCAGCAGGATCAGGTCAGACCACAGCTGTTGCTTGGTCGTTCCGTCCCGCAACCATTGGGCGAGCGGTAACAAGGGCAATCCGGTCAGCGACAATTGTTCACTTGTAATTTGCAGGTCCAGCCATTTTCCGCGCAGTTGCCGGATCGTGCCGGTCTGCCCGCTCAGGGCCATGACCGGCCCGGCGCCAAGCAGAACCACGCGGCGCGGCCGCACGATGCCGAGCAGCCGGTGCAGGAAGGGCAGGCACGCCGACACCTCGCTGTCCGAAGCCGGCCGGTTGCCGGGCGGCCGCCACGGCACCAGCGTCGTCAGCAACATGCCTCCCCGGTCCAGTCCGATGCTGCCGAACACCCGGTCCACCACCGCGCCAGCCGCCCCGCTGAACGCCTGGCCCGAGCGGTCGTCGTCGCTGCCGGGGGCGTCGCCGATCAACAGGATGGGCGCGGTCGCGGAACCGCTCGGGCGGACCGTGTGGGTCGCTGTCGCCCGCAGCGGGCAGCCGGTGAACGCGTCCATCTCGGCGTGCAACTCGTCGAGCGTGCGAGCCTGTACGCCGGCCCGGATGATGGGGCTGGCCGGCGCCAATCGCTCGACCGGTGGCGCGGCCGGCCGGGGTGTCGCGGCGAAACGATCGACCGGCCGATCGCCGAGCGCCTCGTCGACGCCCCACTCGAACTGGAGCCGCAGGGCTGTCAAGTCGTCGTTCATGTACCACACTTGAGCGGAGCCGACGTTTGGCGCAACCGCCGGTTCGTCCTACGTATGGCAGCAATTGGAGGCGACGCATGGCCGAGCGGGAGTCGATGGAGTTCGATGTGGTGGTGGTGGGTGCGGGGCCCGCGGGCCTGGCGGCCGCCATCCGCCTGAAACAGCGCGCCCCGGAGGCCTCGGTCTGCGTCGTCGAGAAGGGAGGCGAGGTCGGCGCCCACATCCTCTCTGGTGCCGTGATCGAGACCCGGGCGTTGGACGAGCTGATCCCCGACTGGCGCGACAAGGGCGCCCCGCTCACCACCGAGGCGGGCGAGGACCGGTTCCTGTACCTGACCAAGCGCCGGGCCTGGCAGCTGCCGACACCGCCTCAGATGCACAACCATGGCAACTATATCGTCAGCCTCGGCGACGTCTGCCGCTGGCTGGCCACGCAGGCCGAGGAGCTCGGGATCGAGATCTACCCCGGCTTTGCCGCGTCCGAGCTGCTGTTCGAGGGCGATCGCGTCGTCGGCATCGCGACCGGCGACATGGGCGTCGAGAAATCCGGCGAGCACGGCCCGAACTACCAGCCCGGCATGGAATTGCGGGCCACCTATACGCTGTTCGGCGAGGGCTGCCGCGGCAGCTTGTCCAAGCAGCTCATGGCCCGGTTCGACCTGCGCCGCGGTGTCCAGCCACAAACCTATGCGCTCGGCGTCAAGGAATTGTGGGAGATCCCGGCCGAATCGCACCAGAAAGGGCTGATCGTCCACTCGATCGGCTGGCCGCTGCCCAAGGACACCTATGGCGGCTCCTGGTTGTATCACTGGGGCGACAACCTGGTGTCCTACGGTTTCGTCGTCGGGCTCGACTACAGCAATCCGTGGCTCTCTCCGTTCGAGGAGATGCAGCGGCTCAAGACCCATCCGGCGATGCGCAAGTTCTTCGAGGGCGGCCGCCGCCTCTCCTACGGGGCCCGCGCGCTGAGCGAGGGCGGCTGGCAGTCGATGCCGAAGCTGACCTTCCCCGGGGGCGCGCTGATCGGCGATTCCGCCGGGTTCCTCAACGTGCCGAAGATCAAGGGCACCCACGCCGCCATGAAGTCCGGCATGCTCGCCGCCGAGGCGCTGGCCGACGCGCTCGAGAGCGGCCGCCCCGCCGAGCCGACCGGCTACACCAAGCGGTTCAAGACCAGCTGGCTGAGCGACGAGCTGCGCGCCGTCCGCAACATCCGCCCCGCCTTCGCCAAATTCGGTGTCGGCGGCGTGCTCGCCGAACTCACGATCAC
>CAZZVQ010000026.1:30363-51833 GCA_964657565.1 uncultured Acetobacteraceae bacterium
CGCCGCCGCCGACACTTATATACTACGCGGCCGCGCGCCCTGGACGTTCAACCATCCGCACGCCGACAACGAGACCCTGACGCCGGCTGCCGAGGCCCCGCAAATCGCCTACCCCAAGCCCGACGGCAAGATCACTTTCGACAAGCTGTCGTCCGTCTTCGTCAGCAACACCAATCACACCGAAGACCAGCCGGTGCATCTCCAGCTCCGCGACCCGGCTCGATGGGAGCCCATCAACTGGGAGAAGTTCCGCAGCCCGGAAAGCCGCTACTGCCCCGCCGGGGTCTACGAGGCCGTCGGCGTCGAAACCGGTGATCCGAAGCTGCAGATCAACGCGCAGAATTGCGTGCATTGCAAAACCTGCGACATCAAGGACCCATCGCAGAACATCGACTGGGCGGCGCCCGAGGGCGGTGGCGGGCCGAATTATCCGGGCGGGATGTAACACATGCTGAGAACGCGACAGTTGCGCCTTGCCCTGCTCACCACGGCCGCCCTGCTCACGGCCGCCGCTGGCGAAACCCCGCCGTCGAGCACCGATGCCCGCATCAACGGCGCATTCGGCGCCTATCTCGCGGGGCGCTTCGCCGTCCAGACCCGAGACCTGTCGATCGCCGCCCGCGAATTCGAACAGGCCCTGCGCGACGATCCGAGCGTGCCGGAGCTGAACAGCCAGGCGTTCCTGGCCGCCCTCCTCGCCGGCCAGCCGGAGGCGGCCCGCCTGGCGGCCAGGGTGCCCGACAACCCGATCGCCCGACTCATCGTCGCCGGGCGCGACGGCAAGGCCGGGAACTGGGCGGCCGCTCAGGCTGGTTTCGCCGCGCTGCCGCAGGATCAGGGGCTGACCCAAGTGCTGCGGCCGTTGCTGCTGGCGTGGGCCGAGTTCGGCCAGAACCATCCCGACGCCGCGCTGGGCCTATTGGCGCCGCTGGTCGAAGGGACCCGGTTCCGGGGGGTCTATGCGCTGCATGCCGCCATGATCGCCGACCTCGCGGGCCGGGCTGAGATCGCCGAGCGCTTCTATCGGATCGCGACGACCGATTACGGCCAGGTCAACCTCCGCCTCGCCGTCATCCTCGCCAGTTGGCAAGCCCGGCATGGCATGCTGCCCGACGCGCAACGTACGATCGGCGAGCTGGCCAATGCGGACGGCGAGTTCGGCATGTCGCGCCAGGGACTCGAGGCCGACGTGTCGCGCCGCCCCGTCGCCAGTGCGGCGGACGGCATCGCCGAGGCCTATCTCGCCATGGCCGCATCGCTCCGCCAGCAGAACAACGAGTCGGCCCAGGCCATGATCCGCCTCGCGCTCGACATGCGGCCGGCTTTCACCGCCGCGCGGATCGTGCTGTCCGACATCGAGGCGACCGCCAAACGACCCGACGCCGCGCTGGCTGCCCTCGCCCCGGTCCCCGCCGACGACCCGCTCGCCCCGCTGGTCGAGCTGCGCCGCGCCGGGCTGCTCGACGATAGCGGCCAGACCGACGCGGCCATTGCCCTGCTCGAGAAACTCTCGCGCGAGCATCCGGACCGGCCGGAGCCGCGCGCGCAATTGGGTGACGTGTTCCGCCGCAAGGAGCGCTTCGCCGACGCCGCCACCGCCTACAGCGACGCGATCGGCAAGCTCGGCACGCCCAGCCGCGCCAACTGGCCGCTGTTCTACGCGCGCGGCATCGCGCTCGAGCGGGCCGACCAGTGGCCGAAGGCGGAGGCGGACCTGAAATACGCGCTCGAACTCGCGCCGGACCAGCCGAGCATCCTGAATTACCTCGCCTATTCCTGGGCCGAACGCGGCCAGCATCTGCCGGAGGCGCATGCGATGCTGGATCGCGCCATGGCCGCCCGGCCCAATGAAGGCGCGTATATCGACAGTTTCGGCTGGGTGCTGCTGCGCGAGGGCGACACCGCGGGGGCTATCCGGGAGTTGGAGCGCGCCGTCGAGCTCGAGACGGAGGACGCCACCATCAACGGCCATCTCGGCGACGCGCTGGCTGCCGCCGGGCGCCTGCGCGAAGCCGAGTTCCAGTGGCGCCGCGCCCTCAACCTGAAGCCAGATGCCGAAGAGACCAAGCGGCTAACCGATAAGCTTGCCGCCCTCCCGGTCACCCCAACGCCGGTGGCCACGCCCGCGAAGTGAGCCGCGAACGCGCCCGGGCCAAGGTCAACCTCTTCCTGCACGTGCTCGGCCGCCGCGCGGACGGCTACCACCTGCTCGACAGCCTGGCGGTGTTTCCGGACGTCGCCGACGTGGTGAGCATGACGCATGCCGATGCGTTGCAGCTCGAGGTCACCGGGCCGTTCGGCGCGGCGTTGAGCGGCGGCGACAACCTCGTCCTGCGCGCCGCCCGCGCGTTGCTCGCGGCGGCGCCCGCCACGCACGGGGCCGCGCTCGCGCTGGACAAGCACTTGCCCGTCGCGAGCGGCATCGGGGGCGGGTCGGCCGATGCGGCGGCCGCGCTGCGTCTCCTCAACCGGGTTTGGGGCCTCGGCCTGTCGGCGCCGCAGCTTGCGGCCATCGCGCTCGGCCTCGGCGCCGACGTGCCGGTGTGCCTGGCCAGCGAGCCCGCGCGGATGGGCGGGGTCGGCGAACTGATCGGTGTCGCCCCGGCCTTGCCCGATTGCGGCATCGTGCTGGTCAACCCGGGGGTCCCCGTCGCCACCGCCGACGTGTTCCGCACCCGCACGGAGGCGTTTTCCGAGCCTGCCACCCTGCCGCCGCGTTGGGCGGACGCCCGCGCCCTGGCCGCCGATCTGGCGCTGTTGTCCAACGACCTCGAAGCGCCGGCGATCCAGCTCTGCCCGCCGATCGGCAACGCGCTCGCCTGGCTTCACACCCAGCCCGGATGCCGCTTCGCCCGCATGAGCGGGTCCGGCGCGACCTGTTTCGGCCTGTTCGACAGCGCCGCCGCCGCCGCTGCCGCCGCGACGCCCCCGCGCGGCTGGTGGGCCTGGGGCGGTGCGCTCCGCTGACTTACGCTCGGCTGAAAATCGCGCTATGTGATCCGCGCGGCCAAGCGTTCACTGGGGCGTCGCCAAGCGGTAAGGCAGCGGACTTTGAATCCGCCATCCGAAGGTTCGAATCCTTCCGCCCCAACCACCCGCGTTCACCATCCGCGTTCACTTGGGCTTGATGAACGCCTTGTCGCACAGCATCGGTCCGTTTCCTACGTTCTTCAGCGAGAACGTCACGCCGTCCTCGTTGGCCAATACGACATAGGGCTGCCCCGGCTGATGCTCGATCGTCTCCTCGGACAGCTTCTGTCCATCCTTGAACGTCGTCTTCACCACGGTCGTCGCGGCACGCGGGATCACCACATAATCGTGCGCGTGCGTATGTTCTGGCGTCTCGTGTCCCGCTGCCAGATGCACCTGCGACACGGTCGCGCGCGGGTGCTGCAGTTGAACGTCGACCTTGTACGGCTCATCCGGCATTCGGTCCGATCCTGTCTCGTTCCGCCAGCTTGACCCCCGGCGATAGGGCTGCGAGACCATGACACAGCGCACAGCCCGTGCAAGGTCGTGCGGCTAAAGGAATGGTCATGCGGAGTTGCACTTCCTGCGGAGCCGCCCTTCCGGACGGAGCGGTGTTCTGCCCGACCTGCGGATCGCGGGTCGGCACCCCCGAACGCACCGCCGTCATGCGCACCGAACGCAAGATCGTCAGCGTCCTGTTCGCCGACATCAAGAGCTCCATCGACATCGTCGCCTTCCAGGATCCGGAGCGGGCCGGCGACGTGCTGACCGACGTCGTGCGCGAGATGAGCGCCGCGGTCCGGGCCTATGGCGGCGTGGTCAACCAGATCCTCGGCGATGGCATCATGGCGCTGTTCGGGGCGCCGATCGCGATCGAGGAACATGCCGCCCAGGCCTGCCGCGCCGCGCTGGCGATGCGTTCCGGCGTGCAGGAGAAGCTGCAGGGCATGGTCCATGTGCGCATCGGCATCGGCTCGGGCGAAGTCGTCGTGCGCGCCATGGCCGGGGACGTGACGCTGCATTACGGCGCCACCGGCGAGGCCGTCCACCTGGCCTCGCGCATGGAGCAGATCGCCGCGCCCGACCAGATCGTGCTGACGCCGGCGACGCTGGCGCAGACCGGTGGGCTGGCCACGGTGCGCTCGCTCGGCCCGGTGGCGATCAAGGGTCTCGAACAGAAGCTCGAGGTGTTCGAGCTGATCGGCATCGCCGAACGCCGCGCCCGGCCGATCCGGCGCACGGTCGGCAGCGGCAGCTTCGTCGGCCGCGAGACGGAGTTGCGCGTGCTGCAGCGCGCGCTCGACGACGCCGCGCAGGGCCACCCGCGTGCCGTGCGCGTCGTCGCCGATGCCGGCCTCGGCAAGTCGCGCCTGATCAATCAATTCACCACCGAGCGGCTGCCCGAAGATTGGGCGCTGTCGATGACCGAGGCGGTGCCGCACCGGCGCACCAGCTACGGCGCCGTCGTCGACCTGCTGCGCCGGGTGTTCCAACTCGCCCCCGGCGACGACCGGCTGCTGCGGCAAGACAAGCTGCTCACCGGCATCGGCATGCGCGAGAGCGAGGCGGAGGAGCGGATCCTGCCCGGCCTGGCGGAGCTGCTCGGCCTGCCGCCGGTCTCCGGTTGGACCACGCTCGAGCCGCGCGAGCGCCGCGCCCGCAGCATCGCCGCGTCCGCGCAGTCGCTCCAAGCCGCCAGCCGCCGGCGCCCGATGGCGCTGGTCGTCGAGGATGCGCACTGGCTCGACCCGGAGAGCGCCGAGTGCGTCCAGCTGCTGAGCGATGGCGCGGATGGCTTTCACCTGCTGACGATCGCGACCGAGCGTCCGCCAGAGTCGATCTTCCCCCACCCGGGCAACTGGATCGATTGCACGCTGCCGGCGCTCGACGAGCGGGGCGCGCGGTCGCTGCTGGCCGGGCTGGTGCTGCCGGGGCCGGACGTGCCGGCGCTGGAGCGTCTGCTGATGGAGCACACGCAGGGCAACCCGCTGTTCATCGAGGAATGCCTGCAGTTCCTGGTCGAACTCGGCGAACTCAAGCGCGTCGGCGAGCGCTACCGGTTGGATCGGCCGGTCGAGGATCTGCGGGTCCCGCCTTCGCTGCGCGCCCTGCTCGACACCCGCGTCGACCGGCTGCCCGATGTCGACAAGGATGTCCTGCAGGCGGCCGCGGTGGTCGGCACCTCGGTGCGGAGCGACCTGTTGCGCCGGGTCGCCAGCCTCGATGCCGAGACGCTCGACGCGGTGCTCGCCCGGCTGTGCACGGGCGGCTTCCTGGTCGAGATCGGCACGGCGGCGCTGCCGGGCCCGACCCACGACGTCACGCGCTACGGGTTCCGCCACGGTCTCATCCGCGAGACCGCGTATAACGGTATTCTCATGCGCACCCGCGTCAGGATGCACGCCGCGGTCCTGGCCGCCCTGGAGGAGCGCGGTGCCGAGGAGGAGGCCGACCTGTTGGCCGATCACGCCCATCGCGCCCAGGCGTGGGAGAAATCGGTCCGCTACGCCCGGGTGGCTGGCACGCGGGCGCTGGACCGCTACGCCAACCCGGAATCCGCCCGCTTCTTCCGCCAGGGCCTGGCCGCCGCGGAGCAATTGGCCGACGACACCGAGCGCGAGAAGCAGCAGCTCGATCTGCATATCCGCGTCCGCTGGCCGCTGTTCCGCCTGGGCCATGTGCGCGACCTGCTCCCGCACCTGCATTGCGCCGCCGACCTCGCGGCGCGGTATGACGACCACGTGCAACTCGGCCAGAGCTACGCGCTGCAAAGCCATGGGTTCTGGCTGGCCGGGCAGCCGGAACAGGCCGAAGCGGCGGCACAGGCGGCGCGCGCGCTGGGCATCGCGCGGGGCGACCTCGACCTCGAGCGGCGCAGCCAGTTCCAACTCGCGCTCGTCCACCTCACGAGTGGCCGCGGCAGTGCGGTCGTCGCCGGGCTCGAGGCCGTCGTGGATCATCTCGGGCCGGACCCGCCGCTGACCGGCCGCTACGCCATGGACAAGGACCTGGCCGTCACCTCGCTCAGCTACATCGCCCGCGCGCACGCCTCGTCGGGCGATTTCGCGCCCGCCCACCACGCGCTGCAGCGCGCGACCGAAGCGGCGCGGTCGCTCAACCGGCGGCAGGCGTGGATCTACGTCCACATCGCGCACGGCGTCCTGCTGCTATCGGAGGGTCGCCCGCACCAGGCGCTCGGCCAGCTCGAGGCCGCCCACGAAGCCTGCGTCGCCACCGACATCCGGCTGCTGCGGCCCGTGGCGGCCGGCTTCCTCGCGCTGGCGTATGCCGAATCGGGCCGGCGGGAGGTGGGCGTCGAGACGGCCCGCACCGCGGTTGAGGATGCCGACCGCATGGGCTTCCTCGCCCTGCAGCCGCTGCGGCTCGCGATCCTGGCGCAGGCGCACCTGCTCTGCGGCTCGCTGGACGACGCCACCGAGTGCGCCCGCAAGGCCGCCAGCCTCGCGGCCGAGATCGGTGAGCCCGGCGCGGGCGCCTACGCCACCGGGCTGCGCGGCGAGATCGCGCTGCAACGCGGCGAGACCGGGGCAGCGCACACGCTGTTCCGCAGCGGCGCGGAAGCCGCCGAGACCCTCGGGCTCAGGCCGCTCGCGGCCTCGATCCGCCAGCGCCTCGACGACCCCGACAACCGCGCCCATCCCTGGCTCGACGGCGTCGCGCTGGCGCCGTGATCGATTAGCGAGACTTGCCGAAATCCAGCCGCGCCACCGCATCCAGCGTCGCGTGCAGGTGATGCGTCTCCGCCGCGCCATACCGCGCCTCGAACGCCGCCTGCGCCGCCGCCCAGCAGCTCCGCGCCTCGGCCAGCTTGGCTCGGCCGAGCTCGGTGATCGCCAACGTGCGCCCGCGGCGGTCCTGCGGATCGACCGTCATCGATACCAGCCCCTCCCGCTCCAGCGGGCGCAGGTTGCGGCCCAGCGTCGTGCGGTCGAGCCCCATCCGCTTGGCCACGGCGACCAGGCTGCGCGGCCCATCGCCGGCAAGCACGTTCAGCAGCGAATACTGCGTCGTGCGCAGCCCGGTGGACGCGAGATGTCCATCATACACCTGGCTGACATGGCGCGCCGCCCGGCGGACGGCGAAGCAGGTGCAGATCGGCGGAGGCGGGTCGGCGCTCAGACTGTTCATCATCCAGTGGACTTCGGATCGAATCTTATGTGCGAAGGATGCGGCTGGAGGTCAAGCCGGTCGAACGGCAACTCTGCCTATATCTTGTGCAATGGCCGCGCCTGCCCCACCTAGCGTCTCACCATGCAAGACAACAAACCATACGATCCCGTGGGTTGGCACGGCACCACGATCCTCTCCGTCCGCAAAGGTGGCGTCGTCGCCATGGCGGGCGATGGGCAGGTCAGCCTCGGCCAGACCGTCATCAAGGGCAATGCGCGGAAGGTGCGGCGCATCGGCGCCGGCGGGGCCGTCCTCGCCGGGTTCGCCGGCGCGACCGCCGACGCCTTCACGCTGCTGGAGCGGCTGGAGGCCAAGCTCGAGCGGTTCCCCGGCCAACTCGAGCGCGCCTGCGTCGAACTCGCCAAGGATTGGCGCACCGATCGCTACCTCCGTCGGCTGGAGGCCATGATGGCTGTCGCCGACAAGCAGCACAGCTACACGCTGACCGGCCAAGGCGACGTGCTCGAGCCCGAGGACGGCGTCATCGCGATCGGCTCCGGCGGCAATTTCGCGCTGGCTGCAGCCCGCGCGCTGATGACGGTCGAGGGCCTGGAGGCCGAAGAGATCGCCCGCCGCGCCATGAAGATCGCCGGCGACATCTGCGTCTACACCAACTACTCCGTCATCGTGGAAACCCTATAATGGACGTCAAGACCTATTCGCCGCGGGAGATCGTCGGCGAACTCGACCGCTTCATCGTCGGCCAAAACGACGCCAAGCGCGCGGTGGCCATCGCGCTGCGCAACCGCTGGCGGCGGCAGCAACTGCCGAACGGCATGCGTGAAGAGGTGGTGCCGAAGAATATCCTGATGATCGGCCCGACCGGCTGCGGCAAGACCGAGATCGCGCGCCGCCTGGCCAAGCTCGCCCAGGCGCCGTTCATCAAGATCGAAGCGACCAAGTTCACCGAGGTCGGCTATGTCGGCCGCGACGTCGACAGCATCGTGCGCGACCTTGTCGAGGCCAGCATCACCATGCTGCGCGATGCCGGCCGCAAGGACGTGCAGGCCAAGGCCGAGCAGGCCGCCGAGGACCGGCTGACCACGGCGCTGGTCGGCGAAGGGGCCTCCGCCGACACGCGCGGAAAATTCCGCAAGATGCTCCGTGCCGGCGAGCTGGAGGACAAGGAGGTCGAGGTCGCCGTCGCCGATGTCACGCCGGTGACGATGGAGATCCCGGGCATGCAGCCCGGCCAGATGGCCAATCTGGGCGACATGATGAAAGGCATGTTCGGCGGCCGCACGCAGAAGCGTCGTCTGACCGTCGCGGCCGCGCGCGTGGCATTGACGCGCGAGGAAAGCGACAAGCTGCTCGACACGGACTCGCTGAACAAGGATGCCGTCGAGCACGCCGAGCAGAACGGCATCGTCTTCATCGACGAGATCGACAAGGTGTGCGCACGGTCGAGCGAAGGCGGCTTCCGCGGTGGCGACGTCTCCCGCGAGGGCGTGCAGCGCGATCTGCTGCCGCTGATCGAGGGCACCACGGTCAGCACGAAATACGGCCCGGTCAAGACCGACCACGTGCTGTTCATCGCCTCCGGCGCGTTCCATCTGGCCAAGCCCGCCGACCTGCTGCCCGAACTCCAGGGCCGCCTGCCGATCCGGGTGGAACTGGCGCCGCTCTCGCGCGACGATCTGCGGCGGATCCTCACCGAGCCGGAGCACAGCTTGCTGAAGCAATACTCGGCGCTGATGGGCACCGAGGGCGTCGCCTTGACATTTGCCGACGATGCGGTTGACGCGCTGGCCGATCTTGCGGCCGACATCAATGATCGGGTCGAGAACATCGGGGCGCGGCGACTCGCGACTGTAATGGAACGGCTGCTGGAAGAGATCAGCTTCACGGCGGCCGATCGCAATGGAGACGAGATCACCGTTGATGCCGGATATGTGAATGACCGGGTTGCACCACTCGCAGCGAAAAGTGATCTGTCCCGGTTCATCCTGTAGCCGACCTGTGCTTCTCCTGTCATGTTCCGACCGTTCTCGGATTCGCATAGGAGATTTTGAATGCGTCTAAAACTCGCAACCGTACTACTGTTGGCTGGCACCGTCGTCGGCTGTGCCAGCAACCCGCCCCCGCCGCCCCCGATGGCCGCCGCTCCGGAGCCGATGCCCGCCGCCCCGCCGCCGCCGATGATGCCGATGGCTGGCGTGTATCGTGGTCCGGGCATGGCCACGGGCAGCTCGGCCTGCCGTAACCCGCGCGGCATGCAGAACGCCCGCGTCCGCGGCAACACCATCATGGTCGCCGGCATGCGTGGCATGATCGGCCCGGATGGCACCGTCACCGGCCGCAACCTGTCCGGCACCGTGCAGGGCAACATGGCCGACGTGACCGTCAAGCGCGGCAGCTGCAGCTTCGAGTACAAGATGACCAACGGCTCTGCGCCGGCCCCGATGTCGTCCGACACGATGCCCAGCACCGCGCCGAGCTCAAGCGGCATGTAATCCTCTGGTGGACCGCACGGCCCACCATCAGATCAGACCCGCCGCCGCAAGGCTGGCGGGTTTTTTCTTGACCTCACCGCACCGGGCCAACACATCGAGACGCATGCAACCAGACCCCTTCGTCCAACCGGAAGAAACGACCGCGGCCGACGCCATCGCAACCATCGAGGCCGATCTGGACCTGTTCGACGATTGGATGGACCGCTACGGCTTCATCATCGATCTCGGCCGCAAACTGCCGGCGTTCCCGGCCGAGTGGCAGGATGACGCCCATCGCGTGCCGGGCTGCCAGAGCAAGGTCTGGATGGAGGCCGTCGTCCGCGACGGCCGCATGTTCCTCGCCGGCGGGTCCGACGCGGCGATCGTCTCCGGTCTCGTCGCACTGCTGCTCCGGGTGTATTCCGGCCGGGCGCCCGCCGAGGTGCTCGCGACGCCGCCGGATTTCCTCAAGGAGATGGGCCTGCTCGCCAATCTCTCCAGCAACCGCGGCAGCGGCATCGCCTCCATGGCGCAGCGCATCCGCGACGCCGCGCACGCGCTCGCCGCCACCGCTTGACCCGGCGGCAGCCGATTTCAGACAGTACCCGGGTCGGCCTCTTCCTCTCCTGCTTCTTCGCCGCCGGCGCCATCCTCACGGCCTACCTCCCGCTCTGGCTCTCCGACCGCGGCCTCGACGCCGCGCTGATCGGCACCATCCTGGGGGTGGCCTCGCTCGCCCGGGTCGCGACCGTGCCGGCGTGGGGCTGGGCCGCGGACCGGCTCGGCCGCCATCGCGCCTCGCTGTTCGCGGCCGCGACGGCGGCGGCACTCTGCGCCGCGCTGCTGGATCCAGCCACCGGCGCGCCGGCCATCGCGGTCCTCGTGATCGTCGGCGGGGTCGCCGCCTCGGCGCTCACCCCGCTCTGCGATGCGGTGACGCTGGCCTTCGCCGCGGCGGGCCGCCTCGATTACGGCCGCACCCGCGCCTGGGGCTCGGTGTCCTATATGCTCGCCACCGCCGGCGCCGGCGCGCTGCTCGGCCGCTTCGGCACCGCTGCCGTGCCGTGGCTGCTGACCGCCGGCTACGCCGCGGCCGCGTTGATGACGGCCGCACTCCCGCGCCCGCCGCAGGGCGACACCGCCCCGCGCCGCTTGTCCGTCGCCCCGCTCGGCCCGGCCTTCCGCGCCGCCCTGATCGCCACCGCGCTCACCCAGGGGTCGCACGCCGCCTATTACGCCTTCGCCAGCCTGTATTGGCGGCAAGCCGGCATCGGCGACGCCGTCATCGGCGCATTGATCGCCGAGGGGATCGTCGCCGAGATCGCGCTGTTCATCTGGGGCCGCCGGCTGGTCGAGTGGCTCGGCCCCGCGCGCCTGACCGGCCTCGCCGCGAGTGCCTGCCTGCTGCGTTGGACCGTCACGGCGCTGACGGTTTCGGTGCCGCTCCTCGCCGCCATCCAGCTCCTGCACGCCGCGACGTTCGCCTGTCAGCACCTCTCGAACATGTTGGTCCTGCGCAGCATCCCGGCCCCGCGGGCCGCCCTGGCGCAGACGGTGCTGGCCGCGATCGGCTTCTCGGCGCCGACCGGCATCATGATCTGGGTGGTCGGCCAGTTCTACGCTGCGGCCGGCGGCGCCATCTTCCTGCTCATGGCCGCGCTCGGTGGCTCCGCGCTGTTCGTGACGCGTTTCCTACCGGCGGGACCGAAGAGCAGTTGAGAGGATCCGCCTAAGCTCGTCACCCCCGGGCCTGACCCGGGGGCCCGGGCCAAGCAGGGCGACTCTTCCGGCACCGTGGACCCGCGGATCAAGTCCGCGGGTGACGAATTTGGGGCTGTGTCCAGACAACCTGACCCGATCCGGCTCTACCCGGCACTCGTCCGCATCGCGCCGTCGATCAGCGCCAATTGCCGCGCGATCCGCCCCAACGGGCCGTTCGCCGGGTCCGCCGGCACCTCCGCCGGCAGCGCGGCGCCCGTCAGCAACGCGGCGAACGACGCCTTCAACCAGTTGCGCCAGGCCTCGATCTCCGCTGGTCCCGCCAGACCCGGCGCGTGCTGCAGCGCCGCCAGCCGTCCCGCCGTCCGGCGCAGCGCCGCATCGGCCACCATCGCGACCTGCAATTCCCGACGCGATGCGTGCCCCGGCTCCTGCAACGCCCGCGACAGGGTCGTCTCCAAATTGTTGCTCGCCAGCCCCGCCGCCCGCCGCGCCGTATCCGCCGACCCGATCGGTGCCTCGCCCATCAGCGTCGCGAGTTCGGCATCGGCGTACGCCGCATGGGCCTCGATCGCGGTCCGCAGATCGCCGCGCACCCGCGCCGGCTCCCAACTCGGCCACAGCAGCAACCCGCCAACCACCGCCATCGCCCCGCCCGCGAGCGTGTAGGCGGCGCGGTAGAACGCGATGACGATTTCGCCGGTGCCGGGCTGCCCAAGTTCCGACAGCAGAACGACCAGCGGGGTCAGCGCCGCCATGAACAGGCCGTAGCTGACCCGGCGGACCGCGAAGGCGACGATGGCGAGCGGGAACAGGAACACCGCGATGAGGGTCGGGCTGTGCACGAAGATGGAGAGGGCGGCCGCGATGAAGCCGCCCAGCATGGTGCCGCCGATCCGCTCCAACGCCCGCTGCCACGTCACCGCGAAGAACGGCTGCAGCGTCAGGATCAGCGTGATCGTCAGCCAGTGCGCGTAGACGGCCCCGACCGGCAGCGTGATCAACAGCGCCGGCAGCGCGACCGCCGTGGCCCGCACCGCATGGCGCAGCGAGGCGGAGCTCCAGCGCAGATTGGACCGGAGCGGCCCGGCAAGACGGGTCAGCACCGGCATGCGGTCGGACCCGCTCGCCCCCTCGACGGTGCGGCCTTCCGGCGTGGTCATCAACGCCGCCACCCGCAGCACCGAGACGAGCGACCGGGTGACTTCCGCCAGCGGCCCGCTGTACCCGGCCCGCTCGATCTCGCCGAACAGCCGCAGGAACATCGCCCGATGCTCCGCGTCTTCGGCATGGTCGGTCATGATGCCGTCGGAGATGCCCGCCAGCACCAGGCGGAGCGCGGGAAGGAGGGGCCGGGCCGCCTGACTCACGGCGACGTCGCCGTGCTCGAGGATGTCGGACAGCGCGATCACGGCGCCGAAGATCTGGTCGGCGGCCTCGATCTGGATGATGAGCGCGTTGCCGCGCGGGCCGCCCTGGCCGCGGCTGCGCAGGATGTCCAGCAGCTCGCCGCGCGCCGCCTCGAGCCCGTCGCGCACGTAGCGGCGGTGCCCCCGCGCGTGCGCGGTCCAGTCCGGCTTGGCCGCCCCCGCCACCTGCTCCGACAGATCGGCCGCCAACATGCCGATGCGGCGATATACGTCCGCCACGGCCGAGCGGGCCGGCAGGAACGGATGCAGCCGCCAGAGCACCAGGCTCAATAACAACGCCCAGAGCGACCCGGCGCCGAACAGCCCGGCCAGCATCAAAGCGTCGTGGAGATTTTCGGCATGATCCAGCGCCAGGATGGCGACGACGGTGAGCAGGTTGCCGACCTGCATGGCCACCGGCCCCCAGGCGCGGGCATACATGGCGCCGAACACCCAGATCGCACCGCCGATCGCGCCCGGCATCACGCCCTCGGCCCGCAGCAGGCTGAACAGCAGGAAGGCGAACGAGCCGATGATCGCGAACGAGAACAGCGCCGGCAGCCGTCGCCGGATCGGCCCGCCCGGATCGCACAGGCAGGTGAGCAACGATCCCAGGCCGACCGCGGCCAGAGCGGGGATGTCGAGCCACTCGGTGACCGTGACCACGACGGCCACGGCCAACGCCGCCCGCA
This sequence comes from uncultured Acetobacteraceae bacterium, assembly GCA_964657565.1. Taxonomy (GTDB): domain Bacteria; phylum Pseudomonadota; class Alphaproteobacteria; order Acetobacterales; family Acetobacteraceae; genus JAVVHH01. The sequence goes on from CAZZVQ010000026.1 coordinate 43,777, forward strand.
CGCCCTCGGCGATGCTGACGGCGCGGAAGTCGAGGCTGAGAGGGAGGTGTCCTAGGTCCGCGTCCGGCCCCGCGCGGAGCCAGACGGGTAGACCCAGCCTCAAATCCCGTGCCGGGTGGGTTTAGGCGGCGCGGGCCATCTCCCGGAGCACGTAATGCAGGATGCCGCCGTTCTTGTAGTATTCGACCTCGTCGGCGGTATCGACCCGGCACTTCACCGACAACTCGTCGACTGCGCCGGTCGCCCGGTGGATCCGGACCATCAGGTCCATGCCGGCGCGAAGCTCGTTCAGCCCGAGGACGTCGATCGTCTCGTCGCCGACCAGGTTCAGGCTGTGCCGGGTCGCGCCGTCCTTGAACGTGAGCGGCAGGACGCCCATGCCCACCAGGTTCGAGCGATGGATGCGCTCGAAGCTCTCGACGATCACCGCCTTGATGCCCAGCAGCGCGGTGCCCTTCGCTGCCCAGTCGCGCGACGAGCCCATGCCATATTCCTTACCGCCGAACACGACCAGCGGCACGCCTTCTTTCTTATACTGCATGGCGGCGTCATAGATCGGCAGCTGCTCGCCGCCGGGCTGCTTCTTGGTCCAGCCGCCTTCGATGCCACCCAGCATCTCGTTCTTGATGCGAATGTTGGCGAAGGTGCCGCGCATCATGATTTCGTGGTTTCCGCGGCGCGAGCCGTAGGAGTTGAAGTCGCGCTGCATCACCTGGCGCTCGCCGAGATAGCTGCCGGCGGGCGAGGAGTTCTTGATGTTGCCGGCCGGGCTGATGTGGTCGGTGGTGATGTTGTCGGCGAACAGCGCCAGCACGCGGGCGCCGGTGATGTCCTTGATCTCCGGCAGGTCCATCGTGATGCCGTCGAAGTAGGGCGGGTTCTGCACGTAGGTGCTACCGCCGTTCCACTTGTAGACGTCGCTGGACGTGTCGACCTCGATGGCGCGCCACTCGCTGGTGCCCTGGAACACCTCGCCGTAGCGGCTGATGAACTGCTCGCGCGTCAGGCTGTGGGCGACGGCGGCGTCGATCTCGGCGTTGCTCGGCCAGATGTCCTTCAGGTAGACCGGCTTGCCGTCCGACCCGGTGCCGAGCGGCGCGGTCGTGATGTCCTCGTTCATCGTCCCGAGCAGCGCGTAGGCCACGACCAGCGGCGGGCTCGCCAGGTAGTTGGCGCGCACGTTCGGGTGCACCCGGCCCTCGAAGTTCCGGTTGCCGGACAGCACCGATACGGCGACCAGCTTGTTGTCCTCGATGGCGTCGACGACGGCGTCCTCGAGCGGCCCCGAATTGCCGATGCAGGTCGTGCAGCCATAGCCGACGAGCTGGAAGCCGAGCGCGTCGAGATCCTCCGACAGCCCGGCGCGGTCGAGATACTCCGTGACGACTTGGCTCCCCGGCGCCAGCGACGTCTTGACCCAGGGCCGCGGCGTCAGCCCCTTCTGCCGTGCCTTGCGGGCCAGCAGCCCGGCGCCGAGCATCACGTACGGGTTCGACGTGTTGGTGCAGCTGGTGATCGCGGCGATCACCACGTCGCCATGGCTGATCTCGTAGTTGGTCCCGGCCACCTTGACCCGCGTCTCGACGTCGTTGGCCGGCACGCCGAGACCCTTGGTCAGATCGGCGCGGAACGCCGCGGCGGCGTCCTTGAGCAGCACCTTGTCCTGCGGCCGCTTCGGTCCGGCGATGGACGGCATGACGGTGGACAGATCCAACTCGACGATGTCGGTGAACACCGGATCCGGCGTCTCGGCATCGATCCACATGCCCTGCGCCTTGCAGTAGGCCTCGACGAGCTCGATCCGCCCGGCCTCGCGCCCGGTCAGCTTGAGGTAGTCGATTGTGGCGGTGTCGACCGGGAAGAAGCCGCAGGTGGCGCCATATTCCGGGGCCATGTTGGCGATCGTCAGCCGGGTCGCGACCGAGAGGGCGGCCAGGCCGGGCCCGAAGAACTCGACGAACTTGCCGACCACGCCCTTCTTGCGCAGCATCTGCGTGACCGTCAGCGCCAGGTCGGTCGCGGTGCTGCCTTCGGGCATCACGCCGCTCAGCTTGAAGCCGATCACGTCGGGGATCAGCATGGCGATGGGCTGGCCGAGCATGGCCGCCTCCGCCTCGATCCCGCCGACGCCCCAGCCGAGCACGCCGATGCCGTTGGCCATGGTGGTGTGGCTATCGGTGCCGAACAGCGTGTCGGGATAGGCATAGGTGCCGCCGTTGACGTCGGCGGTCCAGATCGTTTCGGCCAGGAACTCGACGTTGACCTGGTGGCAGATGCCGGCGCCGGGCGGCACCACGCGGAAATTCTCGAACGCCGACTGGCCCCAGCGGAGGAACTGGTAGCGCTCGCCGTTCCGCTCGAACTCGATCTCGACGTTCTTCTTGGCCGCCTCGGCCGATGCCGACACGTCGACCATGACGGAGTGGTCGATCACCAGGTCGACCGGCACGAGCGGGTTCACCTGCTGCGGGCTGCCGCCGAGCGAGGTGATGCCGTCGCGCATCGCGGCCAAGTCCACCACGGCGGGCACGCCCGTGAAGTCCTGCATCAGGATGCGGGCGGGCTTGAACGGCACCTCCTTCTCCGAACGGCCGGTCTCGGCCCACTCGGTGATGGCGCGCGCGTCGTCGGGCTTGTAGCTGGCGCCGTTCTCGAAGCGCAGCACGTTCTCGAGCAGGATTTTCAGGCTGACGGGCAGGCGGCTGCCGTCGCCGATCGACTTGTAGGCCTCGGGGAGCGAGAAGTAGCGATAGTCGCGCCCGCCCGCATTCAGGGTGCGGGTGGTCTGGAGGCTGTCGTGCCCGGTCGCTTTCATCGCGTCTGCCCTCTTGTTCGCTGCAAAAGTATTTAGCCCCCACGCCCCATGGCGTCCACCGGACCGGACCCGATAAGATGGCCGCATGGGCGGGAATGCGAGTTCGGGTCTGGCGGTGGCCGGTGTGGCGGCCTTCCGCGGCGAACGGCTCGTGCTGCGCGATGTCGCCTTCGAGGTTCCGCCGGGCGGCGCGATGCTGCTGCTGGGGGCCAACGGCTCCGGCAAGAGCACGCTGCTGCGGGTGTTGGCTGGGCTGAAGCGGCCGGATGCCGGGACCATCCATTGGAACGGCGTCGACATCGCCGACGACCCGGCGCCGACGGCCTATCTCGGCCATCTCGACGCCATCAAGCTGAGCCTGACCGTCACCGAGAACCTCCGCTCGCCCGGCGCCGCGCTCGGTCCGGCGCTGGCAGCGATGGATCTCGAGGCGCTGCGCGATTTGCCGGGCCGGCTGCTCTCCGCCGGCCAGCGCCGCCGCCTTGCGCTGGCCCGTCTGGCCCTGCGCCCGCCGGGTGGGCTGTGGCTGCTCGATGAACCCACGCTCGGGCTCGACGCCGCCTCGGTCGACCGCCTCGGCGTGTTGCTCGCCGCGCATCGGCGCGAGGGCGGCGCGATCGTCACGGCGACGCACCTGCCGCTGCCGCTCGACGATGTCTTGGAGTTGCGACTGTGACCATGATGGGCGCGCTGCTGCGCCGCGAGTTGCTGCTCTCGGTGCGCCACGGCGCCGACACGATGGCGGCGCTGCTGTTCTTCGTCCTGGTCGGCGCGTTGTTCCCGCTGGCCATCGGCCCGGCCCCGGACGTGCTGGCGCGGCTGGCCCCCGGCATCGTCTGGGTCGGGGCGCTGCTGGCCGCCTTGCTCCCGCTCGACCGCCTATTCGGCGCCGACCTCGAGGACGGCACGCTGGACCAGCTCCTGCTCTGCGGCCTGCCCCCGATTGCCGTCGCCGCGGTGAAGGCGACCGCGCACTGGCTGGTGACGGGCCTGCCGCTGCTCCTGGCCGCGGGACCGCTGGCGATCATGCTGCAGATGCCGCCCAGTTCGGTCCCGGTGCTGCTGCTGGCGCTGCTGCCCGGTACCCTCGCGCTCTCGCTGCTCGGCACGATGGGCGCCGCCATCGTCCTCGGCGCCCGCCGCGGCGGCGTCCTGCTGCCCCTGCTTGTGCTGCCCCTCGCCACCCCGGTGCTGATCTTCGGCGCTGCCGCCGCAACCGGGCTGACCCCGCGACCGCATTTGCTGCTGCTGCTCGCCGTGCTGTGCGCGTCGATCCCCCTCTGCCTTGCCGCCGCCGGAGCCGCACTGCGCAACGCCGCCGAATAGTGATATCGTGTCGGCATGAACGTCACGCTCCGGACGCCCCTGATGACGCGCGAGCAGTTCCTCGACTGGGTCGAGCGGCAGGAGGCTCCGTTTGAGTTCGATGGCTACGAGCCGATCTCGATGACGGGCGGCAACAAGCGGCACATGCAGCTTTGTCGTAATCTTACCGTTGCGCTCTGGTCGCGGCTGGCCGAATCCGGCTTGCAGGTGCTTCCAGAGGCGGGCGTCGCGACCATCGGTCGAGCCGTTCGCTACCCAGACGTCATGGTTGCGACCAATGCCGATGCGGATACAGACCGCTTGATTTCAGAGCCTCTCATTGTGTTCGAGGTCCTAAGCCCGAGTTCAGGGCGCATCGACTATTCAGTGAAGCTGCGTGAATACAGGGCTGTTCCGTCGATCCGGCGCTATGTCGTCGTGGATAACACCGGGCCCGACCTGACGGTCTATGTGCGGCAGCCGGGCGTCACAGAGTGGACGGCCGACGCTTTGACCGCTGGTGAGATGCTGGATTTGCCAGAAGCCGGAATTTCGCTTCCGGTGGATGACATATTCCGCGGTATCGTTTTCGACGCCGCTACCGCGTAGGCCGCGGCGGCTCCACCGAGTAATCGTAGAAGCCCTTGCCGGTCTTGCGACCATACCACCCGGCCTCGACATACTTCACCAGGAGCGGGCTCGGACGATACTTGCTGTCCGACATGCCTTCGTAGAGCACCTGCATCACTGCCAGGCAGGTATCCAGTCCGATGAAATCCGCCAGCTCCAGCGGCCCCATCTTGTGCGCTGCGCCCAGCTTCAGCGCCGTGTCGATCGCCTCGATCGAGCCCACGCCTTCCTGCAGCGTGTAGATCGCCTCGTTGATCATCGGCACCAGGATGCGATTTAGCGTGAAGGCCGGGAAGTCCTCCGACACCGAGACGGTCTTGTCCAGCCGGACGGCCAAGTCGCGCACCGCCTCGAACGTCGCCTGATCGGTGGCGATGCCGCGGATGATCTCGACGAGCTTCATCATCGGGACCGGGTTCATGAAATGCATGCCCACGAACTGCCCGGGCCGGTCGGTGCTGGCGGCCAGCCGCGTGATGCTGATCGAACTCGTGTTGCTCGCGAGCAGGCAGTCCGCGCGCAGATGCGGCAGCACGGCCTTGTAAATCAGGACCTTGATGTCTTCCTTCTCGGTCGCCGCCTCGATCACGAGGTCGGCGTCCGCGAAGGCGGCGTAATCCGTCCCCAAGCCAATGCGGCCGAGCGCGGCGTCCTTGTCAGCCAGCTGGATCGTACCCTTGGAGGTTTGCCGCTCCATGTTCTTGGCAATGCTCGCTTGGGCACGGCTGAGCGCATCGGCGTTGTTGTCCAGCATCCGCACCGACAGCCCGGCCAGCGCACACACATGCGCGATGCCCGAGCCCATCTGCCCGGCGCCGATGATGCCGACCGTGCCGATGTTCAAACCTAGGCGGCCTTTTCCAGTTCGGCCTTGAGCTCCGGCAGGATGGTGAACAGATCGCCCACCAGACCGTAATCGGCCACCTGGAAGATCGGCGCTTCCTCGTCCTTGTTGATCGCAACGATGACCTTGCTGTCCTTCATCCCGGCCAGATGCTGGATCGCGCCCGAGATGCCGATGGCGATATAGAGGTCCGGGGCCACGATCTTGCCGGTCTGGCCCACCTGGTAGTCGTTCGGCACGAAGCCGGCATCCACCGCCGCGCGCGACGCACCCACCGCCGCGCCCAAGCTGTCGGCGATCGGGTCGATCAGCTTGAAGTTGTCGCCGTTCTGCATCCCGCGCCCGCCAGAAACCACCACCCGGGCCGCCGTCAGCTCCGGCCGCTCGCTCTTGCTCAGCTCGGACGACACGTAGCGCGACGTCGCCGGCGCATCCTGGCCCTGCACCGGCTCGATTGCGGCCGACCCGCCCTCCTCGGCCACCGGGTCGAACGACGCGGCGCGCACGGTGATCACCTTCTTGGCGTCCGACGAGACCACGGTCGCCAGCGCGTTGCCGGCATAGATCGGCCGGATGAACGTATTGGCGTCGACGACGTCGGAGATGTCGCTGATCGGCTGGCTGTCGAGCAGCGCGGCGACCCGGGGCATCACGTTCTTGCCGGTCGCGGTCGAGGCCGCGAAGATGTGGTCGTGATGACCGGCCATGCCGGCGATCAGCGCCGCGAACGGCTCGGCGAGGGCATGCTCGTACACCGCGGAATCGGCCACGTGCACCTTGGCCACCCCGGCCAGCTTGGACGCTGCGGTCGCGGCCTCGCCGATGTTCAGGCCGATGACCAGCGCATGGACCTCGCCGAGCTTGGCGGCCGCGGTCACCGCGCTGCGCGACGGCTGCTTGATCTTGCCGTTCTCGTGGTCGAGCAGGACGAGAGACGCCATCAGATCACCTTCGCTTCGGTCTTGAGTTTCGCCACCAGCTCGGCGACCGAGCCCACCTTGACGCCGGCCTGCCGCTTCGGCGGCTCGCTCACCTTGATGGTCTTGAGCCGCGGCGCCGGGTCGACGCCGAGGTCGGCCGGCTTGATGGTCTCGATCGGCTTCTTGCGCGCCTTCATGATGTTCGGCAGCGACGCGTAGCGCGGCTCGTTGAGGCGCAGATCGGTGGTCACGATCGCCGGCATCTGCAGCTCGATCGTCTCGAGCCCGCCATCGACCTCGCGGGTGACGACCAGCTTCTCGCCTTCCATGGTGACCTTGCTGGCGAACGTGCCTTGCGGCCAGCCCAGCAAGGCGGCGAGCATCTGGCCGGTGGCGTTCATGTCGTCGTCGATCGCCTGCTTGCCCATGATGACGAGCTTCGGCTGCTCCTTGTCGACCAGCGCCTTCAACAGCTTGGCCACGGCCAGCGGTTGCAGCTCGGCGTCGGTCTCGACCAGGATGCCGCGATCGGCGCCCATCGCCAGCGCGGTGCGGATCGTCTCGCTGCATTGCGCGACGCCCATGGAGACGGCGACGATCTCGGTCGCGACGCCCTTCTCCTTGAGCCGGACGGCTTCCTCGACGGCGATCTCGTCGAACGGGTTCATCGACATCTTGACGCCCTGCGTCTCGACGCCGGACCCGTCGGCCTTGACGCGCACCTTCACATTGTAGTCGACGACCCGCTTGACGGGTACGAGCAGCTTCATGGGACCCGGTCTCTTTCCAAGCTTCGTTCTAGATTTCGGTCAAAGATTACGTTGTGTGCAGCGGCGAAAACGTGGTGTCAAACATCGGTGGGTGATGCACTTGGCCATGGGCCTGATACGGTCAGTGCCGTATCAGGCTCAGCAGCACGATGAACAGCAGCAGGGCCACGCCCTGTAGAATGACCCGCCACCGCATGAGTGCGTTGGAGCGGGCAGGGTCGCCGCCACCGCGCACGAGCCCCACCATCCCAGCGACGAGAACGCCGAGCGTGCCCAGCATGGCAAGCCCGGTCAGAACGGCAAGGAAAGTGACCATGGTCGAAATGTGGGCCAAGCCCGACCTGACGCAAGCTGCTCGGCCGTCGAGACGGACCCCTGCCTGGAGCGGTCGCGTGTTCGTGCTCGCGATCCTGATGCTGCTCGCGGCCGTCGTGACGGCGGCTGCCCAGCAGCCTGCCCAGCCGCCTGCCGCCCAGCCCGGCCCGGCTGCGCCACCGCGCGCGAGCACGCTCTCCCCCACCGACGCCGCCAATACCCTCGCCCTGCTGCGCGACGACAAGCGGCGGGCGGAGCTGATGGCGACCCTCGAAACCATCGCGAAGGCCTCGCCCGACGCCGCGACTGCCGCCATCCCGGCCGCGCCGCTTCCCGTCCCAGTCCGCACGCCGGCGGAGACCTTGGCTGCCGGCCCGCTCGCGGTGACCGCCCCCGCGGCCCTGCCACCCGTGACCGCGACCGCCCCTGTGGCCACCGCGCCCGTCGCCGCGCCGGGC
>CAZZVQ010000027.1:0-49829 GCA_964657565.1 uncultured Acetobacteraceae bacterium
GAAGGCTCGGCGGACAGATTCTCTATTCGGTGACGGCGCGAGTGGTCTGGCCCCGGCGGTCCCAGAACAGCGTTACTTTGTTGATGTTGCAGAGGTTCAGGTTGTTCCAGGTCGCCTCGTCGCCGTCATTGTACTTGACGCGCATGTCCCAGCGGCAGGCGTTGTCCGGGGCGTTGAAGGAGATGTCGACCGTATTGCCGTCAACGAGCGCGTCGCGGCCCATGACGTCATTGCCCCAGTTGCGGCTCGAGCTCTGGCTCACGTAGACCTCGTCGATCTGGTAGCCGGTCTTGTTCTGCAAGGTGAAATCCTGCTGCGCCGCGTAAGCTGTTGATACGCTTAGCATTACGGCGGCGGCTGGCAGGATAACATGTAACAAGCGCATCATTGGTCCTCCTCGGGTGAGGACTTGTTCTACAATGACAATGTAAATGCCCGGTTAAGATCACGCCACGGACTTGACCTTCACGAAGTGCCCAGGCGCGGGCTCGATCGCCTCGAGGGCGCGATCGCCCGGATGGCGGGCCGGGACTTCGGTCTTGTCGTGCGCGAGGACCCAGCGTTGCCAGTCCGGCCACCAGCTTCCGCCGATCTCGGTGGCCGAGGCCAGCCAGGTCTCGGCGTCCTTGGCCAATGTCTCGTTGGTCCAATAGCTATATTTGCCGCCTTCGGGCGGATTGACGACGCCGGCGATGTGGCCGCTGGCGGCGAGGGTGAACCGGTTCTCGCCGCCGAGGAGCTGGGTGCCGCGATAGGTGCTCTTCCACGGCGCGATATGGTCTTCGCGGGTGGAGAGGAAATAGGCCGGGACCTTGATGCGGCGCAGATCGATCGGTTGGTGGTTCAAGCTGATCCCGCCGGGCTGGCAGAGCAGGTTCTCCTGATACATGCGGCGCAGATAGAAGCTGTGCATCGCCGCCGGCATCCGCGTGCTGTCGCTGTTCCAGTAGAGCAGGTCGAACGGGAACGGTTCGTTGCCCATCAGGTAATTATTCACCACGAACGACCAGATCAGGTCGTTGGCGCGCAGCATGTTGAACGTCGACGCCATCTCGCTGCCGTCCAGGAAGCCGCGCTTCTCCATCTTCTCTTCGAGCGCGCGCAGCTGCTCCTCGTCGATGAAGACGCCGAGTTCGCCGGCTTCCTGGAAATCGGTCATGGTGACGAAGAAGGTCGCCGTCTTGATCCGGTCGTCGCCGACGGCGTCCATGTAGGCCAGCGAGCACGCCAGCAGCGTGCCACCGAGGCAGTAGCCGATCGCGTTGACCTCGCGCTCGCCGGTCGCCTGCTCGATGGCGTCGAGGGCGCCGAACATGCCCTGCGTCATGTAGTCGTCAAAGCGGAGCTGGGCCAATTTGGCGTCCGGGTTGACCCAGGAGATCATGAATACGGTATGACCCTGCGCGGTGGCCCAGCGGACGAAGCTATTTTTCGGACGCAGGTCGAGGATGTAAAATTTGTTGATCCAGGGCGGCGCGATCAGCAGCGGGCGCTTGAGCACCTTGTCCGTCGTCGGCGCATACTGGATGAGCTGCATGACCTCGTTTTGGAACACGACCTGACCGGGCGAGATGCCGATGTCCTCCCCGACCTTGAACGCGTCCATGTCAGTCATCTTGATCGAGAGCTTGCCGCGGCCGCGTTCGAGGTCGCCGAGGAGGTTGTTCAGCCCGCGCAGCAGGTTCTCGCCGCCCGTCTCGGCGGTCTTGCGCAAGACTTCCGGGTTGGTCAGCAGGAAATTGCTGGGGCTCATCGCGTCGACGAACTGGCGCGAGTAGAAATCCACCTTCTGCGCGGCCTTCGGCGGCAGCCCGTCCACGTGGCTGACGACGTCCTGCACATAGCGGGCCGACAGCAGATAAGTCTGTTTGATGAAGTCGAAGACCTCGTTCTCTTTCCAGGCTTCGTCCTTGAAGCGGCGGTCCTTCGGGTCGGCCTCGATGACCGGCTTTTCGGCTTCCATGCCGAGCATGCGCCGGGTCGTGTTCTGCCACAGCGTCATGTAGTCCTGCCAGAAGCCGATCTGCGCCTGGACCAGCTTGGCCGGATCGCGCATCAGCTGGGTGGTCATTTCCATGAACGCGTGGCCGACATTCATCGGGTCGAGCTGCGGCAGTTCGACCGACTGGCGGTTGAGCCACTCGGTCACCAGGCGCTGCGAACGCTCGGCGATGTCGGCCATCGAGCGGGTCAGCAGCGCGGGATCGGGGGCCTTGCTCGTCGTGCTGGGGGAAGTCTTGTCCGCTTTGGCAACATTGGCCACTGGGATCGCTCCTTTCCGGAGGCGCTTTCGCCGGGCTATGAAGCGGCGAAGCGGATGGATTTTGTTTGATGAGGACGTTTCTGCCGGGCCAACCTACCTTTCGCACCGTGGTGCGGCAAGCCGCGCTCACAGTGGGTTGTCTGGCCGCGCTGACCGGATGCGGGAGCGTCGAGGCGTTCTACGACAGCAAGCTCAGCCTCGATAACCCGGTCGATTGGTGGCACCAACTCCAGGGCGGCCCGATCGCCAACGAGCGCCCACCGCCGCCCGGGATCACCGATCCGTATCCGAACCTGGCGCGGGTCCCGGCCAAGCCTTCGCCGACCGACGCGCCGACCCGGGCCGGGCTGTCGGCCCAGCTCGCCAGCCAGCGCGACCACGCCCGGCTGCTGGCGGCGCAGGACCCGGTCGTGTTCCCGCCGCCCGGCGCGGCCAAACTGCCGACGGCGGCTGCCCCGCGCCCCGCGCCCTCTGCCGCCGGAGCGAGCCCGCAAGCCGCCGATCCCGACACGTCGACCATGGTGCTCGAGGCGGCAAGCGCGACACCGGCCGCGGCGCCTGCTCCAGTTCGGCCGGCCCCTGCCACGGATCCGAGCGCGCCGGCCGCGTTCCGCACGCCGCCCGCGTCGGCGGGGCCGGTCGAGAGTGGCCCGATCCCGCCGCTGCCGACCGCGGCGCCCGCGTTGCCGAACCTGCCGGGGCTGCCGACCAGCAACCCGGCCCCGGTGGTGCTGCGCGCGCGCGCCTCGGCGCAGTTCAGCTTCGCGCCGGGCTCGGCGGCCCTGCCGGACTCCGCCGATGGCGCGCTGCGGGCCTTGGCGGCACAGCGCGCCGGCGGCCCGATCGCGGTGACGGCCGGCGGCGATGCCCGTTCCGCCGCGCCCGACGCCCAGGGCGCCGCGCTGCCGCTGGCGCTGCGCCGCACCGGCGCGATCACCGCCGTGCTGATCGCCGCGGGCGTGCCGAGCGGCTCGATCCGGTCGCGGGCGGTCGCGCCGGGTCGCGAGGCCACCGCCCGTCTGGTAGACTGATCGAACGCACTGGACCCTGAAATGAGCCCCGGCCATGAGTAACGAATTCCACCGCATCCGCCGCATGCCGCCATACGTCTTCGCGGAGGTGAACGAGGCGAAGGCCCGGGCCCGCGCCGCCGGCGAGGACATCATCGATCTCGGCATGGGCAACCCGGATAGCGGAACCCCCGCCCACATCGTGGCCAAGCTCGTGGAGGCCGTGCAGGATCCGCGGACGCATCGCTACTCGACCAGCAAGGGCATCCCCGGCCTGCGCCGCGCCCTGGCCGCCTATTACGAGCGGCGGTTCGGCGTGACGCTGAACCCGGAGAGCGAGGTGGTCGCCACGCTCGGCTCCAAGGAGGGCCTGGCCAACCTGGCCGCCGCTATCACCAGCCCGGGCGACACCATCCTGGTGCCGAATCCGTCCTACCCGATCCACCAGTTCGGCTTCATCATCGCCGGCGCCTCGGTGCGCAGCATCCCGGCCACGCCGGACGCGGCGATGCTGCAGGCGCTGGACCAGGCGGTGCGGCACAGCGTGCCGAAGCCGACGGCGCTGATCGTCAACTTCCCGAGCAACCCGACGGCCTACCTCGCCGACCTCGATTTCTACCGCGAGATCGTCGCGTTCTGCCGCAAGCACGAGATCTTCATCCTCTCCGACCTCGCCTATGCCGAGATCTACTTTGGCGACAACGTGCCGCCGTCGCTGCTGCAAGTGCCGGGCGCCAAGGACATCGCGGTCGAGTTCACCAGCCTGTCGAAGACGTATTCGATGCCCGGTTGGCGGATGGGGTTCGCGGCCGGCAATGCGCGGCTGATCGGGGCGCTGACGCGGATGAAGTCCTACCTCGATTACGGCGCCTTTACGCCGATCCAGGTGGCAGCGACGGCGGCGTTGAACGGGCCGCAGGACTGTGTGGTCGAGATGCGCGCGCTGTATCGCGAGCGGCGCGACGTCCTCGTCAATGGGCTGAACGCGGCCGGGTGGGAGGTGCCTACTCCGGACGGCTCGATGTTCGCCTGGGCGCCGATCCCGCCGAAATATGCCGGCCTCGGCAGCGTCGGGTTCAGCAAGCTGCTGCTGTCGCGCGCCAAGGTCGCGGTGGCGCCGGGCATCGGCTTCGGCGAGCATGGCGACACGCATGTGCGGATCGCGCTGGTCGAGAACACGCATCGCTTGCGCCAGGCGGTGCGCAACATCCGCGGCTTCCTGCAGACGGAGAGCAATGCTTCGACGCTCGAAGAAGTGGCGGGATGAGCTCTCCGTTATCGGTGGGCGTCGCCGGGCTTGGCACCGTCGGCGCGGGCGTCCTGCGCCTGCTGCATGACAATGCGGCGCTGATCGCGGCCCGCGCCGGCCGGCCGATCGTGGTCACGGCGGTGGCGGCGCGGGATCGCACGCGGGACCGTGGCGTCGACCTGTCGGCGATGCGCTGGCACGACGATCCGGTCGCGCTGGCGACCGACCCGGACGTCGACGTCGTGGTGGAGCTCATCGGCGGCAGCGACGGCCCGGCGCGCACGCTCGTCGAGGCCGCCCTGGCCGCGGGGCGCCCGGTGGTCACTGCCAACAAGGCGCTGATGGCGGTGCACGGGGCGGCGTTGGCCGGGGCGTCGGAGCGGCATAGCGCGCCGATCGCGTTCGAGGCGGCGGTCGCGGGCGGCATTCCGGTGATCAAGGCATTGCGTGAGGGCCTCGCCGGCAACCGCATCGACCGGGTTTCCGGCATCCTGAACGGCACCTGCAACTACATCCTGACGGTGATGCGCGAGCAGGGCCGCGATTTCGCGGACGTGTTGGCCGATGCGCAACGGCTCGGCTATGCCGAGGCGGACCCGTCCTTCGACGTCGATGGCATCGACGCGGCGCACAAGCTGGCGATCCTGACGGCGCTGGCGTTCAACCGGCCGGTCGACTTCGCGGCCGTGCATGTCGAGGGGATCCGGGCAATCTCGGCGGTCGATATCGCGCTGGCGAGCGAGCTGGGCTACCGGATCAAGCTGCTGGGCCTGGCCCGCCGGACCGATGCGGGGATCGAGACGCGGGTGCATCCGTGCCTCGTGCCGCTGGCCAATCCGCTTGCGCATGTCGATGGGGTGTTCAACGCGGTGGTCGCCGAGGGCGACGCGGTGGGCCGCGTGATGCTCGAGGGCCGGGGGGCCGGCGCCGGGCCGACCGCGAGCGCGGTGGTGGCCGACCTGATCGACATCGCCCGGGGTCGCACCGTTCCCATTTGGGGCATGGAAGGCAAGGCGCTCGCGGCGCTGCCGAGCGTTCCGATCTCAGTGCATCAGGGGGCGTATTATCTCCGGCTGATGGTGGTGGACCGCCCGGGCGTGATCGCCGACATGACCGCCGCGCTGCGCGATGCTGGCGTCAGCCTGGAGAGCATGCTGCAGCGGGGCCGTGCACCGGGCGAGACCGTGCCCGTGGTACTGGTCACGCACGAGACCACCGAGGCCGCGATGCGCGCGGCGCTCGACCAGATCGAACGAAGCGACGCGGTGCTGGAGCCCCCGGCGCTGATCCGCATCGAACCCGCGTAAGGATGGACGTATGAGTGCCAACATTGTCTCCGAGATCGCTTCGGACCGTAACCTCGCCCTCGAATTGGTCCGCGTGACCGAGGCGGCGGCGCTGGCGGCGTCTCGCTGGATGGGACGCGGCAAGAAGAACGAGGCGGACGGCGCGGCCGTCGAGGCGATGCGCCGCGCGTTCGACAGCGTCGCGATCGACGGGACGGTCGTGATCGGCGAGGGCGAGATGGACGAGGCGCCGATGCTCTATATCGGCGAGAAGGTCGGCTGCGGCGGGCCGGCCATGGATATCGCGGTCGATCCGCTCGAGGGCACCAACCTGACGGCCAAGGGCGCGGCCAACGCGCTGGCGGTGGTGGCGTTGGCGGAGAAGGGCAATTTCCTGCACGCGCCGGACATCTACATGCAGAAGATCGCCGTCGGGGGCGGTCTGCCGGAGGGCGTCGTGGACCTCGATGCGTCGATGGGCGAGAACCTGCGCAACCTGGCGCGCGCCAAGAAGGTCGACATCGGCGATCTGGTGGTGTGCATGCTCGAGCGCGAGCGGCACGCGGAGTTGCTGGCCGGCTGCCGCGAGGCTGGGGCGCGGTGCATGCTGCTGTCGGATGGCGACGTGGCCGGCGTGATCGCCGCCGCGTTGCCGGAGGGGGGCGTCGATCTCTACGTCGGTTCCGGCGGCGCGCCGGAGGGTGTGCTGGCGGCGGCGGCGCTGCGCTGCATCGGCGGGCAGATGCAGGGGCGGCTGATGTATGAGGACGACGAGCAGATCGCGCGGGCGCGGTCGATGGGGATTACGGACCCGACGTATAAGTACAGTGTCGAGGAGATGGCGCGGGGGAACGTGGTGTTTGCGGCCAGTGGCGTGACGGGCGGGGCGCTGCTCAAAGGCGTGCGGCGGTTCGGGCATGGCGGTTACACGCATTCGATGGTGATGCGGAGCAAGTCGGGGACGGTTCGCTACATCGAGGCGCACCACAACTTCGATATGAAGACCTGGCAGCCAGAGTAGCGGGGCACCCGCCCTCGCACTCGCCGGTCGCGGGAGTGCTGTCCGGTTTGATTTACAGGCGCGAGACTTTGCCGTCCGCTCACTTGACGTCTTTGCCGGGCTTGACCCGGCAATCCAGGCCCGCAGGACCGAGGCCTCGTGCTCTCGGCGTGGATGCCCGGGTCGAGCCCGGGCATGACGACGTTCCGCTACGCCACTCATATGCCATCGAAGTTGAACCGGATATGAGTTTGGCTGCGACTCCGACCCACGCGTTACCGTGGCCCATGGTGAACACGCCTTGAACCTCGAACAAAGCCTGACCGGACGCCGCTGGGTGCTGCGCGATGGGGACGACCGGGTCGGCCTGGGCATCGCGCAGCGCCTCGGTCTGCCGGAGGTCGTGGGGCGGTTGCTGGCGATGCGGGGCGTGGATGCCGAGCTGGCCGAGCATTTCTTGCAGCCGACGTTGCGGGCGCTGATGCCCGACCCTTCGGTGCTGACCGGGATGGACGCGGCGGCGGAGCGGCTCGCCCATGCGGTGCGGCAGGGCGAGACGGTGGCGGTGTTCGGCGATTACGACGTCGATGGGGCGTGTAGCGCGGCGATCGTGACGCTGGTGCTGCGGCAGTTCGGGTGCAGCGTGCTGACGCATGTGCCGGACCGCATGCTCGAAGGGTATGGGCCGAATGCGCCGGCGCTGCTGGGGTTGGTGGCGCGCGGGGCGACGCTGATCGTGTGCGTGGATTGCGGGACGGCGGCCGGGTCGGCGCTGGCAGCAGTGGCGGGGGCGGCCGATGTGGTCGTGCTCGATCATCACGCGACCGATGGGCCGCCGCCGCCGGTGTTGGCGACGGTCAATCCTAACCGGTTGGATTGCCGGTCGGGGCTCGGAGCGTGCTGCGCGGCGGCGGTGGCTTTCCTGGCGGCGATCGCGACGGTGCGGGTGTTGCGGCGGAGCGGGTTTTTCGCCACGCGGGCCGAGCCGGACCTGCGGGAATTGCTCGACCTCGTGGCGTTGGCGACGGTGTGTGACGTCATGCCGCTGCAAGGGCTCAACCGCGCGCTCGTCACCCAGGGGCTGCGGGTCATGGCCCGGCGCGCGCGGCCTGGGATCGCTGCGCTGCTGGAGGCGGCGGCGGCGAATGGGCTGCCGACGGCGATGACGTGCGGGTTCGCGCTGGGGCCGCGGATCAATGCGGCGGGGCGGATCAGCGATTCGAGCTTGGGGCTGCGGCTGTTGCTGACCGACGACCCGGTCGAAGCGCGAGCGTTGGCGGTGCAGCTCGACAGCACCAACCGCGACCGGCAGGAGGTCGAGGCCGGCATGATGGACGAGGCGATCGCGCAGGCCGAGGCGCAGGCGCGGGCGGGGCGGGCGGCGATCCTGATCGCCGGCGCGGGCTGGCATGCGGGCGTGGTCGGGATCGTGGCGGGCCGCCTGAAGGAACGGTTGAACCGGCCGGTATGCGTGGCCGCGATTGCGGATGGCGTGGCCAAGGGAAGCGGCCGATCGGTCGCCGGGGTCGATCTAGGGCAGGCGGTCATGGCGGCGCGGCAGGCCGGGCTGCTGAGCGCGGGCGGCGGGCACAAGATGGCGGCCGGGTTCACCGCCGCCGAGGCTGGCCTGGCGGCGTTCCACGATTTCCTGGATGCGCGGCTGTCGCACGCTGCGGCGTTGCCGTCGCGGGCTGATCTGGCCGTCGAGGGCTCGATCGCGGTCGGCGGCGCGACGGTGGAGTTGGCGCAGCATTTGAGCCGGCTGTCGCCGTTCGGCAACGGTAACGAGGAGCCGGCTTTTGTGATCCCGCGCGCGGGGGTGGTGCGGGCGGAGCGGATCGGCCGCGAGGCCGGCACGATCCGCGCTTGGCTGACTGGTGAGGATGGTGGCCGGCTGAAGGCGCTGCTGTTCCGCGCCGGCGACGGCCCCATCGAGACGGCGCTGCTGTCGCGCGGCGGTCCGCTGCATGTGGCGGGGCATCTGCGGGCGGAGGAGTGGAACGGCACGGTGAGCGCAAGCTTCTTCATCACCGACGCTGCCGCGGCTTGACCGGAGACGCCTGGCCGCGCTACCCCGTCCCGCGCTGTCCCGTTCGTCTAGAGGCCTAGGACACGGCCCTTTCAAGGCTGTAACACGGGTTCGAATCCCGTACGGGGCACCATCGTTCGTGTTAATACGGCATGCCGTCCTTGTGCACGAAGCGGCCGTCGGCATTGGCGCTCATCATGTCGATGTCGGAGCAGATGGTGACGTCGGCCGGATGGCGCGAGCCTATCTCGAGATAGAGGGCGGTTTCCGCGGCACGGTTGATCATGTGGTGGCCGTTGCCGGTTCCCTTGGGGAACGCGGCGCAATCGCCGGCACGGAGTACCGTCTCGCCGCCGTCTTCGATCAGCGTCAGCTCGCCGCCGAGGACGTAGACGAACTCGTCTTCGTGCGAATGCCAGTGGCGCTGGCTGGACCAGTTGCCCGGGGGCAGGCGGGTGAGGTTGACGCCGAAATCGGTGAGGCAGCCGGCGGCGCCGAGCCGTTGGCGGATGCGGTCGGCGGACGGGGCGTCGAACGGGGCGGGGTAGGCGGTGCCCCGCCGTTCCGGGATGGCGGCGATGTCGATTTTCGGCATGGGGTCACCACCGGGTCAGCATGGTGCCATGATCGCGTCGAGCTCGGGTTTCGAGAGGACGCCGATCTCGGCGATGAATACGATGCGCGCGCAAGGGACGCCTGCCGGACGGAGGGCGGCCGGGGAGAGCGTGGCGCGGCCGCCGGCGAGCTGCAGCAGCATCTGGCGCCCGGGGTCGTCAGTCGTCTCGAACAGTCCCTTGGCGCGGGCGAGCTTGGGGGAGAGGCGGCCGATGGCGGTCTGCAGGTGCGGGAGAGAGAGCGGGTGGTCGGCAGTCCAGGTCAGCGTCTCGAAGCGGTCGGCGGTGGGGCGGCGGGGCGAGGTCGCGCGCGGTGGCCGGTCGGGGTCGGCGGGAAACAGCAACTCGGGCGGCAGGCAGCCGTGCGCGGCCTCGACGACGACGGCGAGCGGCTTGATCGCGGCGATGGCGTTGCGGACCCGGCGCACCCCGGCGTCGTCGGCCAAATCGGTCTTGCTCAGGCCGACCAGATCGGCGGCGCGCACCTGGGCGCGGAACAGCGCATCGTCCAGCAGGACCGCCGGGGCGGTCGCGTCGACGATGTACAGCACCGTCTCCAGCGGCGCCTCGCGCCAGATGACGGGGTCCATGAGGTTGCGGACGATGTCGGCCGGGTCGGCGACGCCGCTGGTCTCGATGACGATGTACTCGGGGCGTGGAGCCCGGCGGAGCAGCGTGGCCAGGGTGCGCAGCAGGTCGCCCTCGAGCGAGCAGCAGATGCAGCCGTTGGCGAGGCTGATGACGCCGTCGCTGGCGCCGGCGATCAGCTCCGCATCGATGTTGATGGCGCCGAAATCGTTGACCACGGCGGCGATGCGCCGGCCCTCGGCCTGGGTCAGCAACTGGTTGACTACCGTCGTCTTGCCGGCGCCGAGGAACCCGGTCACCAGCAGGATCGGGACGGGGGCCACTCTTATACGACGGGGCGGCGGACGGGTTTGCCGGGGCGGGCGGCCACGTCCATGACGCCGTCGGTGATCACCGGCTCGCCGCTGACGATGAGGTGGCGGACGCCCTCGGAGGGACGGTTCATGGCGGAGAATTCGGCGCGGTCGGTCAGCGTCTCGAGGTCGAACACGGTGACGTCGGCGTCGGCGCCGGGCTGCAGGCGGCCCTTGCGGGCCATGGCGGGCGTGCTCGGGGCGAGGATGTCGGCGGGGATCAGCGTGCACTTGGCGATGCCGTCCAGCAGCGGGATCATCTGCCGTTCGCGGACCCAGTGGCGCAGGAAGCGCGTGAAGCAGCCGGCGGAGCGGGGGTGGGAGGTCGCCTCGTCGGGCAGCGGCCAGGAATCGCCGGTATAGGTGGAGCCGTCGGGGAGCGACCAGGGCATGGCGTCCGACGCGATGGCGCTGCCGGGGAACAGCACGGCCATGTCGAGCAGGTCGCGGTGGCGTTCGTTCCGCTCGGTGTCCAGCACGTGCCAGAGCACGAGGGTGGACGGGTCGTCCTTCTGGGCGGCCAGCACTTCCTCGCGGTCGTGGTAGCGGTAGCCGTCGGTCACCCGCTGCACGGCGTCGTAGCCGGTGCCGCCGCGGGCCTCGAAATGCGGATCGTTGAAGAACGCGGCGGCGATGACGGTCGAGCCGGTGCCGTAGGGATACGATTCCAGCGTGATCGGTAGGCCCTGGGCCTGCGCCTTGGCGACGAGCACGGCGCAGCGGGCGATGTCCTGCTTGCTGGAGCTGTTGAAGTGGCAGATGTGCATGTGGCAGCCGGTGGCGCCGGCGTAGCCGATCAGGCGGATGTAGGCCTCGGCCGCGCTCTCCGGGTCGATGCGGGACATGTAGGCGACGTGGGTGAAGGTCGGGACCTCGTGCGCGTAGGCGAGTTGGCAAACCGCGGTGAGTTCCTGCACGCCGGCGCCGGGGGCGTAGGCGTTGAGGATGCCGATGCCGATGGCGCCCTCGTCGAGCCCGCGGCCGATGCGGTCGAGGATGCCGGTCACTTCGGCCTCGCTGGCCACGTTCTCCACCCAGCGGCGGTCGCGCATCGCGCGGCCGAAGGCTTCGAGCGAGGATTCCTCGTTGGAGCCGGTCATCGCGCCGATGCGCGCGAAAGCCCAGTTGGTCGAGGCGCCGTAATTCAGGATGCGGCCCTGCTTGGCCTGGCGCGCGTACCACGGCGCCACCGGCATCACGCCGGCCTCGAGATCGAGCGTGGTCGTAACGCCGTCGAAGGCCTGCATGCGGTCCGCGGGGGTCGACTGCCCATGCGCGTGCAGGTCGATGAAGCCCGGTGCGACCACCAGCCCGGCGGCGTCGATGATCCGCTCCGCCTCGCCCAGCCCGGTGCCGATCGCGGCGATCCGGCCGTCGCGCAGCGCGACGTCCGCGACGGCATCCATTCCGCTGGCGGGATCGATGACCCGGCCGCCCTTGATCAGTGTGCTGCTCATGCCGGCAGCCTACACCGCCTGGGAGAGGGTGCTAGGGGATGATGCCGCCCAGCTCGTCTTCGATATGGGCGCGGATGATGGCGTCGAACGATGTCTCCGCGGTGAAGCCGAACGACTCGGCGCGGCGCGGGTCGAAATCTTGCGCCCAGCCGCCGACGATGGCCTCGATGGCCGGGTCGGGGACGCGGCGGATCAGGCGGACGGCCTTCTCGCCGGCCACCCGGCGCAAGGCCTCGATCTCGTCGCCCACCGTGGCGGATAGGCCGGGCATGGACAGGGTGCGGCGCCAGCCGAGCGGGGCGGTGTCGAGGGTGGCGGCGTGCAGCACCATGCCGATGGCCGCGCGGGGGCTGGCGAACCAGTGGCGGACGCCCTCCGAGACGGGGAGCACGGCCTCCTGGCCGGCGAGCGGTTCGCGCAGGATGCCGGAGAAGAAACCGGAGGCGGCCTTGTTGGGCAGGCCCGGGCGGATGCAGATCGTCGGCAGGCGAACGCCGATGCCGTCGAGGAAGCCGCGGCGGGAGTAGTCAGCCAGCAGCAACTCGCCGATGGCTTTTTGGGTGCCGTAGCTGGTCAGCGGCGTGGTGTGGAAATCGTCCGCGATGGGGCCAGGAAACGGGGCCCCGAACACGGCGACCGACGAGGTGAAGACGACCCGCGGCTTGTAGTCGGGGATGTGCCGGATCGCCTCGAACAACGCGCGGGTGCCATCGAGGTTGACCCGGTAGCCCTTCTCGAAATCGGCCTCGGCCTCGCCGGAGACGATGGCGGCGAGGTGGAAGATGAGGTCGGGCCGGCCCTCGAGCAGGGCAGCGGCGGCGCCGGGTTGGGCGAGGTCGGCGGTGCGGATGTCCGCGTCCGGGAAATTGGCCGGCGCGGTGGGCGCGATGACGTCGACGAGCGTCAGATGCTCGACATCATCGAGCCGGGCGACCAGCTTGCGGCCGATCATCCCGGCGGCCCCAAGAATTAGAACGCGCATTGCCGGTGTCCTCCCCAGTTGTGAGCGCCGTAGCGCGGGGGAGGGCGACCGGCAAGAGCGGGACTACCAGGGAGTGGCTTTGCTCTCCGGCAGGTAGCGGCCGACGGCGTTGATCAGCTTGACGGTGGTCTGGCGCAACCACCGCCCCAAGGCGATCGCCATCAGGCGCTGACCCTCGGCGGCGTCCATGCGCGCCTGACCCATGATCTCGAAACTATTCATAAAACTCTCCTGTTCTGCGAGCGCGATGCACTCAGGGACCAGGACGCTTCCTCGTATGCTGCACTGCAACATAATTCAGGCGGCGGCTCATTGCAACCGTTCGGGGCAGATTAACTGAGAATGCCGTCCACCGGCTCGAGCGGCTTTGGCGTGTCGGCCTCGCCCAACATCTGGCGCAGATCGATCTCGATCGTGCGGGTGATCGCGCCCATGGCGATGTCGTGCATGCGGTCGGCGAACGGGTCCTCGATGTCGCGGCCGATCTGGTCCAGCAGGTAGAACGCCGAGCCGATCACGGTCGAGCCGACCGGCGTCATGATGCCGAGATCGGTGACGAGGCCGATCGGCAGCAACAGGCAATAGGCCAGCACGAACACCCGCGGGAATTGCTCGAACTGGCGCGGCAGGGGCGTGTTCTTGATCCGCTCCAGCCCGCCTTGCGCGTTCGCGATCGCCGTCAACGTGCTGTCCAGGGCCGCGGCGCGCACCGACGCTGCACACGCCTCGCCGGCCGGCACGGCCAGTAGGCGACCCATCTCACCCTGGATCGCAGTCGGCAGGTTGGTCGCGCGACGCACCCGGGCAGCGCTCTCGGCGCCCACGAATGGCGCGACGTCGGCCCAGACATCCCGCTTCAGCAGCGCGCCCCGCAGCGCATGCGCCCAGGCGATCTGCAGCCGCACGAGCGTCGACGCGGTCTGCGCCGGGAGAAACGTCAGGGCGCCGCGGGCCAGGGAGCGGGAGTTGTTGACCGCGCTGCCCCAGAGCGTCCGCGCCTCCCACCAGCGGCCATAAGCGGTGTTGTTGCGCAGGCCGACGATGATCGCCAGCGCACTGCCGAGCAGCGCCAGCGGCAGGTTGTCGACCGCCACCCAGCGCTGGTGGAAGTAGACATAGAGGAGTGTGACGGTGAGGTCGTAGGCGAGCAGGCCGAACAGCGGGAGGCCGACCGAGCGCAGGATGCGCAGCGGGTTGATGCGCCGGGCGACGATCATGCCGCCGGGGACCGCGACTGTTCGAGCGGCCGGGGCGCGCTGCCGGCCTCGTCCAGCGTGGTGACGGCGCCGTTCTCGATGTCATAGAGCCAGCCATGCAGCTTCAGGCTGCCGTCCGCGGTGCGTGCGGCGACGGACGGATGGGTGCGCAGATGCTGCAATTGTAGCCGGATGTTCT
This sequence comes from uncultured Acetobacteraceae bacterium, assembly GCA_964657565.1. Classification (GTDB taxonomy): domain Bacteria; phylum Pseudomonadota; class Alphaproteobacteria; order Acetobacterales; family Acetobacteraceae; genus JAVVHH01. The sequence goes on from CAZZVQ010000027.1 coordinate 14,227, forward strand.
GCTCCACCAGCGCCTGGACCTTGTCCGACCCCGCGAGGTCGGGGTGCAACGCCTCGACCACGCTGCGGGCCGCTTCGGCGTTGCGCAGCCATGAGCCGACGGTGGGCATCCGCTTCAGCGTCGGGTCGTCGGCCTGCAGCAAGCCCTTCATCGCGCCGCAATCGGAATGGCCGCAGACCACGATGTGCGTGACCCCGAGCGCGACGCAGGCGTATTCGACGATGGCCGACACGCCGCCGAGCATCTCGCCATAGGCGGGCACGATGTTGCCGATGTTGCGGCAGACGAACATGTCGCCCGGGTCGGTCTGGGTGATCATCTCCGGCACGACCCGGCTGTCGGCGCAGGTGATGAACAGCGTATGCGGGTGCTGCCCCTCCGCCAGCTTGGCGAACTGGCCGCGGCGCTCGGGAAAGATGCTGTCGCGGAACTTCGACACGCCGTCGAGCAGTTGGTCGAACGGGTCTTCACTCTCGATCGCTTGGGTCATTCGCGCTTCCTTCGGTCGTATGGTGCAACGCAATATACGCGATGCCGCCGCCGCCGTTCGGCTTCGGCGCAGTTTTTTCCAGAGCTGATCGGACGAAAGCAGGCGGCCCACCCTGGCGGGCGCATCGTCGCTCATGCTTATAGTTTGAAAACGCCGGGGGAAACGATCGATGACAACGACACGCCGCAGTCTCGTGCTCGGAGCAGGCGCCGCGGCTGGATTGACGCGCGCGGGGTGGGCGCAAGGGTCCGAGCCGATCCGCATCGGCTGGCTCGCGTCGCTGACCGGGCCGAGTTCGGCGCCGGCGATCGGGTTCAACCGCGGGGTGGTGTTCGCCGCCGACGAGATCAACGGGGGGGCTGGCCGCAAGGTCGAGATCGTCACCCGCGACACGCAGGGCGATCCGACCAAGGCGGTCAACGCGACGCAGGAGCTGATCAGCCGCGCGAAGGTCCACGCCATCTGGGGTCCGACCAACTCGGGCGAAGCGCTGGCGACCACGCCGATCATGGCGCGGGCCAAGATGCCGTGCGTGCATCCCTGCGTTGTCGACAGCCTGATCGACCCGGCAAAATACCCCACCGCCTTCCGCCTGGCTCCGTCCAACGCCCAGTGGGACGACGCCGTCCGCGGTTACACGCTCAAGCAGCTCAAGGCGAAGAAGGTCGCCGTGTTCGGCGACACGACCGGGTATGGCACGAGTGCCGTGGCGGCGACGGTCGCCGCTTTCGGCAAGGATGGCGCGGAGGTGGTCAGCCAGGCGCAGATCGACGCGACGCAGCCCGATGTGACGCCGGATATGCTGCGCGCCAAGAATGCCGGCGCGCAGGCGATCGCGGTTTGGACGGTGAGCGTCGGGCTGCTGTCGCGGCTGATGAACACGCGGGCGGCGATGGGGTGGGACGTGCCGATCGTGGGGCATCCGTCGCTCGGCTCGGGCGAAATCCGCGGGCTGCTAGAGAAGCCGGGCAGTTGGGAGAACGTCTACATGGCCGGCTACAAGACGTGCAGCTTCGACGAAGCGGGCAAGCTGCCGCCGCGGACGCAGGAGTTCGTTGCCAAGCTGAAGGGCAAGGTCGACTTGTCGGACACCAGCCTGTGGTGGGTGGCGTGCGGCTATGACGCAATCAACCTGGTGGCCAAGGCGGTGGCGGCCAAGGGGGCGGCGAGTAGCGAGGCGATCGTGTCGGAGTGGAACGGCCTCAAGGGCTATCCGGGGATCTTCGGCCAGTACACCTTCTCGCCGACCGAGCATAACGGCTACCCTCAGGACGAGGTCGTGATGTCGCGCGCCAACTCGCAGAAGGAGGGAGCGTTCTCGCTCGCCCCGGGTTACGGCTGAGCGATGCTCGCCTCGATCCTGGCGACGGGGCTGGCCCTGGGGGGCGTCTATGCGCTGATCGGCGTCACCTACAACGTCATGTTCTCGGCCTCGCGGGTGATGAGCTTCACCACCGGGCAGCTCGGGATGCTGGGCGGCGTGTTCGGGTCGATGTTCATCCTGCGGCTCGGGTTGCCGGTGCTGCCCGGGCTGGCGGCGACGCTGCTGTGCTGCGCCGTGGTGGGCGTGGTCACCGAGATCATCGCGGTGCGGCCGGTACTGGCCAAGCTGGACCAGCACCTCTACGTGCTCTCGACCCTCGCGGTGGCGTTGATGATCCAGCAGGTCACCGCGATCGAGTGGAGCACGGAGCCGCAGCCCTTCCCGCGGCTGCTGCCGATCGGCGGGGCCGGGGTATGGGACCAGCGGTTCTGGCTGCCGGTGGCGGCCTGCGCGGGGGTGATCGTCGGGCTGGAGTGGATGTATCGGCGCACGCTAGTCGGGCGGGCGTTCGTGGCCATCGCGGAGGACAACTACGCGGCGCGGGCGCTCGGGCTGCCGGAGCGCAATCTGCGCATGGCGAGCTACGCGCTGGCCGGCGCGATCGCCGGGTTGGCCGGATTTAGCGCGGGGCAGCTGCTGCTGGCGTTCTTCGCGAATGGGGCGATGCTGAATTTCTACGGGTTCGTGCCGGTGGCGCTGGGCGGGCTCGGCAATAATCGGGGCGCGGTGATCGGCGGGCTGGCGCTGGGGCTGTTTCAGCAAGCGGCGAATTTCGCCGTGGGCGGGGTGTTCGCCAGCGTGGCGGTGTTTGCCGTGTTCATCCTGGTGCTGCTGGCCGCGCCGCAGGGCGTGTTCGGCGGAACGGCGGCGCGGCGTGTCTGAGGCCGCGCTGGCGGTGGCGATGCCGTCGCGGACGGGAGACAGAGTGCGCGGATCACTGCCATATCTCGCAGTGCTGGCGGCCGCGCTCGGCCTGCTGCTGTTCGAGCAGGATTACTGGACCGTGATCGCGACCCGGGCGGCGATCTACTGGGTGTTGGTGGCCGGGCTCAACATGGTGGTCGGCTTCGCCGGCCAGCTCGCGATCGGCTACGTCGCGCTGCTGACGCTCGGCGCCTACACGGCGAGCGTGCTGGTCGAGAAGGCCGGGGTGTCGCCGTTCCTCGCGATGGTCGCGGCCGGCGTGGTCGGCGCGGTGTCGGGCGTGATCGTCGGGCTGCCGGCGCTGCGGCTGCGGACGTTCTACTTCGCCATGGCGACGCTCGGCTTCGCGACGATCGTGACCCAGATCGCGCTGGCCTGGACCAGCGTGACGGGCGGCGGCGTCGGCGTGCCGGGGCCGGAGCTGCCGGCGCCGCTCGATGGGACCGTCGGGTTCTATGTGTTCTGCCTGGCGATCGGGAGCGTCTGCACGTGGATGACGCTGAACCTGGCCGGCAGCCGGTTCGGCCGCAGCCTGGTCGCCATCCGCGATGCGGAGGTGGCGGCGGAGGCGAGCGGGGTGTCCAAGCCGCTCCTGTTGCTGATGACGTTCATGTTCAGCGGCGCGCTGGGCGGCGTGGCGGGGGCACTGTTCGCCACGCTGCAGAGCTACATCACGCCGGACGCCTTCACCTTCGATCTGTCCGTGCTGTTCTTCATCGCCATCCTGATCGGCGGCCGCGGCTCGGTGCTCGGGCCGATGCTGGCGACGATCCTGCTCACGGTGCTGCCGGAAGTCGCCGCGCCGTTGGTGGCGTGGTCGACCTTCCTGTATGCCGCACTGTTGCTGGTCATCGTGCTGCTGCTGCCGGGCGGGTTCGCCGGCCTGCTCGACTTTCGCAACCGGCGGCCGCTGCAGACCGGGCGCGCCATCATTCCGCGGCCGGAGGTGCTTGCGTCGCTGCTGGCCGGGCGAGGGGCGCCGTTGTCGCTGCGCGGGGTCGGGCTGAGCTTTGGCGCCGTGCGGGCGATCGATGGGCTCGACCTCGACCTGCAGCCCGGCGAGGTGCACGGGCTGATCGGCCCCAATGGCAGCGGCAAGACCACGACGCTGAACGCGATCTGCGGCTTCGTCTCGCCGCAATCGGGGTCGGTTCAGGTCGGCGCCGCCACCCTGCCGACCGGCGCGCCCCACATGCGGGCCGGCTTCGGGATCGCCCGGACGTTCCAGACCCCGCGCGTGGTCGGCGAGGCGTCGGTGCTGGACAACGTGCTGCTCGGCGGCACCACGCTGGGCCGGGCCGGGTTCATCGAGGCCGCCCTGTCGCTGCCGCGGCACCATCGCGACGAGACGATGCTCCGGCGCAAGGCGATGGCGGCGTTGCGCGCCGTGGGGCTCGAGGCGCTGGCGGCGGTGCGGGCGGACCGGCTGCAGCACAGCGAGTTGCGCTTCATGGAGATCGCCCGCGCCTTGGTCCCTGGGCCGGCCGTGCTGCTGCTCGACGAGCCGGCGGCCGGGCTGTCGCCGGACGAGATCACGCGGCTCGGTCAACTCGTCAGCGCCATCGCCGCGTCGGGGACCGGCGTGCTGCTGGTGGAGCATCATGCCGATCTCATCTTCGCCATCTGCCACCGTGTGACGGTGCTGAATTTCGGCCGCGTGCTGGCGACCGGCACGCCGGCGGAGGTGCGGGCGCACCGCGAGGTCGTCGATGCGTATCTGGGACGCTGACCGATGAGCCTGCTCGACGTGCGCGACCTCGAGGCCGGGTACGGCAAGATCGGCGTGCTGCACAAGGTGTCGCTGCACATCGAGGCGGGGGAGGTGGTGACGCTGCTGGGCCCGAATGGCGCCGGCAAGAGCACGCTGCTGAAGGCGCTGTCCGGCCTGCTGCCGTGGACCGGGGGTGACGTGTCGTTCGACGGCGCGTCGCTGCGCGGGCGGGACCCGCGGGAGTGCGCGCGGGCCGGGCTGGTGCATGTCGTGGAGGGGCATCGGGTGTTCACGCAGCTCTCGGTGGCCGACAATTTGGCGCTGGCGGCATATGACGTGGCCAAGGCGGAGCGGGCGCAGCGGATCGACGAGGCGCTGACACTGTTTCCGGAGATCGCCGAGAAGCGGGCGGAGCGCGGCGGGGCGCTGAGCGGTGGGCAGCAGCAGATGCTGGTGGTGGCGCAGGGATTGGTGCGGCGGCCGCGGCTGCTGATGCTGGACGAGCCATCGGCCGGGTTGTCGCCGGTGTTGGTGGACCGGGTGTTCGGCGTTCTGGCGCGGCTGCGGGCGGGCGGCACGGCGGTGCTGCTGGTCGAGCAATTGGTCGAAAAGGCGCTGGCGGCGGCGGATCGCGCCTACGCGATGGCGCAGGGGCGGATCGTGCTGGAGTCGGACGCGGCGGCACCCGGCCTCGCCGAGCGGCTGGAGCATGCGTATCTCGGGGCCGGAGCGATCGCGTGAGGGATATAGAAGCTTGACCAAGATCACTGCACTCCGCACCGAGCGCCTCGTCGTTCCGCTCCCGGCCCCGATCATGAGCGGCCTTGGCCCGATGACCACCACCGGTGTCCTGCTCGTCTATCTCGAGAGCGATGCCGGCGTCATCGGCGAAAACCTGGTGTTCACCCTCAACAACAAGCGCCTCGCCGTTCTCGACGAGATGGTCCGCAGCCTCGAGCCGCTCGTCGTCGGGCTCGATGCTCATTTCACCGGCCGCTTCTGGTGCGACGCCTGGCGCGAGATCAATTTCGTCGGCCACACCGGCGTTTCCGTTGTGGGCATCAGCGCCATCGATGGCGCGCTCTGGGACCTGCGCGGCCAACTGGCCGAGCTGCCGATCCATCGCCTCATCGGCGCCTGCCGCACGACGGTGCCGACCTATGCCAGTGGCGGGCTATGGCTCTCCTCCGATATCGACGCGTTGCAGAACGAGGCTCGGAGCTTCGTCGAAAAAGGTTTCCGCGCGGTTAAGATGCGCCTCGGCAAACCCACCGCGGCAGAAGACGCGCGCCGGGTCGCCGCGGTGCGCGAGGCGATCGGGCCGGATATCGGCCTGATGGCCGACGCGAACCAGCAATTGACCGTCGATCGAGCCATCCGCCTCGGCCGGCTGTTGGAGCCGCACGGGCTGACATGGTTCGAAGAGCCGCTGCCGGCCTATGACCTCGAAGGTGTCGCCCGCGTGGCCGCCGCTCTCGACACGCCGATCGCCAGCGGCGAAACCGAATATACGCGCTACGGCTTCCGCCGGATGCTCGAGCTGAAGTCGGCCGACATCTTGATGCCCGATCTGCAACGGGTTGGCGGCGTGACTGAGTTCCTGCGGGTCGGGCACATGGCGGACGCCTTCGACGTCCCGGTGTCGTCGCATCTGTTTCCGGAGATGTCGGTCCAGGTGCTGGCCGCGCTCGGTAACGCGACCTGGTTGGAGCATATGCCCTGGTTCGCGCCGCTCTACGCCGGGTCGCTGGAGCTGTCGGCGGGCGAGGCGATCGTGCCAGACGGTCCCGGCTGGGGCCTGCGTCTCGACCCGGCCGCCACAGCGCGCTTTCGCGCGTGACGCCTGGTCGCCAGGCTGCCCGAGCGGTAGCCTCCGCCGTGATAGAAGGGAGTTCGGCGATGGCGGTGCATCCTGTCATCCAATCCATGTTGGACAAGGCGCGCGCGGCAGGCATGCCGCCGCTCTCGGCCGGATCGCCGGACGACGCCCGCCGGCTGATGGCGCAGTTGCAGCCCGTGCTCGGGGCCGGTGTCGAGGTCGGCAGCCGCACCAAGATCGACGTCCCGACCCGCAGCGGCTCCATCCGCGCCCTACTGCTGCAGCCCAAGGAACGTGCGGCCGGGCTGATCGTCTATCTTCACGGCGGCGGCTGGGTGATCGGGTCCCTCGCCGATTACGAGGTGCTCGCCCGCAAACTATGCGCCGAGACCGGCTGCACCGTGCTGGTGCCGGAATATCGGCTGGCCCCGGAGCACCCGTTCCCAGCCGGGCCGGACGACTGCGACGACGCGCTGCTCTGGGCCTGGTCCGAGCGCCAGCACCTGATCGGGCATGACGGCGCGCTGGTCGTGGCCGGCGACAGCGCCGGCGGCAATCTCGCGACGGTGGCGGCGGCGTCGCTGCACGGCCGCGTTCACCTGGCCGGCCAAATTCTGGTCTACCCCGTCACCGACGTCGATTTCGATCGACCATCGTACGTGGCCTATGGCAATGGCGACGTGCCGCTGAGCCGGGCGGACATGCTGTGGTTTTTCCGCCACTACGCGCGGGAATCCGCCTGGTCGGACCCGCGCCTCGCGCCGCTGCGCGCCCCGTCTCTGGCTGGACAGCCCCCGGCCATCGTGATTACCGCCGAAAACGACGTCTTACGCGACGAGGGCGAGGCCTACGCGGCCCGGTTGGCCGATGCGGGCGTGCCGACGACGGTGCGCCGCTATGCCGGCATGACCCATGGGTTCATCCGCTACCACGACTTGGTCGATGTCGCCGGTCAAGCCGTGCGCGAACTGGCCGCAGACATTGTCGGTTTGTGCCGCGCCGACGTCAGGAACGCCGCATGATCGCGCTCGACGGGAAGGCCGCCATCGTCACCGGCGGCGCCGCGGGCATCGGCCGGGCGGCATGCCTGACCTTCGCGCGCGCCGGCGCGCGCGTGATCGTCGTGGACCGCGACGGCGCCGAAGGAGAGGCAACGGCGCAGCTCGTGCGCGAAGCCGGCGGCGAGGCCTTCTTCGTCGAGGCCGATGTGTCACGGAGCCAACACGTGCAGGCCTATGTCGCCGAGGCCCTGCGTCGATTCGGCCGGATCGACTGCTTCGTCAACAACGCGGGCATCGAAGGCCGGGTCGCGTTTACAGCGGATTACGACGAGGAGGTGTTCGACTCCGTCATCGCCGTCAACGTCAAGGGCGTGTTCCTCGGCCTGAAATACGTCATCCCGGCGATGATCCAGGGCGGCGGCGGTGCGATCGTCAACACGGCATCGACGGCCGGCGTGAGCGGGTCGCCGGGTCTGTCCGGCTATGTCGCTTCCAAGCACGCCGTCATCGGGCTTACTCGAACCGCCGCCGTGGAATATGGGGCGCGGGGGGTGCGCGTGAACGCGGTATGCCCGGGGCCGACGGCGACTCGGATGATCGCGTCGCTCGAGAGCCAGATGGGCGCCGGAGCGAACGACCCGGGTGAGCGGTATCGCGCGATGATCCCCATCGGCCGCTACGCCGAGGCCAACGAGATCGCGGATTTGATGCTATTTCTCTGCTCCGATCTCTCTCGGAGCATCAACGGCGGCCATTATCTCATTGATGGCGGCCGCACCGCGGGCCCGACCCCACCTAAACGGGACTGAAGCGCGTTATCCCTTCGGCAGTCAATCGATCGTTAACCTTTCTGCGGCATTCTCCTAGTAGCGCGATGCACCGTTGCGCCGGCCGGTCGAAGATCGAGCCGACCCCTACAGGAGTAACAGCCGTGTTCATCACCAAGCTTTATGTCGCCGCTCAGGTTGCCCTCTCGAACAAGAAGGGCGCTGCCATGGTCGAATACGCCCTCCTCGCCGCCTTGATCGCCGTTGTTGCGGTAACGGCGCTGACGACGATCGGCACCAACATCAGCACGAAGTTCAGCAGCATCGCGGGCAGCATCTAGGCTTCGGCGCCCGTTTGGGGCGGTGCGACCCGGCGGATCCGGCGCGGTAACCTCCGCGCCGGATCCGGCCCGCAAAATCCGGCTGGGCAAAAAGCAACGGCAATGCAAGAAACAACCGACATCGTTTTCGCAATACACTCTGGTGCGATCGTGGCGTTGCTCGCATTCGCCGCGTGGCGGGACGTCGTCACCCGTACGATCCCCGACACCGTCAGTATCCTCCTCGTCGTGATTGGCTCCGGGACACGTCTCGTTCAGGGCTGGCAGCCACTGGGGACATCCGTGTTCATTGCGTTGGCCATCTTTATACTGCTCCTGCCACTCTGTAGCCGCGGACTACTTGGCGGTGCCGACCTGAAACTGCTCGCGGCTCTCGCGGTCGGCCTCTCTCCGCAAGCAAGCCTTCTCCTCGTTGCTGACGTGACGATGGTCGGCGGTGTCTTGGCCGTGCTGTATCTGGCTCTTGACAAAGTGCTGCTGGCCCTCGGCACGAGAACCCAGCCGAGAGGTCGGGAAAGTTCGCTGTTGCCTCGCATCGTCAATGTCGAGTTCTGGCGCATTCGCCGCCGCTCTCCCTTGCCCTACGGGATCGCTATCGCAATCGGCGCGGCATTCGCCGTTCTCAATAATCAGGGAGTGTGATCCGTCATGCTACGCATCTTGCTCGGCACACTCTTGTTGATCGGTGGCGGTTTTCTAGCCTGGCTCAGCTTCAAGGACGACCAGGCAAAGGTCGCTGTCGCCGCGCCTGTGACGTTGACCAAGATCCTCATCGCGGCCGAGCCGATCCAAGCTGGAACCCTTCTCAAGGAGACCGATCTCAAGGAGCGTGAGGTCGCCGCCGGCGAACTCACGCCGGTAGATTTGGTTGCCGACGATAACAACCGCGCTGAAGTTCGCGGCGCGATGCTGCGCCGTTACTTGGACGCAGGCCAAGCCATCCGGCGGGCAGACATCCTTCGGCCGCGCGACCGCGGCTTCTTGGCAACGGTACTCGCCCCAGGCACACGCGCCATCTCGATCGGCGTGGACGCGACCACGGGTGCATCTGGATTGATCTCGCCGGGTGATCTGGTGGACGTGATCCTCACTCAGGAATTCGTCCGCGGTGAGACAACCGCCGGCCGCCGCGTCGTGGCCGAAACGGTTCTCAGCCGAGTGCGGGTCATCGCCGTGGACCAGCAAATCGCCCAAGGCGCTCCTACCGCGTCTCCCATGCAGGGCGGCTCGTCGAGCCGGGTTGCCAGCAACGTTAGCCTGCAAGTGACACCTGAACAGGCCGCAAAAATCGTCGTGGCCGGACATCTCGGTCGGCTCACGCTGACGATACGTTCCATCGATGGTGACCAGACGACCGACGGCGCACCGGCAGATCCAGTGAAAGTCGCAGATCGCGGCATCAAATCGGCCCCGTCAGCCGTCGTACCGCCGTCCGTATTTGGCTCCGACGTGTCCTCGGCCCTCTCGGATTCGGCACCCGTCGCCAATCCAAAAATGCGAGTGATCCAGGGCGACGCCGTTACTGACCTCGTGTTCCATTGATAGTTGAACCAGTCTTGCTCACCGGCAAAAATTCGGGAGACTTGCCTTGCAATCCGCGCTGAATTCGTTGGCAACGTCCGACCAATCCACTGAAGGTGCCGAAGGAGGAGACAGCACAGGTGACCGTATCACCGCCCTGGCCTTCTTGCTCGATGATGCGACGGAAGCGGCGCTTCGCGGGGGTCTGATCGACCAACTCAGCAGCGTGCAGATCCGACGTGGAGGGATCAAGGGCGCCGTTCGCGCTCTCAAAAATGAGCTCTCCCCGCGCGTTTTGCTCGTCGATATCTCCGGTGTCGACGACGACCCAGTGAGGGTCCTGGACGAATTGGCATCCGTTTGCTCACCCGATATCAAGGTCATCGTGCTCGGTGATCGGTCGGACATCGAGTTTTATCGACTGGTCACCAAGCGTCTCGGGGTCGACGAATACCTGCGCAAGCCGCTGACCCGTGATGCCGTCTCGTTTCTGATCGGCCCCTATCTTGTTGGCGCGGTCCCCGAACAAGACCGCAATCGCGGTGGCAGAGTGGTTGCCGTCTGCGGCGCGCGCGGCGGGGTCGGCACAACGACCATCGCGGCAAACATGGCGCTCCAAATCGCAGAAGAAACGCGTAGCCACGTGGCATTGCTGGATTTGAATCTCCGTCGCGGTCATGCCGGGATGCTGTTCGGTGTGCGCCCGGGTCCTGGATTGCGTTCTGCCCTCGAGACGCCCGAACACGTCGATGCGCTGTTGCTCGACCGTGTTGCCATCCCCATCGGAGATCGGTTGCGCGTGATCGTGGCCGAAGAACCGATGGATACCGAGCCAGCGCCAACACCGGCCGGCGTCAAGCAGGTCATCAATCTACTTCGGCAGCGCTTCAACGTCATCATCATCGACATGCCGATGCCGCCATCTCCAGCTGAACGCGAAGCTCTATTGTTGGCCAGGCAAGCCCTCTTGGTGCTCAATCCCGAAGTCGCAAGCCTGCGCGACGCGCAACAGATCAAGCGCCTCATCAACGCACAGATTGGCGGCGGTCGCATCCTTACCGTACTCAACAGATCAACCATGCCCGGGGCACTTTCTTTAGACATGGTGAAACAAGGTCTCGGCGCAAAGCCGGAGGTGATCATTCCCGACCTACCAAAAGCCCTCGTTCGCTCGGCCAATCTGGGCAAACCTGCCATCAACGAGTGCCCAGCACTGCGTCGCGCGCTCATGCCGCTCACGCAGGAAGCGTCGGGCGCGGACCTGCGCTCCGCGAACAGTGGCTGGCGCAAATTCTTCCGCCGGGCATGATGCGGTTCGGTCGCCGTCTGGAAGAGCTGGCAGAAAACGCCAGTGCGAGCGAAAACACGCTCGAGCCGACGAGACTGGCCGAGCCAAGCGCGCCACCAGTCGCGCCGGCGGCGGAGCAGACGAGCCTCGCCACGCCGCAACGGGATTTGACGTCCACGACGGAAGTACAACTTCCACGTTTGCGCGCGCAAGTTCTGGACATGCTCGATATCAGCAAGATCGGGACGATGTCGCCCGAACAGCTTCGGACCCAGATCCGCGCAGTTGTTCATGGACTGGCCAATCGTGAACGCTTGCAGCTGTCCGCGCGCGATCAAGATCGGCTCGCTCAAGAACTTGCAGCCGATATGGTGGGATACGGGCCGCTTGAAGGGTTATTGCAGGACGAGCGCGTGACCGAGGTCATGATCAACGGTCCGGATAAGGTCTTCGTCGAAATGGCTGGCAAGATGTCCCTGACCGCGACGCGGTTCCGCGACAGCCAGCAACTTGCGGTTCTGGCGCAGAAGATCGCTTCGGCTGTCGGACGTCGCATCGATGAAGCGAGCCCGTTGGTGGACTGTCGGCTGCCGGATGGTAGCCGTGTGAACATCGTCTTTCCACCGCTGGCGCTCGATGGGCCTTGCATGACGATCCGGAAGTTCTCCAAACGGCGAATGACCCTCGACACAATGGTCGCGAATGGGAGCATGACGACGCCTGTCGCGCGTGTTCTTGAAATCGCTGCCCGTTGCCGGCTCAACATCGTCGTCTCCGGCGGCACCGGCTCCGGAAAGACGACACTATTGAATGCCATGAGCCAGATGATCGATCATGGCGAGCGCATCGTAACGATCGAAGACGCCGCGGAACTCCAACTCCAGCAGCCGCACGTTGTCCGTCTCGAGACCAGGCCAAGCAATTTGGAAGGAAAAGGAGAGATACTTCAGCGAGATCTCCTCAAAAACGCGCTTCGAATGCGACCCGATCGTATCATCCTTGGTGAGTGTCGCGGACCTGAAGCGTTCGACATGTTGCAGGCAATGAACACTGGTCACGACGGCTCGATATGCACAATGCACTCGAACACGGCCCGCGACGCGCTTACCCGTATCGAGAATATGGTGCAGATGGGCCTGTCCAATCTCCCGGTCTCAGCCATTCGTCGGCAGATTGTCGGGGCGATCGACATCATTGTTCAGATCGAACGTATGCGAGATGGGCAGCGGCGGGTCACAGCGGTGTCGGAGGTTTGTGGATTGGAAGGCGATACGATCACGATGAACGACGTGGTGTCGTTCGAATATACTGGTGAGAGTGCGTCAGGCGGGATCATCGGCCGTTATATTTCGCCAAAGCTTCGGCCTATGTTCAGCGATCGACTGCAATATTTTGGCTATGATCGGTCTTGGACCGAGACTTTGCAGGGCGTCTGATGCAGTTTCAGTTTACGCTCGCACTCGTTAGCCTCGTCATGATGCTGTGCGCCTTTCTGCTATTCACGGACAAAGGTGCCACGAAGCGAAAGCTTAATGAACGAGTTTTGGCGACGCGGGAGGTCAAGACACAGCAACCTGCTGAGGTCGACGCTTTACTAGGGGTCGAGGGTCCTCGCAGTCTGCTCCTTCGTCTGGCATCAGTCTTAGGATATCAGGCCGACCTCCCCGCCGCTTACGCCGCGTCACCCACGATTGTCGGACCTGTAGCGGCCATCGTAGGGGTGGTCTCGCTGAACCTATCGAGCCGGATACTGCCGTCAACGCCAGCGATGTTGATCAGCGGTGCGGTAGCACTCCTGTTCGCACGTTTTTTATTTCGACGCAAAAGCAAAGCGTATACGGCGCTCCTGTTTCGTCAGATACCCGATTCGATGTCTCTGATGCTTCGCGCCGTGCGGGCGGGTCTGCCGGTTGCTGAAGCAGTGCGCAGCGTTGGGCGAGAGAGCATGTCGCCGACCCGGGAGGAATTCAGCCAGGTCGCCGGTGAGACTGCTCTCGGACTGCCCATCGAGGTTGCCATTCGCCGTCTAGCAGAACGAACGACCCTACAGGAATACGCGTTCTTTGCCGTCATCATTGGCCTGCACGCTCAAACCGGGGGCAATTTATCTGAAACACTTGAAAATTTGGCCGACATGGTAAGGCGACGTGTGGCGATGGCCGCGAAAAGCAAGGCTCTCTCCGCCGAGGGCAGATTGTCTGCCGGCGTTATCGCCGCACTTCCCTTCGTCGTCGGGCTCCTGACGCTAGTCTTCAATCCCAGTTATTTGCGCGAGTTCGTGGATAACCCCAGCGGTCCAACGTTGATCGGCGTTTTTGTGGCGCTCCTCGCTACCGGATTGTTCGTAAGTCATCTGTTGATTCAGCGAAGTATGGAAGACTAAATGCCCGGCAGCCAAATACTCATCGAGCAGATTGTCACTGCTGGCGCTCTCCTGATAGCAGCTGCGTTTCTCGTCGCCCGCAGCTTAGGCGAGCGTGACCTCACACGAAACGTCGAGCGCGTTCTGAGGGGGGATAAGTTGGCCGAAGGGCCGCCCAGCCTGCATGGCAGGGTCGTCGATGTCATTCGGCATCTCGGATCCTATGCCCAAAAACTCTCGATCTTCTCACAAAAAGACATCCTGGAGTTGGAACGAGCCTCTCGGGCTGCCGGGTTCGCGCCGGAAACGGCTGTGCCGGTCGTCATTGGCGGCAAGCTCATCCTTCTCGTTGCTTGCCCAGCGATCGCCTTCCTTCTGACCCGGAACTTCGCAACACCGACTCCGATCGTAAGTGCTGCCGCGGGCATCATCCTAGGCATGTTCGGTCCGAATGCCGCGATCTCATACGCACGGCGGCAGCGCACCAGGGCGCTGCGGATAGGCCTCAGCGACTCTCTCGACCTCCTTGTCGTCTGCGCCGAGGCGGGGCTCGGGTTGGAGAGCGCGATCGATCGCGTCGCCGCCGAGATGCGCCACTCGAACCATCAAGTCGCCCATGAATTCTTCACGCTCGGACAGGATCTCCGGCTGAGCGCGGACCGAGGAGCCGCCCTCATGCGGATGGGTGAACGCACGGGACTGGACAACTTTCAGCGGCTTACGATGACGCTGGCACAGACGCTCCGTTACGGCACGCCACTCGGGCAAGCGTTGCGCCTCTTGGCGATTGAAATGCGAACTGATCGCATGCTTCGCCTCGAGGAGAAAGCCGCTCGATTGCCGACACTCATGATGCTGCCGCTGGCAGCCTTCATATTGCCCTGCCTCTTCATCGTCGTTGCAGGACCCGCTGCCTTACGCATTCTAAGTCTGATGCATTAACCGCGGCATTCCGCCGAGCAAGGATGCACTTCGAACTGTCAAATCAGTGTCTTGAGCTTGGCAGCGATCTGCGCCGGTGGGGTCTCGTGAGTGAAGTTGGCCACGAAGTCGCCATCGGGGTTCATCACGTAGATGACGCTGCTGTGGTCCATCTCGTAGCCGCCGTTTTCCGTCTCGTGCTTGGCGTAATAAACCCGGTATTCCTTGGCAGCGTTGGAAATTTGCTCGGCCGACCCCGATAGCGCGGTGATCGGGGCGGCGAAGTTGCTGGCGTAATCCTTCATCACGGCCGGCGTGTCACGCTCGGGATCGACGGTGATGAACACTAGGGCAATTTTCTGGCGCTGTGCCGGGTCCAGCATGTCGGCGGCGTTGGCCATATCCTGCAATGCCGTCGGGCATGCATCGGGACAGTGGGTATAGCCGAAATAGACCAACATCCATTTGCCGGCGAAACTCGCGTTCGTGACCGCTCGACCGTCGCCATCGACGAGGCTGAACGGACCCCCGATGCCGGCCGCCCGGGCCGACGACCGGCGCTGCAGAATGCAGCCGCCCATCCCCGCTCCTGCCGCAACCACGACGAGAGGCGCCACCCACATCGTGTCCCGCCGGGTCAGCATGGATCGGAGTCTGGAATACGCATCGACAAGGTATGGGGTCGCGAGCGCCGTATTGGAAGGCGAGGCCGCCGCTAGCGACTGCCGTGACAAGCATGTTATGGGCTCGTGCTGAAACGCACCCCTGCCCCGGAAGCGGCGCTCGGAGTGTCTCGGGAGGAAACGGTCATCATGCGTCAAACCAGGCGTCACTTGCTCGCGGCAGTGGCTATCGCGAGCACCTTGTGTTCCGGCTCGGCATACGCCGCCGATCCCATCAAGATCGGCGTCAGCGGGCCCTTCACGGGTGGCTCCTCCAGCATGGGCGTGTCGATGCGTGACGGCGTTAAGCTGGCGATCGACGAGATCAACAAGGCCGGCGGGGTGCTCGGCCGTCCGCTCGAGGGCGTCTATCGCGACGACGAGGCACGCAACGAGCTCGGCGTGCAGATCGCGCAGGAGTTGATCAATAAGGAAAAAGTGGTCTCCGACGTCGGCTTCGTCAACACCGGCGTGGCGCTCGCGTCGCAGCGCTTCTACCAAGAAGCCGAGATCCCGGTGATCAACAACGTCGCCACGGGCAGCGTGATCAGCTCGCAATTCGCCAAGGAGCGGGCCAACTACATATTCCGCACCGCTGCATCGGACGCGATCCAGGCGCCCATGATCGTCGACGAGGCCGTGACCCGGCGCGGGTTCAAGAAGCCGGCGATCCTGGCCGATAGCACCAATTACGGCCAGCTCGGCCGGGAGGACCTCGAAAAGGCGCTGACCGCCAAGGGCGTCAAACCCGTCGCCGAAGAGAAATTCAACATCGGCGACACCGACATGACCTCGCAGCTGCTGCGGGCAAAGGAAGCCGGCGCCGACGTGGTCCTAACATACGGCATCGGGCCGGAACTGGCGCAGATCGCCAACGGCATGGCCAAGCTCGGCTGGAAGGTGCCGATCGTCGGATCCTGGACGCTGGCGATGGCGTCGTTCATCGACACGGCCGGCAAGAATGGCGATGGCGCAGTCATGCCGCAGACCTTCATCCAGATGCCCAACACACCGAAGCGCGCCGCCTTCATCAAGGCATACCAGGATGCCTACAAGATCGACCGCATGCCGTCCCCGGTCTCGGCCGCGCAGGGCTACGACAGCATCTATCTTCTGGCGGCTGCCATCAAACAGGCGGGCTCGACCGACGGCCGTAAGCTCCGCGCCGCGTTGGAGGACCTCAACGAGAAGGTCGAAGGTGTGGTGACGGTCTATAACAAGCCGTTCAGCAAGACCGATCACGAGGCGATCTCCGCCAACATCCCGGTGTTTGGCGAAGTGGGTAACGGCCGTGTGCTGCCCGCACATGCAGAGGATGTGGCGGGCGACAAGGCCCTGCGGACCAAAGTGACCAACTAGCCTGCCGCACTCCCTCTCCCGCTAGCGGGAGGGGGTCAATCTCGGGAAGCGCATGCAAATTTTCGCCCAGCTCATCGTGAGCGGCATCGCCGTCGGCATGATCTACGGGGTCATCGCGTTCGGCTATCAGCTCACCTTCGCAACCTCGAAGACGCTCAATTTCGGTCAGGGCGAGGCGCTCATGTTGGGCGCGCTCGTGGGCCTGACGGTGCAGTACTACATCGGCTATTGGGCGATGCTCCCGGTCGTGCTGGTCTTCGGGCTCATCCAGGGCGGGGTGGTCGAGCGGCTCGGCGTGCGCCGGGCGATGGCGATCAAGTCCGAGGCGGGCTGGATCATGGCGACCATCGCGCTCGGCATCATCTTCAAAAATGTCGCCGAGAACATCTGGGGGCGGGACGCTCTGAAGTTCCCGTCGCCGCTGCCCGAGACGCCGATCGACGTCAGTGGCGTGCGCGTTTTGCCGATGGAGTTGGTCATTGTCATCGGCGCCGTCGTGCTGATGCTGGCGGTCGAACTGTTCAACCGGCGCAGCATCTTCGGCAAAGCGGTGGTGGCGACCGCGGCGGACCGTGACGCGGCCGGGTTGATGGGGATCAACACCGGGCTGGTCATCACCTTCAGCTACGCGCTGTCGTCGATGACGGCGGCGTTCGCGGGCGTGCTGGTGGCGCCGGTGACGCTGACCGGGGCAACGATGGGCGCCGTGCTGGGGCTGAAGGCGTTCGCGGTGGCGATCATCGGCGGGCTGTCGAGCGGGCTCGGCGTCGTGGTCGGCGGGCTGATCCTGGGCATCACCGAGACGATGACCGGCTACTACATCTCCAGCGGCTACAAGGACGTGCCGGGGCTCGTGCTGTTGCTGCTGGTGCTGTCGATCAAACCCTCCGGCCTGTTTGGCCGCGCGACGATCAAGAAAGTCTGAGGATGGCGATTGTCAAAGCGGTTCTGCTGATCGGCGCGCTGCTCGCGTTCCCGTTCATCGTCACCAACCCGTATTACCTGCACCTCGCCGTCACGATCGCGATCTACTCGATCCTCGTGCTCGGGCTCGACATCGTGTTCGGCTACACGGGCGAGGTCTCGCTCGGCCACGCCTCGCTGCTCGGGATCGGCGCGTACACCGCGGGGGTGCTGTTCTTCCAGTTCGGCATCGGCATGTGGCTGGCGATACCGGCCGCGGTGGTCGTCAGCTGCTGCTTCGGCGCCATTCTGGCGCTGCCGGCGCTGCAGGTGACCGGTCCGTATCTCGCGATGGTCACGCTCGCCTTCGGGACCATCATCCAGATCCTGATCAATGAGATGACCTTCCTGACCAACGGCCCGATGGGCATCACGCTGCAGAAGCCGCTGCTGATCGACTTCCGCGACTGGAACGTGCCGGAGGACAGCTTCTTCGACATGAAGCCCGCCTACATGCGGGAATTCGAGTTCTACTTCATCGTCGTCTTGTTCCTGCTGCTGTCGATCGTGTTCGTGAACCGGGTCATCGCCAGCCGGTACGGCCGCGCGTTCGAGGCGTTGCGCGACAGCCCCATCGCGTCCGACTGCATGGGCGTCTCGGTCTACAAGCATAAGGTGCTGGCGTTCGTGATCTCGGCGGGGATGGCCGGGCTTGCGGGGGTATTGTTCGCCTACTCCGAGCAATATGTGGCGCCGAACAATTTCGGGGTCGAGCTGTCGATCATGCTCCTGCTGGCGGTGACGCTCGGGGGCCGCAAGTCGCGGGTCGGGCCGATCATCGGCGCCATCGTCGTCGTGTTGCTGCCCAACCTGCTCGCCGATATCGGGCTGTTCCGCATCATCGCCGGCATCATCGCCGTGGTGGCGCTCGTCGCCGGCGGCGCGGCGCTGCGGCGCGCCGAGAACAAGGCGTCGGTGCTGATCCCGATCGTGCTTTGCCTGGCGTTCTTCGCCTTCGCCATGCTGCTCACGAGCGTGACCGACTGGCGGCTGTCGGTGTTCGGGGCGATGATCCTGTTCGTGGTGTTCTATCTGCCGGACGGGATTTACGGCTATGTGCGCCGCCTGCTGCGGGTGCGCGAGCACGCGGTGATCGAGGCGGCCGGGGCGGGCGACAAGATCTGGGGGGCGTCGGCGCCCAAGGTGGCGGCGGGGCAGAACCTGCTCGAGGTCAAGCAGATCGTCATGCAGTTCGGCGGGCTCAAGGCACTGAACCAGGTCGACATCGCGGTGCGGCCCGGCACCATCCATGGTCTGATCGGCCCCAATGGCTCCGGCAAGAGCACGATGATGAACGTGCTGACGGGCATCTACGTCCCGACGTCGGGGGACGTGATGCTCGAGGGGGCGCCGATCGCCGGCAAGAAATCGCCGCAGATCGCCGCCGCCGGGATCGCGCGGACGTTCCAGAACGTGCAGCTGTTCGGCGAGCTGACGTTGATCGAGAACGTCATGGTCGGGCTGCACCACAGCTTCGAGAGTTCGGTCGTCGAGGTGGCGTTGCGCACGGGCCGCGCCAAGCGCGAGGAGCGGGCGGCGCAGGTGCGGGCGGCCAGCATCCTCGGCTTCGTGGGCCTCGAACAACTGGCCAACGAGGAGGCGCGCAACCTGCCATACGGCAAGCAGCGCCTGCTGGAGATCGGGCGCGCGCTGGCGCTGGACCCGAAGCTGCTGCTGCTCGACGAGCCCGCGGCCGGGCTGACCGCGCCGGACATCAAGGATCTGGTCGAGATCATCCGCAAGATCAGGGATCACGGGATCACCCTGGTGCTGATCGAGCATCACATGGATGTCGTCATGAGCCTGTGCGACACGGTGACGGTGCTCGATTTCGGCCAGAAAATCGCCGAGGGCCCGCCCGCGATGGTGCAGGCGGATGAGCGGGTGCTGGCCGCCTATCTCGGCGGCACCGTGGCGGAGGCGGCCTGATGTTACAGGTCAGCGAGCTGTATGCCGGGTATGGCAAGGTGCAGGTGCTGCACGGGATCGATCTGACGGTCGAAAAGGGGCGGCTGGTCACGCTGATCGGCAGCAACGGCGCTGGCAAAACGACGACCCTTCGGGCGCTGTCGGGCATGATCAAGCCCAGCTCGGGCCACATCCTGCTGGATGGCAAGGAGATCGCCGGGCTGCCATCCTACACCATAACCCGGCGCGGCCTGGCCCACTCGCCGGAGGGGCGGCGCGTGTTCGCGACGCTCTCGGTGGCCGACAACCTCGTGATGGGCGCGTTCCCGCGCCTGACCGGCGCGCGGGCCAAGGGCGATGTCGCCGCGGATACCGAGCGCATGTTCACGCTGTTCCCCCGCCTGAAGGAGCGGCGCGAGCAATTTGCCGGTACGCTGTCCGGCGGGGAGCAGCAGATGCTGGCGATGGCGCGCGCGTTGATGCTGAATCCGAGCGTGCTGCTGCTCGACGAGCCCAGCATGGGGCTTGCCCCCCGGCTGGTGGCCGAAGTCTTTGCGACCATCGCCCGCCTGAAGGAGGAGCGCATCACCATGCTGCTCGTCGAGCAATTCGCCGCCGCCGCGCTCGAAGTGGCTGATTTCGGCTATGTGCTGGGGAATGGCCGGCTAGCGGCGTCCGGCCCCGCGGCGCAGCTTCGTCGTGACCCGGCGGTCAAGGCGGCTTATCTCGGCGCCGCGCACTGAGCGGCGGCGCGGATCACGTCCGCGGGTGACGAATTCGGGTTTGGATGCTGGTCTAAGCCAAGGCGGGTTCGAGTCGTGTCATGCGGCTGCGAGCACTGGTCACCGCCGTAAGACGGAACTGAACCGCGAGAGTGGACAGCTCCTCTGCTTTTTCCGCTAACGAATGCACGGCTGCCGTGGTCTGCTCAACCATCGCGGCGTTCTGCTGTGTGACCCGGTCCATCTGTTCGACGGCAACATTCACTTCGCCAAGGGCGGTCGACTGCTCGGCCGCGGCGCGCGCGATCTGGCTGACGACCGTGCTGACCTGACTGACTTCCCCGACGATTTTGTCCAGAGCAACTCCGGTCTGGGCGACGAGCTCCACGCCCTTGTTGACCTGCTCGCTCGAGGCGGAGATCAGCTGCTTGATGTTGCGGGCGGCCTCCGTCGAGCGTTGGGCTAGGGCGCGGACCTCGGAAGCGACCACGGCAAACCCGCGTCCGGCATCGCCAGCCCGGGCCGCTTCGACGCCGGCGTTTAGCGCGAGGAGGTTGGTTTGGAAGGCGATCTCGTCGATCAAGCCGTTGATCTGGCTGATTTGCCGGGCGGAGCCTTCGATCTGGCTCATCGCCGCGACGGTCTGCTTGACGATCTGACTCGAACCGGTCGCTCCGGCTCGGGCGTGGTCGACCGCGGTTCCCGCCTGCCGAGCACCGTCTGCCGTCTTACGCACCGCATCAGTGATGCTCCCCAGCGCCGCGGCGGTCTCCTCAAGCGTCGCGGCCTGCTGTTCGGTGCGGCGTGCCAGATCGTCTGAGGCGCCGGCCAGTTCCTTGGTTCCTGTCCGGATCGCGTTCGTATTGTCGGCAAGCGCGCCAATCAATTGCTGCAGATTGTTCAGGGCAAGATTGAAGTTTTGGCGAAGCGTTTCGTATTCCGTGGCGAAGGGCTGATCGAGCGACATGGTCAGATCGCCGCGGGAGAGCGCGGCTAGACCCTGGCCGATCGCTTCGACCACGTAGGCTTGGCGTGCGGAGGTGGCGGCGCGCTCGGCCTCCGCCTCTTCCCTATGAAGCTGCGCTGCCTGTTCGAGGTGCTGTTTGGCCAGGCCAGTCTCCTTGAACGAGTTCACGGCCTGCGCGATCTCGCCGATCTCGTCGCGGCGGTCCAGGGAGGGAACGGCCACGTCGAGATCGCCACTCGAGAGGCGGGTCATCACTGCCGTCATGGCGGTGATCGGTGTCGAGATCGCTCGGTTGAGGGCCCATCCGATCATCATACAAAGCAGGGCGGCCGTGAGCAGGCCACCAAGGATCCAATGCCGGGCTTCTACGCCGGTATGAAATCCAATATCGGCGGTCCGCCCGCCATCGGAGGCGACTTGCGCCATCTGCCGTTCGAGTAGGGACACCACGTTTTGAAAAATCTTGCGCTCCGGTCCGCCGTATAGATCGGTCGCCTCCCGCTTGTTCCCCGATCGGGCGAATTCGACGACCCGGCCGCTATTGGCGAGATAGCTCGCCCAAACCTGGCGCATCTGCACCGTCGTGGCTGCCACCGCTTGATCGGCCACGAGCCGTGCGAACTCGGCGAACGCCGTCTCGGCCTGAGCCGCTTCTGCCGCCAGCTTGTTGGCGACCTCTGGCTGGTCCTCCGGCGGCGAGATTATCGTCAGGGCTTCCAGTTGCCGGAATCGGGTTATGTGAAAAGCAAGCTCGCCATCGAGGCGGATCTCCGGCATCGCGACAATCTGCAACTCTCGACCGACCTCATTGACGTCAGCCAGCCGCATCGTAGCGAAGAGACCAAGCGCCGCGGTTACGGCCAAGATTGTCGCGAAAGCAAGAGCGATCTTTCCTTTGATGGAGACCGCTTTCAAGTCAGGCACCAGGCACTCCTCGCCAGTATCAATGTGCAGCATGACACGAAACGATTAAGCAAAATTTAATCGCCGTCGGCCGCTCTTGAAGCAACAAGGAAAACCCCACATCCTCTGCTCATGACCCACACACCTCCGACGCTCGACATGCGCCTCGACGGTAGTTTCAACGCGCCGCCGCGGACCGGTGTGCCCCTGTCGTTCAAGCTGATGCTTGGTGGCATCGTCGTGGCGCTCGCCGCGGGTGCGATCGCATTTGCCGTCTTGGCGGTGTGGGTATTGTCGATGGTGCTGCCAGTGCTCATCGTGGCCGGCCTGTTCGCCTGGGGCATGATGCGCTTCCGTCGCTGGCAGGCCATGCGCGCCATGAGCGGGTCGCGCTCCATCTATTAGCTGGTGGATTTCACTTATCGAGCGATCGGGATGACTTTCGCATAACCGGTGGCATGACGGATCAATATGCGGTGATCGGTAACCCGATCCGCCACTCCAAGTCGCCAGCGATCCACACCGCGTTTGCCGAAGCGACCCGGCAATCGCTCTCTTATGCCGCGATCGAGGTCCCGCTCGGCGGTTTTGCGGATGCTGTCGATGCATTCCGGGCCGCTGGTGGCCGGGGCCTCAATGTGACGGCCCCGTTCAAGCTCGACGCCTTCGCCTACGCCACGATCCTGCACGACCGGGCGCGCCTGGCGGGCGCGGTCAATTGCATGCGGTTCGACGGCGACCGGGTTGAAGCGGATAATTTCGACGGCATCGGCCTGCTACGCGACATCACGGTCAATCTCGGCGTGCCCATCACCGGCAGGCGCGTGCTGATGCTCGGGGCGGGCGGCGCCGCGCGCGGGGCATTGGAGCCGATCCTCGCAGCCGCCCCCTCCAGCCTCGTCGTGGCGAACCGGACCCGAGCACGGGCGGCCGCGTTCGCCGGCGTCACCCCGTGTGGCCTCGACGAACTGGCGGAATGCGACGCGTTCGACCTCGTCATCAACGCCACCTCGGCCGGCCTGCACGGCGCCCCGTTGAGCATCCCCGCTTCGATTTTCCGGCGCGAGAGCCTCGCCTACGACATGACCTACGGCAAAGGCCTGACCGGCTTCCTCCGCGCCGCCCGACAGGCCGGCGTGACCCGGTTGCATGACGGCGTCGGCATGTTGGCCGAGCAGGCGGCCGAGGCATTCGCCTGGTGGCGCGGCGTGCGGCCGGACACGCGCCGGGTCATCGAGCAGTTGACGGTGCCGCTGACCTGACGCTCTCAAACATCAACATCCGCTGGCCATCGCGCATGAACTCGTCGCACTCGCGCAGGCCGATGGCGCCGAGCACCGTGCGCGAGCCGATATTGTTCTCCCGGCACACGGCGACGATCCGGGGGATGTGCGCCCGCTCATGCGCGAAACGCAGCGCCGCGCCGGCCGCCTCCCGCGCCATCCCCTTGCCCTGAGTCTCCGGCCGGAACGCGAAGCGGATCGCGATCCCACGCCCGTCGACCCGCTGATGCACCCCGGTCAGCCCGGCCATGGCACCATCGAGGGTGCGCACCATCCACATGCCGGCGCCGTGGCGGGCCCAGAACTGGTTGTCTTCCGCCATCTCGGCCGCGACCTGAATCGGCGTACGCACGCCGCCCAACATCATCGCATAGACGCGCGGATCCGCCTTCAGCGCGCAGAGCTCGCCGATATCCTGCCACCCGACCGGCGTGAGAATCAGCCGGCCGGTGTGGATGGTCCACGCGGGCGCCATCGGCCCAAGACGCGCCTGACGCGGTTTACCGGGCGAGCGGGCGGTATTTGATGCGGTGCGGCTCGGTGCTCTCGGCGCCGAGTCGACGTCGCTTGTCCTCTTCGTAGGCCTGGAAGTTACCCTCGAACCACTCGACGTGGCTGTCGCCCTCGAAGGCCAGGATGTGCGTCGCCAACCGGTCGAGGAACCAGCGGTCGTGGCTGATCACCACCACGCAGCCGGCGAACTCGGCCAGCGCTTCCTCGAGCGCCCGCAGCGTGTCGACGTCGAGGTCGTTGGTGGGCTCGTCGAGCAGGATGACGTTGCTCTCGGTGCGCAGCATCTTGGCCAGATGCACCCGGTTGCGCTCGCCGCCGGAGAGGATGCCGACCTTCTTCTGCTGGTCGGCGCCCTTGAAGTTGAACGCGCCGACATATGCCCGGGACTGCACCGCGCGCTTGCCGAGATAGATCACGTCGGTGCCGCCGCTGATCTCCTGCCAGACGTTCTTGTCCGGGTCGAGGCTCTGGCGGCTCTGGTCGACGTAGCCGAGCTTGACCGTGTCGCCGACCCGCAGCGACCCGCCATCCGGCGTTTCCTGCCCGGTGATCATGCGGAACAGCGTCGTCTTGCCGGCGCCGTTGGGGCCGATCACCCCGACGATGCCGCCGGGCGGCAGCTTGAAGTTCAGCTCGTCGATCAGCAGCCGGTTGCCGTACGCCTTGCGCAGGTCCTCGGCCTCGATGACGGTCCCGCCCAGGCGCGGACCCGGCGGGATGACGATCTCGGCGACGCCGGTGAGCTTCTCCTGGCTCGTCTGCAGCATCTCCTCGTATTTCTGGATGCGCGCGCGGCTCTTGGTCTGTCGGGCCCGCGGGCTCGACTGGATCCACTCCTCCTCGGCCGCCAGGGCCCGCTGGCGGGAGCTCTCTTCCTTCTCCTCCTGCTGCAGCCGCTTGCGCTTCTGCGCCAGCCAGGACGAGTAGTTGCCCTCGAACGGATAGCCGCGGCCGCGCTCGATCTCGAGGATCCAGTTGGTCACGTTGTCGAGGAAGTAGCGGTCATGGGTGATGACCATGACGGTGCCGGCGAAGTCGCGCAGGGTGCGCTCGAGCCAGGACACGCTCTCGGCGTCCAGATGGTTGGTCGGCTCGTCCAGCAGCAGCAGTTCCGGCTTCTCGAGCAGCAGCCGGCATAGCGCGACCCGGCGCCGCTCGCCGCCCGACAGGCTGGCCACGTTGGCGTCCGGGGGCGGGCAGCGCAGCGCGTCCAGCGCGATCTCGACCCGGCGATCGAGCTCCCAGCCATCCTCGGCGTCGATCTTCTCCTGCAGCTCCGCCTGTTCGGCGAGCAGCGCGTTCATCTTGTCGTCGTCCATCGGCTCGCCGAATTCTTCGCTGATGGCGTTGAACCGGTCCATCGCCGCCTTGAGGTCGGAGAAGGCGAGCATCACGTTCTCGGAGACGGTCTTGTCGTCCTCGAGCTTCGGCTCCTGCTCGAGATAGCCGACTCGCACGCCTTCGGCGGCCCAGGCCTCGCCGCCGTATTCCTTCTCGATGCCGGCCATGATCTTCAGCAGCGTGGATTTGCCCGCGCCGTTGACGCCGAGCACGCCGATCTTGACCCCCGGCAAGAAGGACAGGGTTATGCCCTTGAACACCTCTCGGCCTCCCGGGAAGGCCTTGGTGACGTCCTTCATGACGTAGACGTATTGGTACGCGGCCATATTGGGCTCCGAGACGGGTGGGCTTCTATATCACTCCCTCTCCCTCCGGGAGAGGGTTGGGGTGAGGGCGGGTGAGGCGGAAACACCCTCACCCAACCCTCTCCCGGAGGGAGAGGGCTTTAGAGGCGGCGTTAAGCTTTAGACTTAGCCCGCTCGATCGCCTCGACGATCATCTTGCGCGCCTCGGCGGCGTCGCCCCAGCCGGTCACCTTGACCCACTTGCCGGGTTCGAGGTCCTTGTAGTGCTCGAAGAAGTGCTTGATCTGCTCGCGCGTGATCTCCGCCACATGGCTCAGCTCGGTGACGTCGACATAGCGCTTGGTCAGCTTCGGCGACGGCACGGCGATGATCTTCTCGTCCTCGCCACCCTCGTCCGACATCTTCAGCACGCCGATTGGGCGCACGTTGATCACCGCCCCCGGCATGATCGGCCGCGTGCTGGCGATCAGCACGTCGATCGGGTCACCGTCATCGGACAGCGTGTGCGGCACGAAGCCGTAATTGCCCGGGTAGCGCATCGGCGTGTGGAGAAAGCGGTCGACGAACAGCGCGCCGGAAGCCTTGTCCATCTCGTACTTGATGGGCTCGCCGCCGATCGGCACTTCGATGATGACGTTGACGTCGTCGGGCGGGTTCTTGCCGACGGGGATGGCTTCGAGCTGCACGGGCGCTCCTGAGTGCTAAGGAAGCGTGGCTCTAGCCACGCCGTGCCCCAGCGTCAACGCGCCATCCCTCAGCGGCAAGCGGGGGCGTTCGGCTGGGCGCCGCAGCCGCCGGCGGTCGAGTTGACGCGTTTGCCGCGGACAGGCCTGTCGACCACGGTGCCGTCCTGGGTCGTACCCCGGGCGGTGCACTCGCAATACCCGCCGATCGGCATGGTGGTCGCGCACGAAAGCGGCGGCGCACTGCAGATATTCGCCGCCTTGGCTGGCATCGCAGCGCATAGGGCGGCAAGAGCGGGGAGGAGCAGGAGGAAGCGTGCCATCGGGACAATCTCCATAGTGGATGCCGTATCGCGCATGGCATCGCGCCGGGCAGAATAGCCCACATCGGTCCAAGCTAAACCAGCAATTCAAGGAAACGTACGATGGTCACCGCCACTGCACCAAAGGTCCACATGGGCACCATCACCGGCGGGGAGGCCCGCGAGCTCTACCCGGCCAACCCGGTGGTGCTGCTCCCGATGGGATCGCACGAGGATCAAGGCCCGCACGCGCCCATGGGCGATTACCTGCTCGCGGAAAAGATCGCCGAACTCGCCGCCATCCGCGCATCCGAGAGCGGCACGCGCACGGTGGTCGCGCCAGTCATTCCCTACGGAGCGGCGGACCATTTCGGATCCATGGTCGGCGGCATCGCATTGAGCGAGGCTGCGCTCACGGGCGTGATTGGGGAGATCGTCGCAAACCTACACCGTCATCATCTGACGAAGATCATCGTCATCAACGGCCATGGCGGCAATGTGGGGCCGATCGCGACGGTGCAGCGCGAGGTGCATCGGCGCACGGGTATGGTGATCCCGAGCCTGTATCTCTGGCGCATCGGCTACGGCTTGTTGCCGGGGATCGTCGGCGCGGAGAAGGCGGTCGCCGTGTCGGGCCATGGGGCGGACCCGTTGACCTCGATCGGCATGACGCTGTTTCCGGAGTTGCTGCGTCTCGACATGCTGCCGAAGGCGGCGCCGTTGAAGCGCTCGGTCGAACTCGATTTGCCGTTCACCGGGCTGGGCACGGCGAGCTTCGAGGGGGCCGAAGTGGGCCTGCCCAACGAGTACGACGAGGTCTATAATGTCGGCGTCGGTAGCGGCGACCCGGGCTTGTGCTCGCCGGCAACCGGGGCGGCGCTGGTCGAGAAGTTGACCGATTTGGTCGCTCGTTTCGCCGCGCATTTCGCGGCCAGAGCCACAGTGGTGCGCCCGGCAGGACTTGAACCCGCGACCAAGCCGTTATGAGCGGCCCGCTCTAACCAACTGAGCTACAGGCGCAACCACGGGTGTCTTACCCCCGTCGTACGTTGAGCGGAAGCGGGATGCCGCGCCGGATGTCGACGAGGCCTTTCTGATAGGCGGAATCGACGAAATATTGGCCGAGCGGGATATACGGCACATCCTCGAACGCTTGCAGCTGGATCTCGCGGCCGATCCGCTTCTGCGCCTCGAGGTCCGGGGCGTCGAACCACGCGTCGCGCAGCGCCTCCAGCTTCGGCGCCTCGGGCCAGCCGAACCAGGCATCCCGCCCCTTGCCGCGGAGCAGGAGGTGGCCCGCGGGCGTCATCAGCTCGACGCCGCTCAGCAGCACCACCAGCGCGTCCCAGCCGCCCTTGTCCGACGGGCCGCGATTGGCCCGGCGCTGCAGCAGCGTGCCCCAATCGCTGGTCGCGTCCTCCACCTCGAACCCGGCGCGGCGCAGCGTATCGACGCCGATCGACATCAGCGCCTGCTGATTGCTGACGTTCGTGGCATGCAGGGCGACCAGCTTGGCATTGCTGAGTCCGGCGGCGGCGAGCGCGGCCTTGGCTTTGGCCGGGTCGCGCGGGGCGGTGAGGGCGGCCATGCCGGCGTCGGAGGCCAGCGGGCTAGCGACCGGGAAATAGCCGACGCCGTCCTGATACATCTTGGTGTTGTCGCCGGCGACGGATTGCATGAAGTCGGTCTGGCTGACGATGGAAAGTAAGGCCCGGCGCACCTTGGGGTCGTCGAACGGTGCGTGGAGTTGGTTGAGGCGCAGGCCTGCATAGGTGCCGCCCCCGTCGATCCGGTCGAGCGTGACGGAGCGGGCGCGCGACACCAGCGCATTCAGGTCGGGGTCGACGACCTCCCACCAATCCATCTCGCCGGCCTGCATCGCGGCGGCGGCGGTGGCGGGATCGGGGATCATGTTCCATTCCATCCGCTCGAACTGCGCGAGCTTCGGGCCGGCGACCATGTCCGGCGTGCCGACCGGGGTCGGGATGTAGCCGTCGAACCGCCGATACACGACCCGGGCGCCGGAGACGCGCTCATCGGCCACGAAGCGATACG
This sequence comes from uncultured Acetobacteraceae bacterium, assembly GCA_964657565.1. Classification (GTDB taxonomy): domain Bacteria; phylum Pseudomonadota; class Alphaproteobacteria; order Acetobacterales; family Acetobacteraceae; genus JAVVHH01. The sequence goes on from CAZZVQ010000027.1 coordinate 42,662, forward strand.
GGCCGGAGCCGACCACCTCGGTGAACGGCTTGGCCGGGTCGATTTCGGCGAAGCGCTGCGGGTAGATGAAGCACGGATAGGACGAGAGCTTGCCGAGCGCGTCGAGCATGAGGCCGAACGGGCGCTTCAGGCGGACCTCGAAGCGGCGGTCGTCCAGCGCGCGGATCTCGTCGACGCGGGCGAGCAGCGTCTGCCCGTGGGTGTCCTTCGGCATCCACCGCTTGATGCTGGCCACGGCGTCGGCGGCCCGGACACGCTCGCCATCATGGAACTTGATCTGGTCGCGGAGCGTGAAGACCCAGCGCTTGCCGTCGTCCTCGACCAGGTATCCCTCGGCCAATTGCGGCTGCGGCCGGAACTGGCTGTCGATGCCGTAGAGCGTGTCCCAACACATGTAGCCGTGGTTCCGCGTCGGGTAGGCGGTGGTTCCGAGCGGGTCCAGGACCGTGACATCGGCCTGCGGGACGAAGCGCAGGACGTTGGCGTTCTTGGATTGCGCGAGGGCAGGGCAGGCGAGCGCGGCCGTGGCGGCGGCGAGCAGGGTGCGGCGGGGGATGGTCATGCGGGCGAGACTGATCCGGAGCGTCGCGCGCGGTCAACTCGTGCCCAATAAAGAAGAGTTAACGCGCGGTGAAGAGATGAGATGACAATCCCGCGACCTCCGATCCGTTTTCACGCCTCGTTCGTAGCTGCTCATACCGGTTTAAAAATCGGTCCCGTGTCTCGATGCGGGTTCCCCAAGGAAAGTGCACGATAATGAACGAGCCACAACCGCACCTGGCGAGACGTCGTCTTATTCAAAGCACCGGCGCGAGCGCTGTTGCCGTTACCGCACTGGCGGCCGCCGGCGTGGCTGCCGTGTCGAGCCCTGCTACCGCACAAGGCGTCACCGACGCCGCGGTGTTGAACTTCGCCCTCAACCTCGAATATCTCGAGGCCGAATTCTATATCCGCGCCGCAACCGGCGTTGGTCTGTCGTCGAACGATACCGGCCCGGGCGCCGGCACCGTCACCGGCGGATCGATGGTCCCGTTCACGCCCGGCGGTGCCGTCCAGCAATACGCCATGGAGATCGCGCAGGACGAACTGAACCACGTCCGCTTCCTGCGCGCCGGTCTCGGGAGCGCGGCGGTTCCGGAGCCGAACATCGACCTCTTCAACAGCTTCGCCGCGCTGGGCAGCCTGATCGGCGTGCCGGGCTTCAACCCGTTCACCAGCGAGACCAACTTCCTGCTCGGCTCCTACATCTTCGAGGACGTCGGCGTCACCGCCTACCACGGCGCCGCGGCCCTGATCTCGAACAAGCAGATCCTGACCGCCGCGGCCGGCATCCTCGCCGTCGAGGCCTATCACGCGGCAGAGATCCGCACGTTGCTTTACGCGGCGGGCAAGACGGCGCAGGACCTGACCACCAGTATCTCGAACGTGCGTGCCAGCCTTTCCGGTGCGAGCGACGATCAGGGCGTCGTTATCAACGGCAACGCCAACATCGTCCCGACCGACAGCAACAGCCTGGCCTTCTCGCGGACGACCCGGCAGGTCCTCAACATCGTCTACGGCGCGCAAAATGCAACGAGCGGCTTGTTCTTCCCAAGCGGCATGAATGGAGCGATCAAGTAATGCGGCGAACGAAACTACTCGCGGGCGCAGCGGCGCTCGCTCTAGGCGTCATGACAATGCAGTCGGCCGCCAACGCCGCGGTCGTCCAGGTGTTGGCGCCGCAGCAACTGTCGTCGACCCCCATATCATTCACCCTTGGCACCGGAACATTCTCCTTCACGCTCGATGCCGCGGGCGTCGGCAACGGCCCGCAATCGTTCATTCAGTCGAACGCGGCCGGTGGCGTGGCATCGGGCTTCGGCAGCGTCGCCGATTTCGAGAGCGGTTCGGCGATCGACGGTAACTATCCCTTCGCCGCTTATTCAACGCCCACCTCGATCCAGTACTCTTCGGCGGTCGACTTTGTTGGCCTCTCGTACACGACGGCAGGGCAAACGCACTACGCCTTCGCCGAAGTCTTCGGCGCCACCTTCGTCGGCTACGCATACGAAACGTCCCCGAATACGACGATCCTGACGCAAGAGGTGCCGGAGCCGGCGTCGGCGGCGTTGCTGATGGGGGGCCTGGCGATGGTCGGGGTGGCTCGCCGCAAGAAGCGGAACGGCCCGCCCGGGTTGACGGCCTAACTTCGACACCGGCCAGGTCACCATGCTTGGCCGGACCCTTCCTCAAGACGCTAGACAACGTCACCAGTCGCGCTACCGTAGGTAGGTGACGCGATCGGCTAGTCGACGCAAAGGGGGGGCGCATGGGTAGAGTTATTCTGGCCGGGTTTGCCGGCATCCTGATGTTGGCAGCGTCGAGCGGGGCACAAGCGGCCCCGATCTCGACGACAGGGGTGGGCGGAGACCCCGCGATCGTCCAAGTCGAAGGCGGCTGCGGGCCGGACGGGTTCCGGGCGGAGAATGGCCGCTGCTATCCCCGTCGCCCGCCACCGCCCCGATACTACGGACGTGAATGCCCCCCAGGGCGCCACCCCACCCCGTACGGCTGCCGCCCCAACTACTAGCGTTGCACCCGTCGTCGCCGGGCTCGACCCGGCGGCGACGGTTTACGCTAGCGCAGCGTGCCGCCCGTGCGCTTGGCCACGGCCTGGACGATTTTCGCCGCTACTGCCTCGATCTCCGCGTCGGTCAGGCTCCGCTCGCGCGGCTGCATGACGATCTCGACGCCGACGGATTTCTGGCCCGGCGGCAGCTTGTCGCCCTGATACACATCGAACAGCGATGCCCCGGCGATCAGGGTGCGCTCGGCGCCACGCGCGGCGCGCAGGACGGTGTCGGCCGGAACTCCAGCGTCGACGAGGAAGGCGAAATCGCGCCGGACCGGCTGGAACGACGGCAAGTCGGGCCCGGCGCGCTTGCGACGCTTCGGCTCGGGAACCCGATCGAGGAAGATCTCGAAGGCCGCGGCGGGCCCGACCAGGTCCAGCCCGGTCAGGACCGACGGATGCAGCTCGCCGAAATGCGCCAGAACAAGCTTCGGCCCTTGGCGCACCACGCCCGACCGGCCCGGATGATACCAGCCGGGTGCGTCGACCGTGACGGAGAGGCTGTCGGCCGCCAGGCCGAGCGCGTCAAGCACCGTCATCGCCGCGGTCTTCGCATCCATCGCGCCGAACGGCCGGGCGGGGGCGAGCGGGTGCCGCTCCGACGATCCCGTCAGCAGCCCGGCGGCCACGTTCTCCTGCGCACCCGGCGTGAAGGACGGCCCGATCTCGAACAGCAGCGCGCTCGGCAGGCCCCGCGCCGCGTTCCGGACGGCGGCGAGCGCGAGGCTGGCTACGGCGGTCGGGCGCAATTGGTCGAGATCGGCCGAGATCGGGTTCAGCACCCGCAGCGCCGCGTCGCCGCCGCCGAACAGGCTGGCTTCGCGCCCCTGCATGAAGCTGAACGAGACCGCTTCCATCAGGCCGGACGCGGCGAGCGTGCGGCGGACGAGTGCCGCGCGCACCTGGCGCGGGGTCAAGGTCGGGGCCGGCACCGGGCTGGAGCGCGGCAGCGAGATCGGCGGGATGCTGTCGAGTCCCTGGATGCGCAGCACCTCTTCCACCAGGTCCGCTTCCGGCTCGGTCATGGCGCAGCCTTCGGCGGCCTGCTTGGCGCGCGCCGGGTCGAGGCTGGGGGCCTGGTCGAGGACGATCGGGGCGGCAACGTCGTTGCGCCAGGATGGTACGGCGACCGTCACCGCTTCGCTCGTGCGCTTCTCGACGGCGAAGCCGAGCCGTTCGAGCGTGGCGATCGCGTCGTCGGCGGGCACCGCGAGGCCGCCTAGCCCGGCCAGGCGGGCGAAGCGGAGCGTGGCGGAGCGCTGCCAGCGTGGCTCGGCGCCGGCGGAGACGATCGTGCTGGCCTCGCCGCCGCAGAGCGACTGGATCATATGGGTGGCCGCTTCGAGTGCGTCGGGCAGCAGCGCCTGATCGATGCCGCGCTCGAACCGCTGCCGCGCGTCCGAGATGATGGCATGGCGGCGGCCGGTGAGGGCGACGCGCACCGGGTCGAACAGGGCGCATTCGATGAACACGGCGGTGGTCGCCTCGGTGCAGCCGGTGGCCTCACCGCCCATGACGCCGGCGAGCGATTGCACGCCGGCGCTGTCCGCGATCACGCAATCGGCCGGGTCCGCCGTGTAGTCGCGCCCGTTCAGGGCGCGGAAGCTCTCGCCGGCGCCGTGGCGGAAGGTAAGCACGCCACCCTGCACGCGGTCGGCGTCGAACACGTGCAGCGGGCGGCCGAGATCGATGGTGAAGAAGTTGGTGACGTCGACCAGGGCGTTGATCGGGCGCAGGCCGATGCTGGTCAGCCGGGCTTGCAGCCAGGCCGGGCTCGGGCCGTTGGTCAGGCCGCGGACGGTGCGGCCGACCACCCAGGGGCACGCCTCATGATCCTCGATCGCCCAGCGGACCGGGCTGTCGAACCGGCCGGTGACGGGGAGGGGGGCCCACGGCCTCAGCCGGCCCAACCCGGCCGCCGCCAGGTCGCGGGCGACGCCGCGGACCGAGAGCGCGTCGCCCCGGTTGGGGGTGACCGCGATGTCGATGACGGGGTCGTCGAGCCCGGCGTAGTAGGGATAGGAGACCCCGATCGGCGCGTCCTCGGGCAGTTCGACGATGCCGTCATGGTCCTCGCCGAGGCCCATCTCGCGCCGCGACAGCATCATCCCGGCGCTGACGACGCCGCGGATTTCGCCGGTCTTCAGCGTGAGGCCGGTGCCGGGGATCGTGCTGCCGGGCGGGGCGAACACGACCTTGAGGCCAGTGCGGGCGTTGGGCGCGCCGCAGACGACGGAGACCGGGCCGTCGCCGGCGTCGACGGTGCAGGCGCGCAGGCGGTCGGCGTTGGGGTGCTGCACCGCCTCGATCACGTACCCAACCCGGAACGGGCGGAGCGCCTCGCCGGGGTCGGTGACGGATTCCAGCTCGAGGCCGATGCCGGTCAGCCGGTCGGTGATCTCGTCGAGCGTGGCGTCGGTATCCAGGTGGGTGCGCAACCAGGAGAGGGTGAACTTCATCCGCCGACTCCCTCGTGCAGCAGGGCAGGGGACAGGGCGCTGAACCCGAAATGGCGCAGCCAGCGCAGGTCGCTCTCGTAGAACAGGCGCAAATCGGGGATGCCGTGTTTCAGCATCGCGATCCGCTCGACGCCCATGCCGAAGGCGAAGCCCTGCCACTCGCGCGGGTCCAGCCCGCAATTGGCCAGCACGCGCGGATGGACCATGCCGCTACCGAGGATCTCCAGCCAGTCGGTCCCGCCGCCGATCTCGCCGGTGCGCTTGTTCCAGCCGATATCGACCTCCATCGAGGGCTCGGTGAACGGGAAATAGGAGGAGCGGAAGCGCACCGGCAGGGTCGAGATGCCGAAGAAGGCGCGCAGGAAGTCGATCAGGCAGCCCTTGAGATGGGCCAGCGTGATGTCGCGGTCGATGATGATGCCCTCGCACTGGTGGAACATCGGCGAGTGCGTGGCGTCGTAATCCGCCCGGTAGGTGCGACCCGGCGCGATCACCCGGATCGGCGGTTCCTGCTCCAGCATGGAGATGATCTGCACGTCGCTGGTCTGCGTGCGCAGCAGCAGCGGGCGGCCGTCCCGCTGGCCCGGCATGTAGAAGGTGTCGTGGTCGGCGCGGGCGGGGTGGTGCGCCGGAATGTTGAGCGCGCCGAAGTTGAACCAGTCGGTCTCGACGTCGAAGCCCTCGCCGACGCGGAAGCCCATGGCGCCGAAGATCGCCATGATCTCCTCGATGGTGCGGCTGATCGGGTGGATGAGGCCCTGCGCGCGCGGCGGCGGTGGCAGGCTGACGTCGATCCGCTCGGCGGCGAGCTTGGCGTCGATCTCGGCGCGTTCGAGCGCGGCGCGCCTTGTCTCGATAGCGGCGGCGAGCTCGTCTTTCAGTTGGTTCAGCGCGGCCCCGCGCTCGCGCCGTTCCTCCGGGGACGCTTTGCCGAGCGATTTGAGCAGGAGAGTAAGCTTGCCCTGCTTGCCGAGCGTGCCGACGCGGACGGCGTCCCAGGCGCGCAAATCGCTGACCCCCGCGAGTGCCGATTCGGTTTCGGCGCGGAGAGCGGAAAGGTCGTCGGTCATGGAAATCCGCCTTCTGCTCCCTCTCCCTCCGGGAGAGGGCCGGGGTGAGGGCACGCAATATGCCCTAGCTTCGGCTCGTTGAAACACCCTCACCCAACCCTCTCCCGGAGGGAGAGGGCTTTCGTGGCAGGTTGGTGCGGTTAGGCCGCCTGGGCTTCCGGGTGGTCGGTCAGCGCGGCGAGTTGCGCGACGGTCGCGTCTTCGGCGGCCGCGTGCATCACGCCCTTGACCTGCTCGACGATGGTCGCGAAGGCGGCCGGGTCGTCGTAGGCGATCGCCGCGAGGATCTTGCGGTCCAACTCGATATTCGCTGCCTTCAGCCCGGCGATAAATCGGCTGTAGGTGATGCCATGCTCGCGCACGGCGGCGTTGATGCGCTGGATCCACAAGCCGCGGAAATCGCGCTTCTTCTGCCGGCGGTCGCGGTAGGCATACTGCAGCGACTTCTCGAGCCGCTCGAGCGCGATCCGGTAGTTCGTCGACGAGCGGCCGACGAAGCCCTTGGACTGCTTGAGAACTTTCTTGTGGCGGGCGTGTGTCGTGACGCCCCGCTTGACGCGTGCCATGGCTGGACCTCCTTAGCCGAGACCGTAGGGGGCCCACTGCTTGACGGTCAGCGCGTCAGCATGGGTCAACACCTGGGAACCGCGGTTCTGCCGCTTGGTCTTCTGCGAGCGGTTGATCAGGCCGTGGCGCTTGTTGCCGGGTCCGGCAAGCACCTTGCCGTTGGCGGTGATCTTGAACCGCTTCTTGACCGACGATTTCGTCTTCATCTTGGGCATTTGACACTCCTGGCGCTGGCTGCCGCCCGCCTCATCGCGGACGCACAGACGCTGCGGCCGGGCATGCCCATCCAGGCCCGGCGCGCTAGCGAGTGGCGGGCTGTATCGGATTAACCCGCCACGGGCAAGCGTCACTGATCGCGGATCAGCTTTCCGGAATAGACCACCGGCCCGGTGGGCGCGCCCGTGGTCGAGCCGCCCGGCGGCTCGACGCTGACGGCCAGCGTGGCGCCCGCGATGTCGCCG
>CAZZVQ010000028.1:0-18434 GCA_964657565.1 uncultured Acetobacteraceae bacterium
GGGGGACGCGAGGCGGGGTGCGGGGGGATGGCGGGGGTTGGGGGGCGGCGAGATCGAGGCCGCGGAGGAGGGGGCGGAGGGCTCGGTGCAGGGTGGGGGCGGCGTCGAGGAGGGCGGCGAAGGCCGGGTCGGCGAGGAGGACGCGCAGGTCGGCGGCGATGGCGGGGGCGAGGTCGGGCAGGGCGGCGAGGAGCCAGCCGGGGCGGCGAGGAAGGCTGGCGGCGGGGGCGGTCCGGGCGGGCGTTGCTGCGGGCTCGGGCGGGAGGCGGGCGGGAGTGGCGGGGTTGGCAGGGCGGCGGAGGCCGACGTTGGAGATGCGGATGAGGGTGGTGACGAGGGCGGAGAGGCGGACGAGGATGGTATTGGCGGCGTGATCGGAGAGGGTTGGGATGCTGCCGTTATTGGCGATGGGGAAGATGGCGTCGACGAGGGTCATCAGGGTGGTGATGAGGCGGTCGGCGACGGTGAGGAGGGCGGGCGGGAGCACGAACGGAAAGGGAACATTATGGGCGGGGGTTGGCAAGGGGGATTGGGTGATTGGTGCGGTCCTGAGAGCGACGTGGGCGGAACCGGAAATGAAGCCGCTACTCGCCGTAGGGCGGAAAAGCGCAGCGCATTCCGCCACAAACAAGGCCGCGCTACAGTTCAGGCATGCCGGATTACCGCCGAAACCGCGTTGCGGGCGGATGCTTTTTCTTCACCGTGAATCTGCTCGACCGGCGGTCGGACCTCCTGGTGGCGCATGTCGACGTGTTGCGCGCGGCCGTGCGCCAGGCGCAACGACGCACGCCATTCACGATCAATGCCTGGGTGGTGCTGCCAGACCACATGCATTGTGTTTGGACGCTGCCGGACGGTGATGCCGATTTTCCCGGACGTTGGCGGGCGATCAAGACGGCTTTCTCGAAGGCGCTGCCGGGAGTGGGCGGACCGAGCGAGGTGATGGCTGCGCGAGGCGAGCGTGGGATCTGGCAGCGGCGATATTGGGAGCACACGATACGCGACGAGAGCGATTATGCGTCGCACGTGGATTACACGCATTTCAACCCGGTCAAGCACGGGTATGTGTCGCATCCGGCGGATTGGCCGTATTCGTCGTTTCGGCGATGCGTGGCGGCGGGGATGTATCCGTCGGGGTGGGTTGGTGGCGAGGCGGAGTTGGCGGAAGCCGGGGAGCGTTGTTGAGCCAAGGTGGCGGAATGCGCTGCGCTTTTCCGCCCTACGCTTGCTAAGGTAAGTTGCGAAGGGGCCGAAATGAGGCTGATAGAGGATACGCCCACTAGCATATCAGTCGGCAAATCTTGCCGCTATGTGGTAAAATCTACCGGGTGGTTTTTACCCTCTCGTAGCCCATCAGATTGCGATTGAAGATAGTCGAGTGCGGCTTGCACCTCTTTCTTCATGTTGGAAAAATCACCGAATTCTTGCGTTATGAACGCTGTCGTAACAGGCCCGTCTAAAGTGCCATCACGCCTCGCCGCTACGATACCAAAGGCCATGACGTTGACTTTCATCGTCGAGTTTGGCCCAGAACCGTTCTTATCCCACCCTGGACCATAGGCCGCCGCCATCAAGTTTTTGTCGTCGCTTGTTAGGTCGGTCGAATAGGCCACAACGGACCCCACTTTGACGCTCGACATTGAAAAAGGGGCAAAGTTTCCGGTAGTCCCCTGAACATTCATTGTTTGCCTCCATAAACGATGCGACAGTCTTTGCAACTTCCGTGCCTAGGCCGCCCGATCGCGATATCAGGGTCACGCTGGAACACCGCAGCTTGGTTGAAGCACGCGTTCGCGTCAGCTTTCGGGAAAACAAAGATGGTAGTCATTCAGTTGCTATGAGGTCGAAAGCCGCCGTCCAGCGGTTAGCCCTCACCCCGGCCCTCTCCCGAGGGGAGAGGGGGAAGCGGCTCGAGTGATCGATGCGGTGCACGCGGCCCACCCTCACCCTGTCTTCGTCCGCGTTGCGGCCTCAGCCCGCCAGCGGGAGAGGGTTCTGGAAGGACGGCTCTCGGGTTAACTTGGAGTCGTTGATCGACCGGGATGAGGTCGGCAGCTGCCGTTCAGCGCGATACCCTTACCCCAACCCTCTCCCGCGGGGAGAGGGGGAAGCCGCTCGGGAGGTCGATGCTCGGTCTGGTTTCGACCTCGATGCAGATCGCCATGGCGCAGAGAGGCCTCGCGGGATGACGGGGTGGGGTTAGCGGCAGTTGGTGCGGTAGATGTATTTCTGCACCTCGGGGGTGTCGATGTTCTGCGGGGTGGCGACGACGAAGGGGGTGGTGATCTCGCGGTCGATCGGCTTGCCGTCGAGGGCGGCGACCATGTTTTCCAGGCCGAGCTGGCCGACGCGGTAAGGGTACTGCACGATGTCGGCGGCGACGATGCCGCTGCGGATGGCCTCGACGATCGGGTCGGAGGTGTCGAAGCCGACGATCTTGATCTTGCCCTCGCGCTGGGCCTCGCGGATGCCGGTGGCGGCACCCTCGGTGTTGTTGGTGGTGATGGTGAAGACCCCGACGAGGTCCGGGTTGGCGGCGATGGTCGAGGTGATGATCGAGGCGGCCTTGGCGGTCTGGTTGTTGCTGAACTGCACGCCGAGGAACTCGATGTCGGGGAATTTGGCGATGGCCTCCTTGAAGCCGGCCAGGCGCTGCTGGGCCACGTTGGCGGCGGGCGAGTTCATCAGCGCCATGACCTTGCCCTTGCCGTCGATCAGCTTGGCGAGCGCGTTGCCCGCCTGCCGGCCGCCCTCGACGTTGTCGGATTGGATGTTGGCGACGGCGACGCTCATGTCCTTGATGTCGCCGTCAATCGACATGATCTTGATGCCGCGCTGCTTGGCCTCCATCAGGGTGGCGGTGAGGGCGACCGGGTCGTCGGCGGTGAACATGATGCCGTCGGGCTGCCCGGCGATGACGGCGTCGAGCACGCGCATCTGCAGGGCGGGGGTGTATTGCTGGGGTCCCTGGCTGTCGAAGGTGACGCCGAGGCGCTTGGCGGCTTCGGTCGCGCCGCACGAGACCGACATGTAGAACGGGTTGCCGGTGACGCCCTGGATGTAGGTGATCTTGTAGTTCTTCTCGGCGGCGTCGGCCGAGACCAGCGGGGCGGCGAGCAGGAAGGCGGTGGCAACGAGGTGACGCATGTGAGGACTCTCCGGGAGTAGCGGCGGTTACAGGCGCTCGCTCTTCTGTCGCTTGATCTGGTCGGCGTAGACCGCGGCGATCACCACGAAGCCGATCACCACCATCTGCCAGAAGGGCTGGATGCCCATGATGATGAAGCCGTTGGCGAGCACGGCGGGGATGAACACGCCGACGACGGTGCCGATGATGGAGCCGCGGCCGCCGGTCAGCGCGGTGCCGCCGAGGACGACGGCGGTGATGGCTTCGAGCGGATCGTTGGCGTGGCCCTCGAGCGTGGTGGTGCTGAAGCGGCCGAGCGACAGCATGGCGGCGAACCCGGCGAGCAGGCCGCTCAGCATGTAGAGCTTGAGCAGGTGGCCGGACACGTTGATGCCGGCCCGGCGCGCGGCTTCGGCGTTGGAGCCGACCAGGAAGGTGTGGCGGCCGAACCGGGTCATGTGCAGGACGATGCCGCCGACGATGGAGACGATCGCGGTGACGACGACCAGCCAGGGGATGTTCAGGATGGCGCCATGGCCGAAGGCGATGAGCGCGGTGGGTACCGTGCGGATGTCGCTGCCGTCGGTGACGAGGTAGGCCGCCCCGAGTGCGGCGCCCATCGAGCCCAGCGTCGAGATGAGGGCGGAGACGCGGAGCCGGGTGATGCAGAAGCCGTTGAACAGGCCCCAGGCGGCGCCGCAGAGCAGCGCGACGGCGCTGCCGGCGAGGATGGTCAGCGGGCTGTCCGGGTCCATGGTCAGCATCACCTGCGCGGCGACGACGCCCGAGAAGACGAGCACCGAGCCGATCGACAGGTCGAAGCCGCCGGCGATCATGACGTAGGTGGTGCCGACCGCGAGGACCAGCAGGACGGCGGCATCGAGGAAGATGTTGCGGATGTTGAAGCTGCTGGCGAAGGTGGTCGGGTGCAGGTACGAGAAGAAGGCCACGAGCAGGAGGAGGATGACGCCCATGTAGAAGGGCGAGGACGAGACCGCGTTCTTCAGCACGCGCCCGCTGCTGGGGGGCGGTGGCGCAAGGTCGGCCGGGGCGACGGCGGCGTCGGGGGTCATGCCGCCACCTCGACGTCGAGCGCGCCGGTCATGGCGCCGACCAGGTCGGGCACGGTGAGGCCATCGTTGCGCATGGTGGCGATGCGTTTGCCGAGGCGGAGCACCTCGACCGTGTCGGCGACTTGGATGACGTCGCGCATGTTGTGGCTGATCAACACGACGGCGATGCCGGTGTAGCGGATGCGGCGCACGAGGTCGAGCGTGCGGGCGGTTTGTACGACGCCGAGGGCGGCGGTCGGTTCGTCCATGAAGACGACGCGCTTGGCCCACATGGCGGCGCGGCAGATGGCCACGCTCTGCCGTTGGCCGCCGGAGAGGCTGGCGATCGGGGCGTCCATATCCTTGAGCTGGACCTTGAGTTTCTGGAACGCGAGGGCGCTTTCGCGCCGCATGGTGGCGTTGTCGAGGAAGCCGAGCCGACCGAGCCAGCCGGGTCGGACGGCTTCGCGGCCCATGAACATGTTGGCGCTGGGCGTCAGGTCCTGGCAGACCGAGAGGTCCTGATACACCGTTTCGATCCCGAGCGCGTGGGCGTCGGACGGGCTGCCGAAGTTGACCGGCTTGCCGTCGACCAGCAGCGTTCCCTCGGTCGGGCCGTAGACGCCGGAGAGGATTTTCACGAGCGTGCTCTTGCCGGCGCCGTTGTCGCCGATGAGCGCGGTGATCTCGCCGGCATAGGCGTCGAAATCGACGCCGCGCAGGGCCTCGACATGGCCGAACCGTTTGACGATTCCGCGTGCCTGGAGGATGGGCTGTTTGCGTGCTGGCATCGTTTCTGCGGATACGGTCATGGGCGCCTCCCGCATCCACAGTTGCAAATGCCGTGAGGCGCTGCAAGCAGTTCCGCATTCGGATGCAGCCGAACATTCTTGTGCAGTTTCCGCCGTGGGCGGCGCTTGCCAAAGGGGCGAGGATGCGATGCTGTGTGGGGCGGGGAGCATGGGGCCCGGAAGGATGCAAGGTAGCTACGACACGATCGTCATCGGGCTCGGCGCAGTGGGCGCGGCGACGCTGTGGCACCTCGCGCGCCGGGGCCAGCGCGTGCTCGGCCTGGACCGCTGGGACCCGCCGCACCGCTTCGGCTCGAGCCACGGCGACACCCGCATCACGCGGTGCGCGATCGGCGAGGGCGAGATCTATGTGCCGCTGGTGCTGCGGTCGCACGAATTGTGGCGCGAACTGGAGGCGGAGAGCGGGGACGAATTACTGACCCAGTGCGGCGCGCTCATCCTCGCCAGCGGGACGGCGGCGGCGGTGGTGCACGGCAAGGCGAATTTCGTCGGGCGGACCATCGCCGCGGCCGAACGCTATGGGATCGCGCACGAGGTCTTGCCGGCGGCCGAGGTGATGCATCGGTTCCCGCAGTTCCGGCTCGGTGGCGACGAGCTGGCCTATTTCGAAGCCGATGGCGGCTATGTGCGGCCGGAGCGGTGCGTTCGCGCGCAGCTCACGGCGGCGCAACGGCTCGGCGCGACCGTTCGCGGCCAGACGCAGGTGGTGCGGCTCGAGCGCGACGGCGCGGGCGTGAGCGTCACCACCGCCGGGGGCGAGCGGTTGCGGGCGGCGCGGGCGGTTCTTGCGGCGGGCGTTTGGTCGCCCGGCCTGGCCGGGCCGGCGCTGGCACCACATATGAGCGTGGCCCGCCAAGTGCTGCACTGGTTCCAGCCGGATGACCCGGCCCGGTTCGGCCCGGAGCGCTTCCCGGTGTTCATCTGGGTGCATGGCGACACGGCCGAGGACAGTTTTTACGGGTTCCCCATCCCACCTGGCACCGAGGGGGTGAAGCTGGCGTGCGAGCAGTATGCCGACGTCACTGCCGATCCGGAGCAGCTGCGGCGCGAGGTGGCGCCCGGGGAAGGCGCCGCCCTGATGCGGGATCACGCGGCCGGCCGCTTGCTCGGCCTCGGACCGACGCCGTTTCGCAGCCTTGTCTGCCCCTATACCAACACGCCCGACGGGGATTTCCTGATCACGACGCTGCCGGACAACGAGCACGCTGTCCTGGTGTCGGCCTGCTCGGGGCACGGCTTCAAGCATTCGGCGGGACTGGGCGAGATGGTGGCGGAAGCGGTCTCGTCGGAGCGAGCCGAGGCACTCGAGACATTCGGCCTCGGCCGCCTGACAGCGGCGGCCGGGCTCGCCGTTGCTTTAGCAACTTAGGGTTTGTTTCGCTTTCTCGGCGCTCAGCTTGCTGGGATGGAGGGGGCGTAGTGGTCCGGGCTTCCGAAACGGGCCTCACTTTGGTTAATGGCGGCGAGCCGGTTGCGGCTGCTGCTTGCGTTGATGACGAACGGGACCCTTCGGTGTTTGTGTTCGTGGGTGTTGTAAAGAACTGTTAACTATTGTGCGCCGTGGAGACGGACTCGTCTGAACTGGGCGCGCAAATAGTTACCGCATAGTTAAGAGTGGCAAACCCTGAAATTGCGAATACTTCCGCAATTCTCACAATTCCGCGTTCTTTGTAAGGTAGATGACAGCAGGTCAGCAACCTTAGGTTGTATACATGCTGGACGTCACACCTAGGAGGAGCCGGTCGGGATCGGTATGGGCTGAGCATCATACATGAAATTCTTGCGGCAGCAGTGCTGCAAGTTCAGTAAATGCCCGGCCTCTGGTCTGTACTACGCTGAAGACATTGTTTCTGGCTGGCGTCACCGAGCGATAGCTTAGGATGCAGGCTCGGTTCTGAAGAATTTAGGATCGGCGAAACTTAAGAATCATAGAGCAATATGCCCTAGTCTCCGGCGTTGTGCGGCTGATTACACCGATCTTGTTGCTCTCTGCGCAGCTAAAGAAGGTTTTGGACATGCCGGCAGTAAACGTTCCCCTACTCGGTACATACAGAGTCACGAACAGCGAGACCGATACGGTCACGTTTACGGCAGCTGGCACGCTCGACATAGCTGGAACGCAACAGAACCCGATTACCGTCACCCTGTCCTCAGTGGCAGGTGTCGGGTTGCTGGATACGATCAACATCACCTACGCGGATGTGACGCTCGGGGGTCCTGCCGGCGTAAGCGCGATCGGCACGTATAATATCGGTACCGGCGGAACGCTGCGGCTTGCCAGCAATCTCGGGGTCTCCGTCGGCTTGGCGATCAATTTCACCGGCACACACAGCCATCTCGTGATCGGCAACGGCGTCAACCTCAGCCTCTTGGGCCCCATCAACGGATTTGGCCCGGGCAGCAACATCGACGTCGCCAATCCTTCGGTCACTTATACCTATACCGACAACTCCGGGACCAATACTGGGGGAACATTGGCCCTGCTCGACGGCAGCGGCAACACCGTCAAGACGGTTGCGCTTAACACCGGCGAATTCACCGCCTCGAGCTTCAACGTTCATCCCGACGGCACCGGTGGGACGCTGATCGACTTCGCGACATATGTCTCGACGATTACGGCCACGCCCGCAAACGGCGATCTCACCGCGGGCGGGAACGTCGTCCTTCAGCTTGGCACCACGGCGCCGGTGACCATCAACGGCGGCCCGCCCACGCTGACCTTGAGCGATGGCGGCTTCGCCACCTACGACGCCGCCAGTTCGACATCGACGTCGTTGGTCTTCAGACACACCGTGCTGCCGGGTCAGAATACCGCGGATCTTACCGTCACCGGCACCAATCTCAACGGCGGCTCCATCACGGATTTGATCGGCAACGCCGTCAGTCTGTCCGGCGGCGCCACCAATCCGGCCGGCATCCTGCAGATCGACACGACGGCTCCAACCGTTGCAAGCGTAACGACATCGCCGGGTAGCGGCAACCTTGCCGCGGGCCAGATCGTTGCGATCAACCTCAACCTCAGCGAGGCGGTCACAGTTGCGGGGGGCACACCCAATCTGACGCTCAACGACGGCGGCATCGCCGCTTACGACGCGTCGAGCTCCACCCCAACGGTTCTGGTATTCAAATACGTCGTCCAGCCCGGCCAGAACACCGCCGACCTCACCGTCACCGGCACCACTCTAAACAGCGCAACGATCACCGACGGCGCCGGCAACCCGATCAACCTCGCAGGCGCTATCGCCAACCCGACCGGAATCCTGCAGATCGACACCACGGCTCCAAGAGTCGCGAGTGTGACCACATCGCCTGCCAGCGGTGCCGTCGCCGCGGGCCAGATCGTCGCGATCACCGTCACCCCGACTGAAGCTGTAACGGTTACCGGCGGCACACCGACCTTGACTCTCAACGATGGGGGCATCGCCACCTACGACGCCGCCAGTTCCACGCCAACGCACCTGGTGTTCGACTACACCGTGCAGGCCGGCCAGAACACGACCGATCTGACGGTGACCGGCATCAACCTCAACGGCGCGACGGTCGGCGACGGCGCCGGCAACGTTGCCGACCTCTCCGCCGCTATCGTCAATCCGGCCGGCGTCTTGCAGATCGACACGACCGCTCCGACAGTCACGAGCGTGACGACGTCACCCGGCAGCGGCTCGCTCGGCTCAGGTCAAGTCGTTGCGATCGACGTCACACCGAGCGAAGCCGTGACGGTCAGCGGCGGCACGCCGACCCTGACCCTCAACAACGGCGGCACCGCCACCTACGATGCCGCCAGTTCGACGCCGACCCTTCTGGTGTTCAAATACGTCGTCCAACCTGGCCAAAACACCGGCGATCTCACGGTTACCGGCACCAACCTCAACGGCGCCATCATCGCCGACCCCGCCGGCAACCCCGCCAACCTTTCCGGCGCCGTCGGCAATCCCCCGGGCGTGTTGCAGATCAACACCACCGGACCCGCCGTGACCTCTGTCTACGGAGTCACGACGACGCCGGGGAGCGGCGATCTCACCGCCGGCGGCAACGTCGCACTCCAGATCACCCTGACCGGCACGGCCACCGTCACCGGCGGCACGCCCACGCTGGCGTTGAGTGATGGCGGCACCGCGACCTACGACGCCGCCACGTCGACATCGACAGTGTTGAACTTCCTACACACCGTTCAGCCGGGCCAGAACACCGCCGACCTCGCCGTCACCGCCCTCGCGCTCAACGGTGCCGTCGTGGCCGACGGGTCCGGCAACGCCGTCGACCTGTCGGGCGCGGTCGGCAATCCTGCCGGCATCCTGCAGATCGATACCACGGTTCCCACAATCTCGAGCGTCACGACGTCGCCCAACAGCGGCTCGCTTGCCGCCGGGCAAATTGTTGCCATCAACGTCACTCCGAGCGAGGCTGTAACGGTCAACGGCGGCACGCCGACCCTGACCCTCAACGACGGCGGCACCGCCACCTACGACGCGGCCAGCTCCACGCCGACGCTCTTGGTTTTCAAATACACCGTCCAATCCGGCCAAAACGTCGCCGACCTCGCCGTCACGGGCACCAACCTCAACGGCGCCACCATTGCCGACGGTGCGGGCAACGCCGCCAACCTGTCCGCCGCCATCGTCAATCCGGCTGGCACGCTGCAGATCGACACCACGGCGCCGATAGTCGTGAGCGTCACGACGTCGCCCGGCAACGGCTCGCTGACCGCGGGGCAGGTCGTTGCGATCAACGTCACCCCTAGCGAGGCTGTAACGGTCACCGGCGGCACACCGACCCTGACCCTCAACGACGGCGGCACGGCCATCTACGACGCCGCCAATTCCACGCCGACGCTCCTGGTGTTCGACTACACCGTCCAGCCCGGCCAGAACACGACCGATCTGATGGTGACCGGAACCAACCTCGGCGGCGCGACGATCCGCGACGGCGCCGGCAACGCCATCGACCTCACCACTGCCGTCGGCAATCCCCCCGGCATCCTCCAGATCGACACGACCGCTCCAACCATCATCGCCGTCGCAACGCAGCCGAGCGGCGGTTCGCTTGCGGCCGGCCAAGTCGTCATTCTCGATATCACCCCAAGTGAGGCCGTCACGGTCAGCGGCGGCACGCCGACCCTGACCCTCAACAACGGCGGCATCGCCACCTACGACGCCGCCAACTCGACGCCGACGCTCCTGGTGTTCAAATACGTCGTCCAACCTGGCCAAGACACCGGCGATCTCACGGTGACCGGCACCAACCTCAACGGCGCCATCATCGCCGACCCCGCCGGCAACCCCGCCAACCTTTCCGGCGCCGTCGGCAATCCCCCGGGCGTGTTGCAGATCAACACCACCGGACCCGCCGTGACCTCTGTCTACGGAGTCACGACGACGCCGGGGAGCGGCGATCTCACCGCCGGCGGCAACGTCGCACTCCAGATCACCCTGACCGGCACGGCCACCGTCACCGGCGGCACGCCCACGCTGGCGTTGAGTGATGGCGGCACCGCGACCTACGACGCCGCCACGTCGACATCGACAGTGTTGAACTTCCTACACACCGTTCAGCCGGGCCAGAACACCGCCGACCTCGCCGTCACCGCCCTCGCGCTCAACGGTGCCGTCGTGGCCGACGGGTCCGGCAACGCCGTCGACCTGTCGGGCGCGGTCGGCAATCCTGCCGGCATCCTGCAGATCGATACCACGGTTCCCACAATCTCGAGCGTCACGACGTCGCCCAACAGCGGCTCGCTTGCCGCCGGGCAAATTGTTGCCATCAACGTCACTCCGAGCGAGGCTGTAACGGTCAACGGCGGCACGCCGACCCTGACCCTCAACGACGGCGGCACCGCCACCTACGACGCGGCCAGCTCCACGCCGACGCTCTTGGTTTTCAAATACACCGTCCAATCCGGCCAAAACGTCGCCGACCTCGCCGTCACGGGCACCAACCTCAACGGCGCCACCATTGCCGACGGTGCGGGCAACGCCGCCAACCTGTCCGCCGCCATCGTCAATCCGGCTGGCACGCTGCAGATCGACACCACGGCGCCGACAGTCGTGAGCGTCACGACGTCGCCCAGCAACGGCTCGTTGGCCGCGGGGCAGGTCGTTGCGATCAACGTGACTCCGAGCGAGGCTGTAACGGTCAACGGCGGCACACCGACCCTGAGCCTCAACGACGGCGGCACGGCCATCTACGACGCCGCCAATTCCACGCCGACGCTGCTGGTGTTCGACTACACCGTCCAGCCCGGTCAGAGCACCTCCGACCTCGCGGTCACGGCCGGCAGTCTGAACGGAGCGTCGATCACCGACAGCGCCGGTAACGCCCTGGATCTGTCCGGTGCCGTCGGCAGTCCGCCCGGTATCCTGCAAATCAATATGGCAGCCGCGGTGACGGGGGTAGTCGCGGTAGCGGGAAGCGCAGACCTTCCGGCGGGCAGCGACGTCGTGCTCCAGGTCAGCATGAGTGGGCCGGTGACCATCACGGGCGGCACGCCCTCGCTCACCCTGAACGACGGAGGAACGGCAGTCTATGACGCTGCCAATTCCACGCCGACCCTGCTGGCGTTCACGTACGTGGTGAAACCGGGCGAAAATACCCCCGATCTCGCCGTCACCGACGTCATGCTCAATGGGGCCTCGATCATCGACGGCTCCGGCCAAAGCGTCGCACTCGCTGGCGCGATCGGTAACCCTGCCGGCACCCTGCAGATCGATACCATCCGACCCACGGTGCTCAGCGTTGTCGAGACCCGCATGTTGGAAGCAGGGGCCTTCGAGGTGGTGACCAACTTCAGCGAGGCCATCACGATGACCGGCGGCCCCCCCCAAATCTTACTCAGCAATGGGGCCATCGCGCCTTTAGATACGCTGTTGTCGACCCCAACGATGGCGGTCTTCTTATACACGGCGCCGGCTGGCGAGAGCGTGGCGGATATTTCTGTGACGGGCTTCGACGCAAATGGCACCGTTGCGACGGATGGCGCCGGCAATCTGCTCGACGATCAGAGTGTCGGGCCGGCCCTTGCCGAGGCGCAGGGCAACATAACGACCGTTGCCGGAACCAATCCAACCACAATCGACGTCTATCGCTTCTTCGATACCAAAACGGGCACACATTTCTACACTCAGGATCAGTCCGAGCGTCAGACCGTGCTTAACACACGGCCAGACCTGGTTCCGGAAGGCACAAACGGTGTTGGGCTCACCGCCGTGAACCCGGCGAGCAACGATCCGAACGCGTCAGCCGTGTACCGCTTCTTCGACACCGTTCAAGGCACGCATTTTTTCACGGCGAGCGCGACGGAAAGGGATGCTGTCATCGCGACCCGGCGAGACCTAGTGTACGAGCCCTCGAGCACGTTTTATGAACATACCCAGCCGCAGGCCGGCGACACTGCAGTCTACCGCTTCTTCGACCAGACTTACGGCACTCACTTCTACACCGACAGTCCGAGCGAGCGCGCTTCGATCCTGCAAAACCGGCCAGACTTGGTTGCGGAAGGGATCGGCTTCTACGAACCTGCACGCAATCCGGCAACCTAACTCAAGGCCGAGTGGCCCGGCATTCCACGACCGTGACCGGGTCAGGCGATACACGATCGTCTCGCCCGACCTGGTCACCGAACGGTTATGACGATGACGGACGACAGAATGGCACTTGATCGAGTTGATCGCTCTCGAGATCCGCAAGCTCAGGAGCCGACCCAGGAACTGCGCCGACGTGGTCGACATCTTCCCCAACGACCGCGCCGTCGTCAGACTCGCCGGAGCCCTCAGTTCGAACAAAATGACGACAGATAGGTCGCGACCGTGGCCCTTGCCGGACGCTTATGGAGGCCAATCGACTAGGCGACGAGCGGTCCGGTAATGACCCACTCCGTCAGACCATGGCGACGCACGACGGCGAACGTTCCGGGCGTGGTCAGGCGGTATGCATTGCTCGGAAATGACGTGAGGGTCGTTCCGGATTTTACCGTGATGGTAACCGGGTTGTTCATGCACCACACTCGGAACGTGTATCCGCTCGGGTAGCCGGTATCATCCAAGGTCAGGCGAGCCGGTCCGCCGAAGTAATCGCACAGGATGTCTCCGGCCCCGTAAAACGTGCCAGCATTCAAGGGATTCGGATCATTGAATATCAGCGCGCTGTCGCCGTCGTTGATGCCAGGCTGAAGCCGCGGGCCATTGCCGTCGATCAGCGCGACCGGTCGGGCAAACGTATCCTGCATAACGTTGCCATGCGCCACGACACGTTTCGGGTTTGTGGTTGATGAATACATCAGAGCAATTACCGTATTGTTGATCCGGTTATTGCTCATGGAGCACGAAGTAGAGTCGGCGACTTCGACATACCCGGTCGGCACATTGCCGTCGTTTTCGTAGATTTCGTTGTGCGACATCAGCAATGTGCCTTGACTCAGTATTCGCGAGCGCGCTGTGCCCGTGCACGCGCCCGTCGTCTCGATATGGCACCGCGTGATATGAAGCGAACTGCCCGCGTAGGAGCTTCCTACCGGTGCTCCTAGATAGACGCCTTGGCGAACAATGTTATAGTCAATGGAACTATCTTGAATGAACAGGGAGCCGCCTTGAGCGTATTGCTTGCTGGGGCCGTAGGTGGCGTCTAAGTAGAAACCATAATTATTGTTGGACAGCGAGCCACGTTCGAAATAAATCGCCTCCATGCTGTCGAGTCCAGAGGTCTGGCTCCAATTGAACCCAATGTTGTTGCCTCCTCCACCAGATTTTATGAAGTGAATGCCGAAAACATGATTGCCCCACACGATCGGGCTATCATAGCCATTCCAGCCGACGCGCTCGATATCGATGCCCTGACAATTGTCAATCTGGAGGAAGGACGCGCCGACCGCGAACCCGGTCTGCGCAACACCGCCGGCGTTACCCGGAAAGCCGACCCCGGTCGTGCTCGCTTGAAATGCCAGGTCGCACAAAACCAGCGAGACGTTCCCGCAGTTTGCCAGGCGCAGAGCAGGCGTGGTGCCGCAGCCTGCCGTCATCAGCCGCACATTCCGCCCCCCGTGGAGCCAAACGCGCGAGACATCCTGCATGTTGAGCTGCTGTGACACCATCATGGTGGCGCCATCGTTCAGCCCGATGATGCCAGCGCCGGCCGAGCCCGTGCGGATGTCATACTCGGCCTGCAAGAAGGCCGCGGTGTCGATCTCCATGGCCGCCCAGTTCGCGCCCGTCAGTCCGGCATTGGGGTAGGGTGCCGTCGCCGCCGCGAGCGAGGCGAAGATGCCGCTCAGCGGGTGCGACGTGCCATCGCATCGTGCGCCATACGCCGCCTTGAGGTCGATGCGCTGAATGCCACGAAAACGGGGATCGGCCAGACGAGCCGCCGTCGTGTCGGATCCAGGTCCGCCGCCGCCTGGCGGGTTAGCCAACATAGATTGAAACATTCTCGCCTCCTTACTTGATGTTCGCGTAGGTGGCGGCCGCGGTCGTTCCGTTCGTGTTGATGGTCGTGATAGCCCCGGCGACGTAACTGGTGCCAACGTTCGCCATCACCGTGTCGGTCGTTCCGTCCGCATAGGTGAAGGAGACACTGCCGGCCACGGTGCAATTCACTCGAACGGCCCTTTGCGCGGTCTGCGCGGTGCCGACGATCATCGCGACGGCGCCTTGGGGGGGCATCTCGGCGGCGAGAAGGGCGGCGAGCTTGGTGTTGATGGCCGACAGGGTCGCAGCGTCGGCCGCGCCAATCGGCAAGGGGAGCGCGGTGGCGGAGACGGCCAGCGTGCCGTTGAGTGCGGTCAGGATGGCACTGAGCCGGGCGTAACACCCCGAGAGCCAGCCGCGCATTCCCACGCCCCCGGGCGGCGGGGTGATGCCTGTCGCGTCGACACCGTCTTGGGCGGCGCCTGTAGGCGCGCTGATCGCGAGCGGGCTGGCCGTCGTGCCGACGGGGACGCCATTGACGTCGACAAGCACATGCGCCGCAGCGACGTTGCCATTGCCGTCTTTTCCAACGAGGAGGCCTGTCGCGACTCCCCCAAGCGTTGCGATTGCACTGCCCAATCCCATAGGGTCATCCTTTCAGAATGCAGAAGAGTTGGCGGGACCCGAATCAGGCCGCGATCCATGTCGAAGCGCGCGATGGTGAGCGCGGCAGCAAGACCCTTCTGCAGCGCCCGATCCTCACGACCGGCATGCTGCCCATTCTTCTACGATTCCAGAGAGGGAGTGGGAAGTCTTTCCTAAAATAAATCGTGAGTAGGTTGCGGGTCGTGCGGTGGGTCAGTGAGCGGTCACGTTTGACCAGCTCTCGTCGCGCGTAGCGGGAGGGACTGGGTCAGCGCGGCGACCAAGTCTTCGGCCAGTGCCCGTCGGCCGGCGCCTCCCTCGGAGACCGGGTCGTAGACGCCGCGCTTCCAAAGCTCGAACACGGTCAGTGACCGGTCGCCGATCCATGAGCCGGTCGCCACTCGGAGCCGCCGGTCATATTGATCTTCGAGATTACGCCAAAAGAGGTGCGCCTTGTCGACACGCGCCACCAGCTCGGGGGGCGGCGTGGCCAAACTCAGCGCCTTGGCTCTGCCGTGGGCAAGTCCCCGGTATTTACGAAGGTAAGGCTCATATTCGCGGACGAGCTTCTTGACCTTCTGCAGCGTCGACAGATCGTTCGAGCCATAGAGATTTGAACCGTGCTGACGATATTTCGCGAGCCGCTTGGCGACGAAGGCGGTATCGCCCACGGAGTTGCCGACGAAATAGACCCAGCTGTCATGGGACATCTTGGAGGGTGCACCACGGTCATCATTGGGCCGCAGCGACGGATCGATGATCTGAAGCAACTCGCGCCGGAAAACGCAGGTGAACCCAAAGTAGATATCCCAGGGTTTCAGGGCCAGCGCACCATAGCGGCCGGTGGCGACGCCGCTCACATGCCCTCCGGTCACCTTTCCATCGACATCGCATAGGTCGGCATCATGGGAGCACAGCAGAATGTCCGGAGAGCTAAACACGTCCACGCAAGTTTGGAGCTTGTCGGGATACCAGACGTCGTCTTGATCGCAGAATGCGATCAGTTCTCCGTTGCACAAAAGAGAGGCTTTCAGGAAATTGTCGGCGAAACCGAGTCTCGTCTCGTTCACCTGGAACCTGACGGGGAATGCTGCCGTGCGGGCGAAGTCTCGGACGATCTCGGCCGTGTCGTCGGTGCTGTGGTCGTCGCAGACAACCAGTTCGAGCGGCAGGTAGCTCTGGTTATTGAGGCTGTCCAATTGCTCACGAATAAAACGGGCACCGTTGTAAGTGCCCATCGCGATCGACACGCGGGAAGTCATCGAGGAGGAACTTTCGTTTGGGCTATCGATCACGAGGATATGGGCCGCGCCAAGAATAGGTCGTCCCGAGGCATGGGAGCGGTGACCGTGCTCCGCTGGGCGATCTCGAGCCGGGATGCGATGGCAATCGCCAGCGCCCAAAACACCCAATCGCTCAGGAACACGTACTTCATCCCCGACGTGACGCCGATCACGGCAGCGACGATCAAGCCATTGCGCACCCCGGCGGCGTAGGCGGCTAGTTTCCAGTCGCTGTCCTGGGCGTTGCGAATGCCCAGTGTCAACGACGCGAGCGTCAGCAGACCGCATGCGATAAAAATGGCGGTGCCAATCACACCGACGTTGCACAGCAAGGTGAGGGCGCCGTTGAAGTTCATCGCCTTACCCCAACCCCACCCGAGCAACGGCTGACGCTGGAAGAGTTGGTAGTCGAAGATCATCTGACTCGTACGATCGACGTAGGAAAAGGAATCGGTCTTGTTGATCGTCGAGGCGAGCAGGGTATCGCGTGCCTTCGGAAACACCGCCAGGATACCGAGGAAGAGTGTCACGAACGGAACGCCCGTCAGGATGGCGATCACCGGGCGCTCGAGCAACACGAGAAGGGCGGTCACCAGCAAACCGATGTAGCCGGTCGAGGACGTAGACAGCAACAAGGTCAACACCACCAAGCCGACCGCAGCATACCACGACCGCGTCCGCAGCCGGGCCTCGCGGCTGAGCACGGTGATCCCGAAAGCGGCAAAATGCATCAGGCCGGCGGCCATCACGGACGGCTCGACCGCGACGGAGGCGATCCTGGCAAAGCTGCCGATGCTTTGTGCGTACATGTCGGCGAAGTCGCTGTTGCTGTTGTTGAAGATGAAGCTGGGGTAAGGGATGCCGGTGAGCGAGCAAATCAGCTGCATCAGCCCCCAGAGACAAACCACGATGGCGGAGGCGCGGGCCACCCGTACGGCCTTGTCGATGCCGCCGTCGCGGCTGAACTCGAGAGAGAAGAGGACCGTCGCACCGATGCCCAGCGTGAGGTAGACCGAGTGGGTCGTCACCGGGGAGACCAGCGTGCCCATGGTTGCGTTCATCAGCAGCGCGACGTAGGCCGTCACCAATAACAGGATCAGAAGCCCCATCTGGACGAGGTGCCCGGGGCCGATCCGGACTTGGCGACCGCAAAAGCCGTAAACCAGCTGGGTCGCGAAAAAGAGCAAGGTGAAGGTCGATGCGGCGGTCACGCCGACCCCGCCCGCTTTGTAGCCGACCGAATTGAAGTTGACGATTGCCGTTGCCGAGAAGGGCGCAAAGAATACAGCGTAATACGGCAGGTCTACCGGTCGAAACGAAAATATGTAGAGGGCCAGCAGAAGCAAAATCGGCCCGGTCGCGGTGAGGCTCATCGTTGCGCTCCGCTACGCCTTAACCCGGCCATGGCCTTGCCGAGCTGCCGGACTTCGCTGAATACCTTGAGAACGCTGCTCGGCGACCCTGGGTGGGGTCCACTCTGGTTCACGCCGGGTCGAGCGCCACGGGCGCCCGCTCCGAGCGGGGTCTAATAATCTGGAGAATGGCTGCCGTCAAGTACGCTGCACTGCACCATCGGGCGTTCGTCAGGCTCCGTCGGATGCATCGACAGCGAGCCAGGGCGAGAGCTAGGGTGCGCTGCGGCCACCCCGCATTTTTGGCGACCTCCGTCCGGCCCGGCTGTACGATGTCGAACATCCGGCGGCCGAACTTCTCGTCGTCGACTTTAGTCGGATGTCGCTCCGAGCGACGACAGCCGTGATCAGATGGAGTTGGCGACCCAGGTCTTCAGCTCGCTCTTCGGGGCCGCGCCGACTTTGGTGGCCGACGGCTTGCCGTCCTTGAACAGGATCAGCGTCGGGATGCCGCGGACGCCGTACGTGTTGGGCGACATCGGATTGTCGTCGATGTTGATCTTGGCGACGGTGACCTTGCCGGCGAACTCGGCGGCGATCTCTTCCAACGCGGGGGCGATCATCTTGCAGGGACCGCACCACTCCGCCCAGAAATCGACGAGCACGGGCTCCTTCGCATCGAGGACCTGAGCCTTGAAGCTGGCATCGTCTACGGCAACGGTGTTCTGGCCCATGGCGGCCTCCTGGTTACAGGTTGATTAGATGGAT
>CAZZVQ010000028.1:18444-47277 GCA_964657565.1 uncultured Acetobacteraceae bacterium
CAAGCGCCCGATCAAGCGCGTGGTGCATGCGCGTCGAGCAGGGCGGCTGGGAGTGGCGTGATGACGGGCCCCGCGGTCCAGACCAGAGCGCACTCGATCGCGTGGTCGGGATAGATGCCCCGCAGCACGGCCCGGTAGGCGGCCAGCTGGCGGAGATAGAGGATGGGGGTGTCGGCGGCCGCCTTGGGGGCGTCGCGGCCCGATTTGTAGTCCACCAGGAGGACCCGGCCCGGCAGGACGGTCATGCGGTCGACGGTGCCGGTAATGATGGTCTCGCCGACGAGGCCGGTGAGCGGCTGCTCGGCGCGGCTGCCGGGGGCGAAGAGCGGGGCGAGCGCCGGGTCGCGGAGCACGGCGAGGGTTTGGGTGAGCATGGCGGCGGTCTCGGCCGGGTCGAGGTTGTGGCGGGCGAGGAAAGTGGACGCCGCGGCGTCCCAATCCGGCTCCGGGAGCGAGGGGAGGTGCTGCAGGAGCGTGTGGACGAGGGTGCCGCGGCGGAAGGCGTCGCGTTTGTCCCGACGGGGAGAATCGATGCGCGGGACGGGGCCGAAGGCGATCTCGCCGGGACGGCTGGGGGCCAGCGGGCTCGGGAGCGCGGGCTCGGGCGGCGGCGGCGCGGGGGTCCAGTCGCCGGGGCGTCCGGCCCAGGACGGGAGGGGGGACGCGGTGGGGTCGGCGGTCTCGGACCGCGGCGGGACGGAGCGGGTCTGCGCGCACTCGGCGACGAGGATGTCCCCCGGCCACGGCAGCGGGGAGTTGGGATCCGGTTGCGTGTCGAGGGCGGCGAAGCCGCGCTCGACCAAGCGGTACCAGGTTTCGTCCTTGAGGGCGCTGCGCGTCTCCCAGCCGCAGATCACCAGCCGGTCTTGCGCGCGGGTGAGCGCGACGTAGAGCAGGCGGTTGTACTCCTGCATGCGCTTGGCCGCGTCGGCGTCGCGGAGGTCGCGCCAGTTCGGACCGCCCATGGTCTTGCGCGGCGCCCAGAGCGGCACGCACAGATCGGAGCCCGGGTCGGGCGCCCAGACGAACGGTTCGTCGTCGGGCGGCAACGCCGTGGTGTCCGGCAGGATGACGATGGGCGCCTCGAGGCCCTTGGCGCCGTGCACCGTCATGATGCGGACCGCCGACCCGGCCGACCCGGCCTCGCGCTTGATGGTCGCGCCGGACCGGCGGAGCCAGTGGACGAAACCCTGCAGCGAGGGCGGATGCGTGCGCGTGTAGTCCAGTGCGGCGCCGAGCAGTTCGTCGAGCGGTTCGGCGGCTTCGGCCCCCAGCCGGGCGAGCAGGCGGGCCCGGCCGCCGAGCGGGCCGAGCATTTCCGCCAGCAGCGCGTGCGGGCTGACGTGGTCGGCGCGGCTGGACAGGGCGGCGAGGAAGTTGCGGGCGGCTTGCCAGTCGGGACGCTCGGCCGCGCGGTCGCGCAGCGTGTTCCACAGCGTGCCGCTACGGCCGGCGGCGAGGTCGAGCAGGCCCTCTTGCGAGAGAAAGCCGAGCGGGCTGGTCAGTACGCAGCCGACGGCGAGGTCGTCGCCGGGCAGGAGAATGGCGTCGCAGGCGGCAAGCACGTCCTGGACGGCGGCCTGCTCGGTGAGGATCAGGCGGTCGAGCCCGGCGACAGGGACGCCCCGGGCCTTCAGCGCGCGGACGACGTTGCGGGCGAAGTCGCCACGGCGGCGCACCAGGATCAGGAAGTCGCCCGGGGTGATGGCGCGGTCCTGGCTGGGCAGGCGGTCGCCGCGCTCGAGGGCGGCGGCGATCCAGGCGGCGATGGCGTCGGCCAGAAGCTGCGGCGCGGAGGTCAGGCCGAGATTGGCGGCCGGGATGGTCCAGGGCGCGACCTCGCCGGGCTTCTCGACCGGCGCCAGCGGCCAAAGCTCGACCCGGCCGGCGTCGCCGATGCGGTTGGGGTAATGCTTGAGTACCGTGTCGACCACGCCGTTCGAGGCGACCCGGTCGGCGAAGACGGCGTCGACCAGGGCGAGCACCGGGGCGGTGGAGCGGAAGGAGACGTCGAGCGTGACGCTCTCCCAGCGCTGGCCGGAGCCGCCGACCCGCTCGGCCAGTTTGATGCGCGAGCGGGTGAACTCGTCGCGATCGGCACCCTGGAACGAGTAGATGCTCTGCTTGGGGTCGCCGACGGCGAAGAAGGTACGGTCGGGCGCGTCGACATCCGGGCGCGCCCCGAGCCCGGCGAAGAACTCGTCGGTGAGGCGGTGGGCGATGTGCCATTGCTCGGGGGCGGTGTCCTGGACCTCGTCGAGCAGCAGGTGGTCGATGCCGCCGTCGAGTTTGTAGAGCACCCAGGCGGCGCCGGGCTCCTCGAGCAGGGCTTGGGTGCGGGCGATGAGGTCGCCGTAGTCGAGCTGGTCGAGCTCGCGCTTGCGGGCGTCGTAGGCGCGCAGGATGGGGCGGGCGAGGCGGAGCAGGGCGGTGGTGGCGTCGGCGCAGCGGGCGGCGGCGCGGGCGGGTTCGATCGCGAGGATGCGGGCTTGTTCGGCGGCGAGGGCGTCGTGGAGGCCGGGGTGTTTCTTGGCGAGGGCGGCGTTGGCGAATTTGCCGAGGCTGCGCGGCTTTCCTTCGGTCAGCCAGCCGCCGAGCCACGATTCCCATGCGGCGACACGGGATCTGGGCTTGAGCGCGAGCCAGTCGAGCAGGGGTTCGACGAGCGCTTTGGCGGCCGGAGTGCCGCCCGCTTCACACATGCGAAGCGCGTCGCGCAGGGCGGGCTCTTCGGGCCAGTCGACGGCGTCGCGCAGCAGGGCGGCTTCGGAGCGGGCGGTGGCGCCGGCCGCGCGGCGGATGGCGGCGGCTAGCGCCGGCTCGGGCAGGTCGATCAGCGGGGCCATGCGGGTGCGCTGGGCGTCGAGCGCGGTGACGAGGATGCCGAACTGCTCGGCTTTGGCGTACCCGGCGATGAGGGCGATGGCGTCGGGCGGCGCGGCGGCCAGGACAGCCTCGCGGGCGCGTTCCATGGTGAGGCGGGCGTCGGCGTCCTCGACGAGGGCGAAATGCGGGGTGATGCGGGCTTCGAGCGGGAAGCGGCGGAGGAGCGACTGGCAGAAGGCGTGAATGGTGCCGATGCGCATGCCGCCGGGCAGGTCGAGGACCCGGGCGAACAAGGCGCGGGCTTGGGCGACGGTATCGGTGCCGACCGGGACCCGCAGCTCGATCAGGGCGTCCTCGATGGCGCGGTCGTCGGCGACGGCCCACTCGCCGAGCCTGGCTTGCAGGCGGATGGCCATCTCGGCGGCCGCGGCCTTGGTGAAGGTGAGGCACTGGATCTTGGCCGGGTCGGCGCCGGCGAGCATGAGGCGCAGCATGCGGTCGATCAGGAGCTTGGTCTTGCCGGATCCGGCCGAGGCCTCGACGAAGGCGGAGACGGCCGGGTCGGAGGCGCGGAGCTGCTCGTCGACGGCGCGTTGTTCAGTCGCCAGTCGCCGGTCGCCGGTCGCCAGCTGGTCGTCGGGCGTCATGCGTCGTCCTCTTGGACGGACCATTCGGCGACGCGGGCGAGTTGGGCGTAGTCCGAGAAGCGGGGTTTGGCGTCGGGGTGGGGTTCGGAGAGGTACGGGGTCGCGGGGTCGTCGAAGGTGAGGATGAGATTGTCCAGCTTTTCTACGGTGGCCGCGATGTGCGCGGCGATGGCATCGGGGTCACTCTTGAAGAGGCGGTTGATCTCCCCGGCGGGCTGGCCGCCGGTCAGGCGCCAGTAGGCGAGTTCGCCGGTGGTGCCGACGAGACCGGGTCCGAAGGCGCCGCATTCGGCCATCGCGGCCTCGAGCAGGAGCTGGCTGTCGAAGCCGCGGGTGACACCTTTCTGGGTGGGAACGGTGCCGGTCTTGTAGTCGAGGATGGCGATGCGGCCGTCCTGGAACCGCTCGATACGGTCGGCGACGCCGCGGAGGGTGAAGTCGCGGTCGGGGATGGCCCATTCGCCCTTGCGTTCGGTGACGACCTCGTCGGGGGCGACGATGTCGCGGCGGTCGCGCTCGGTGTCGGCGACGAACTCGGCGATGCGGTGCAGGCGGGGGCGCCACCAGGCGGCGAGCGCGGGGCGGAGCGGGCGAGCGGCCAGCGCGCGGTCCATCTCGGCCTGCAGGCGGGGGGCGGCGTCTTGGGGGTAGGGGGCGGGGAGGGCGGCGATGAAGGCGGCGACCGCGTCATGGACGATGGTGCCGTAATCGGCGGCGTCGGCGTTCTGCTCGATCGGGTCCAGCGCGCGCAGGCGGAGGATGTGCTTGGCGAAGATGGCGTAGGGGTCGCGCAGCCAGGTGCCGATCTCGGTGACGCTGAGGCGGCGAGGGCGGAGGGCGAGGGCCGGACGCGGGGCGGGCGGCGCGACCGGGGCCGGGGCGCCGTCGGGAAGGTCGAGCTGGGTGGCCCACCGTGCGGCGGGATGGGGATCGAGCGGTCGGGTGCCGCTGCGCAGGAAGGTGCGGAGGCGCACGAGCCAGCGGGCGGGGACGGCCGGGGCGCCGTCGCGGCGGAGCGGGCAGGACAGGACGACGTTTGGGGCGGCGCAGGCCAGCATGGCGAAATCGTGCGCCATCTGGCCGATGCGCTCCTCGGGCGAGGTCAGGCCCATGGCCCGGCGCATGGGGCGGCTCATCCAGGGGCCCGGGTCGGTGGCGGCGGGCCAGACGGTCTCGGCGAGGCCGCCGAGGACGACGAGGTCGAAGGATTGGAGCCGGGCTTCGAGGAGGCCGAGGATGGCGATGCGCGGATGCTCGACGCCATTCCGCCCGCGCAGAGCCCGGCGACTGCGGACGACCGCGCCCTCCATCGCCGCCTCGAGCAGGCCCGGCAGGGTGGCGAGGCGCTGCGGCGGCAGGACGGGGAGGGCGTCGGCGAGGGCGGCGAGATGGGTGGCGAGGGCTTCGCCTTCCTCGAGCGCCCAGAGGCGGGCGGGGCCGGACTCGGTGTCGGTCGCGGCGGCGGCCTCGGCAGTTTCGAGCAGGGCGGCGAGGGCGTCGGAGGGCGGGGCCTCGGGGGTGGCGAGGGCGACCAGGGGGGCGAGGCGGGCGTCGAGGCGGTCGAGGAGGTCGAAGACGTCGTCGCGGGGCGGTTTGTCGAGGGCGGCGATGACGGCGCGGAGGCCGGCGATGCCCGGGGGCGGGGCGGGGCCGCGCAGGCAGGCGCGTTCGAGGGCGCGGGCGGCGGAGCGGCAGCGTGCGGCGGAGAGGCCGAAGGCGGCGAACGGGTGCTTGAGGACGGAGAGGAGCGCGATCGGGGTCAGCCCGTCGGCGGTAGCCCTGGCGAGGAGACGGAGGAAGGTGGCGGGCGGGGTGTCGGCGAGCGGCTCGCCGGCGCTGTCGTCGACGATGACGCCAAAGCGGGAAAGCTCGGCGGCGACGCGCAGCGCGAGCTGTCGGTCGGGGGTGACGAGCGCGGCCCGGGCGCGCGGCCGTTCGAGCGCCTGGCGGAGGGCGATGGCGATGGCGACGGCCTCCTCCTGCTGATCGGCGGGTTCGAGCAGGCGGAGGCCGTGGGTGATGGTGTCGAACGGGTCCCGCCAGAGGTGGAGGGCGCTTGCCGGAAGCATGGCGCGGGCGATGGTGGGCGCGCGGCGTTCGCCGTCGGACGGAGGCGGCGGTGGCGGTTGCTTGCGGCGGACCGGTTTGGGCGGGGCCGGCTCGATCGGGGTGACGTCGCCGCGGGTGGCGGTCATCTCGGAGAGGAGGTGGCGCAGGCCGGCTTGGGGGTGGCCGTCGTCGAGACCCTGCCAGATGTCGTCCGGCATGGCGTGGTCGAGGCCGGGGAGGATGACGGTGCCGCGCGGGAGGGTGGCGACGGCGCGCATGAGGGCGGCGATGGCGGGGATGCCGGCCGAGGTGCCGGCGACGACGAGGCGACCCGGTGGCGGCGCGGCGGCCCAGGCTTCGGCCTGGCATTCGAGCAGGCGGAGGGCGCGGTCGGCGCCGTCCATGAGGGTGTTGTCGACGAGCCAGCGGGGCCAGGCGTCGGTGACGAGGGTGAGGAAGCGGATGGTCTGCTGCCAATGTTCGGCGTAGCCGGCTTCGGCGGCTTCGGGGAGCTTGGCGGGCAGGGAGACGCCGCTGCGATGGGCTTCGTCGAGGAGGTCGGCGAGTTCGCCGGCGAGGCGCCAGGCCCCGTCGGCGAAGATGGGGGCGCCGTCGCGGCCGCGCAGCGCGAGGATGAGGCGGGTGAGGACGGCGAGACGCTTGACGGGGTCGACGGCGGGCGGCAGGTCGAGGGCGCCGGCGAGGGTGAGCGGGGCTTCGTCGAGGGCGCCGATGGCGAGGATGCGGGGGAGCAGGAGCGGCCTGCCGGCGGTGACGCGGAGGAAGGCTTCGCCGAGCGAGCGGGCGGCGCGGCGGGTGGGCAGCAGGATGAGGCCGTCGGCGATGGCGAGGGGGTCTTTTCCCGCGGCGCCGTCGATCCACCATTGCGCCAGGATGTCGAGGAAGGGGCGGCCAGGGGCGATGGAGCGGATGTTCATCGCTACCCGTCACCCTCGGGCTTGACCCGAGGGCCCACGATGAGGTCAGCGCGGTCCTCGACGGCCTGGGTTGCCGGGTCAAGCCCGGCAATGACGGGTTGAGCGAGGCCGGAAACAGTTGCCACGCGGATGTCGTCCGGGCCGTAGGCGAGGGTGATGACGAGGGCGTCCTCGGGCCGGTGGGGGCCGAGGCGGTCGGGCCACTCTACGATCACGACGCCGTCCCTCGCTTCGTCCCAGCCGAGTTCGGTCAATGCGCCGGGTCCGTCGAGTCGCCAAAGGTCGAAATGGGCGACGGGGAACTCGGGGCCGTCATAGGTCTGCAACAGGGTGAAGGTGGGGCTGGGGACGACGAGAGCCGGGTCGTCGAGCAGGGCGCGGAGGATGGCGCGGGCGAGCGCGCTCTTGCCGGCGCCGAGGGGTCCTTCGAGGAGGATGGCGTCGCCGGGACGCAGGCGCGCGGCGAGGTGTCGGCCGAGGGCGGCGGTGGCGTCCAGTGTTGGCAAGGTTAGCGTGGCCGCCATGTCCCCTATATAGCCGGGTGGCGCGGGAGCGGGTAGGACGAGGCTATGGGTAAGACGATCGAGACCGATGTCGCCATCATCGGCGCTGGCCCGGTGGGGCTGTTCGCGGCATTCGAGTGCGGGATGCTGAAGCTGAACAGCGTGCTGATCGACGCGCTGGCGGAGATCGGCGGGCAGTGCACAGCACTGTATCCAGAGAAGCCGATCTACGACATCCCGGCGCATCCGTCGATCGCGGCGGGGCACCTGATCAGCAATCTGGAGCGTCAGATCGAGCCGTTCGAGGTGCCGCGGCTGCTCGGGCGCCGGGTCGAGCGGCTGGGCGGCGGGGTCGGCGACTTCGTGCTGGGGACGGATTGCGGCGACGAGATACGGTGCAAGGCGGTGGTGTTGGCGGCGGGCGCGGGGGCGTTCGGGCCGAACCGGCCGCCGATCGCCGGGATCGAGGCGTTCGAGGCGACCGGCGGCGTGCAGTATCTGGTGCGGCGGCGGGAGGATTTCCGCGGCGCGCGGGTGGTGATCGCGGGCGGTGGCGATTCGGCGGTGGACTGGGCGCTGTCGCTGCGGGACGTGGCGGCCAAGGTGATGGTGGTGCATCGACGGGCGAAGTTCCGGGCGGCGCCGGAGACGGCGGGGCAGCTCGACGCGGCGGCGGCGGCGGGGGAGGTCGAGGTGGTGGTGCCGTATCAGCTCGATTCGCTACACGGGAGCGAGGGCAGGCTCGAGGCGGTGGGCGTCAAGGACCTGGCGGGCGGGGTGCGGCTGCTGGAGGCGGACCATCTGCTGGCGTTCTTCGGGCTGTCGATGGATCTGGGGCCGATCGCGGGCTGGGGGCTGGGGGTCGAGCACAGCCATGTCCGGGTCGACCCGGCGACGTGCCAGACGACGATGCCGGGGGTGTTCGCGGTCGGCGACGTGGCGACGTATGCAGGCAAGCTGAAGCTGATCCTGCAGGGGTTCAGCGAAGGCGCGGTGGCGGCGCATGCGATCCATCCGATCGTGTACCCGGATGTGGCACTGCATTTCGAGTACTCGACCAGCAAGGGCGTGCCCGCGGCCTGACGTGTCGGCGATCGAGGTGGAGGCGCTCACCAAGCGCTATGGGGATGTGCTGGCGGTCGACGGGATCGGGTTCTCGGTGGCGGCCGGGCAGACGCTCGGGCTGCTGGGCGGCAACGGTGCGGGCAAGACGACGACGATCGCGATGCTGCTCGGGCTGCTGATCCCGAGCGCCGGGTCGATCCGGATCCTGGGGCATGACATGGCGACCGACCGGTTCGCGGCGCTGGCGCGGATGAATTTCTCCTCGCCGTATATCGCGCTGCCGTCGCGGCTGAGCGTGGCGGAGAATTTGCGGGTGTATGGGCACCTGTATGGGGTGCGGGGGCTCGAGCGGCGGATCGCGGACCTGGCGGGGACGCTGGATCTCGGGGCGTTCTTGGATCGGCCGGCGGGGGAGCTGTCGGCGGGGCAGAAGACCCGGGTGACGCTGGCCAAGGCGTTGATCAATCGGCCGGACGTGCTGCTGCTGGACGAGCCGACGGCCAGCCTGGACCCGGATACCGGCGACACCGTGCGGAGCGCGCTGGAGGCCTATCGGGCCGAGACCGGGTGTACGGTGCTGCTGGCATCGCACAACATGGCCGAGGTCGAGCGGCTGTGCGACGACGTGCTGATGCTCAAGCAGGGGCGCGTGGTCGACTGCGGGTCGCCGGCGGCGCTGCTGGGGAAGTATGGGCGGGAGGATCTGGAGCAGGTGTTCCTCGACATCGCGCGCAATCGCGGGGTGGCGGCGTGAGCGGGAGCCTGCGGCGGATCTGGGGGCTGATGTACCGGCACCTGGCGCTGTATCGGCGGTCGTGGCCGCGGGTGCTGGAGCTGATCTACTGGCCGGTGCTGCAGATGCTGATCTGGGGGTTCACCACCAGTTTCATCGTCCGCCAGGCCACATCGCATCAAGGAGGGGGCGGCGGGGCGGCGCTGGTAGTGGCCGGGGCGCTGCTGGGGGGCGTGCTGCTGTGGGAGGTGGCGCTGCGGAGCCAGATGGGGGTCGCGCTCAGCTTTCTCGAGGAGCTTTGGTCGCGCAATCTGGGACATCTGTTCGTCAGCCCGATCCGGCCGTGGGAGATGGTGGCGGCACTCCTGTCGATCTCGATGCTGCGCATGCTGACCGGGGTGTTGCCGGCCGTGCTGCTGGCCTTCGTGCTGTATGGGTTCAACCTGTTCGGCTTGGGGCCGGTCGTGGTGCTGTTCTTCGCCAATCTGATGGTGATGGGCTGGTGGGTGGCGCTGGGCGTGGTGAGCCTGATCCTGCGGCACGGGGTCGGGGCGGAGGCGCTGGCGTGGTCGGTGCTGTTCGGGCTGACGCCGTTCTCGGCGGTGTTCTATCCGGTCTCGGTGCTGCCGGCGGCGATGCGGCCGGTCGCGTTCGTGCTGCCGTCCAGCCATGTGTTCGAGGGCATGCGGGCCGCGCTCGGCGGCATCGTATCGTGGGGCGAGTTGGGCTGGGCGGTCGCGTTCAACCTGTTCTGGCTGGGCGTGCTGACGCTCGTGTTCACCGCGCAGTTCCGCCAGGCGCGGTTGCGCGGCGCGCTGTTGAATATCGGGGAATGATGGAAACCAGATTTTGGCTGATCCGGCACGCGATCGTGGCGGAGAACGAGCGGGCGCGGCTGTACGGGATCAAGGACGTCCCGCTCTGTCCGCAGAGCCTGGTCGCGCAGGCACCGATGTACCGCGCGCTGGCGGCGTTGCTGCCGCCATCGGCGGTGTGGGGCTGCACCCCGCTGCAGCGGACGCGCAAGACGGCGGAAGCGATCTTCGCCGCCGGCTATCCGGCGCAGGAGCTGAACGTCGTCAGCGGGATGATCGAGCAGAACCTGGGCGAGTTGCAGGGGATCGACCGCGGCGAGGTGGCGGGACGGCTGGTCAAACCAGCGCATCCGTTCTGGCCGCTGCACCCGGACGAGGTGCCGCCGGGCGGGGAGAGCATGGGCGCGCTGCTGACGCGGGTGGGGCAGACGATGGACGCGCTGGCGGAGGTGCATGCGGGGCGGGACGTCGTCCTCGTCAGCCATGGCGGCGCCATCCGCGGGGCGGTCGGGCACGCGATGGGCGTCGATGCACGGGCGATCCTGCATCTCGCCATCCAGAATATCTCGCTGACGCGGCTGGATCGGTTGGACGAGGGGTGGCGGGTGGATTGCGTCAACCATCTCGTCGCCGGCTGAGCTTTAAAGCTGGATGTAAGGATTTGTTGTAAGTCGATTGAAATCCTGTAACATCTGATGGATTCGCGGAGAAGTCAGATGCGTCGTTTCCTGATGGCGGGCTTGGTGGCGGCACTGTCGGGGTTAGTCCCGACGGGCGCGTGGGCGCAGTCGGAGCAGCAGGAAACGGTGGATCGCGCGGCGTTGGCGGCGCAGGATCTGATGAACGACATCAGCGGCAAGGACGCGCAGAGCGTGTTGCGCCGGGCGAGGGCGGTGATGATCTGTCCGCGGGTGTTCAAGGCCGGGTTCCTGTTCGGCGGCCAGGGCGGCACCTGCGTGCTGACGGCGCGCGATGCGGCCGGGTCGTGGTCGTCGCCGGCGTTCTACGGTCTGGGCGGGGCGAGCTTCGGGTTCCAGGCGGGCATGCAGGACGCGGAGGTGGCGTTCCTGATCATGACGCAGAAGGGCCTGACGGCGATCATGGATTCGCAGCTCAAGCTGGGCGCCGATGCGGGGGGAACGTTCGTCGACATGGGCGGCGGCATCGAGGGCGCGACGACGATGGCGTTCAACGCCGACATCGTCGGGTTCAGCCGGGCGCGCGGCCTCTATGCCGGGATCTCGCTGGGCGGCAGCATGCTGAGCGCGAAATCGGATTGGAACGCGGCGTATTACGGGCGGCCGGTCGGGGTGCAGCAAGTCGTGCTGACGATGGAGGCGACCAACCCGGCGGCGGACGCGCTGCGCTCGGTCCTGTCGCGCTATGGCGCCCAGGTGTCGCAGACGGCGGAGGCCGGCCCCGCCGGGCCGGGGCCGATCAGCGCCCCGCCGCCGCCGCGCTCGGCGGTGCAGCAGCAGCAATTGGCGCCGGTGCAGCGGCGCTACTAAGCCGACATCAAAGGTTGATCAGCCCGCGCCGGAGCGCTTTCGCCACCGCTTCGGCGCGGCTGCCGGCGGATAGCTTGGTGAACACGGCCTCGAGGTGGAACTTCACCGTGTGGGCGCTGATGCCCAGCTTGCGGGCGATGGCCTTGTTGCTCATGCCGTCGCCGAGACACACCAGGATCTCCAATTCGCGCGGCGTCAGCAGCGGGTCGGCGGCACGTTGCGGCAGCGCCACGCGGAGGCCGACGGCGACGGCGCGGATGGCAGCGCCGAGCTGGGCCGGCGACAGCGAGAGCGGCAACCCGGCCTGAGCGTCGAGGCGAAGCACCGGTATCCCTGCCGGCGTGCGGGCTTCGGCGTCGGCGAGCACGAGGTCGGCCTGGGCGACGCTGTCGGCGAAGCGATGGCCGGCCAGCGCGATCCGGGCCGCGAGGTCGGCGGCCCGCACCGGGTCGGTGGCGGCAACGGCGACGAGCAGGCCCGGCCGGTCGAGCAGCGCGGTCGAGAAAGAAGCGATCATGCCGCGGTGTTGCAGGCGTCGAGAGTGGGCATCATGGTCTCCATGGCTGACTATATGGTCCGTCGCCGGCCATGCTGCATCACCCCGACGGCAACGATCTATTAACGGGCGCATCCAGCCGAACCGAGCTACAAACCTCTCCATAAAAAAGAGGGAGGATAAAATGTTGCACCATACGGGCGCGACGCGTCGGGGATTGTTGCTGGGCGCGAGCGCGGGATTGCTGCTGCCAGGGATGGCACGGGCGAAGTCGCCGCTGGGCCAGCCGCAGCAGGCGCCGTATTACTACCGTTTCATGCTCGGCAAGGCGGAGTGCACCATCGTCTCGGACGGCCAGTTGCCGCTGGGCGATCCCAACGCTTCGTTCAAGAACATCACCACCGCCGAGATCCAAAAGGAGCTGCAGGACAATTTCCTGCCCACCAAGGATGCCGTGCTGGAACAGAACATCCTGATCATGAACACCGGCGACCGGGTGGTGCTGTTCGATACCGGCATGGGCCAGGACACGCTGTTCGGGCCGACCACCGGGCAGTTGCAGAAGACCGCCAAGCAGGCCGGGATCGACCCGGCGAGCGTCGACGCCGTCGTGATGACGCACGCCCATATCGACCACTGCGGCGGGCTCATCGGCGCGGACGGCAAGCCCAACTTCCCCAACGCGCAGTACTACATCACGGAGTCCGACTTCAAATATTGGACCGACGACAGCGTCATCCCGGCGGACTATCCGGCGCGCCCGCACTTCCTGGCGCAGGCCCGCAACAACCTGCTCCCGCTGAAGGAGAAGATGCACTTCTTCAAGGACGACGAGGAGTTCCTGCCGGGGATCACGGCCATGGCGGCGCCGGGTCATACGGTGGGCCACACCATCTTCATGATCAACAACGACGGCAAGCAGCTCTGCTACGTCGGCGACCTGGCGCACCATCCGGTGCTGCTGCTGGAGCACCCGCTGACCCAGTTCGCCTTCGACACCGACCCGGCGCAATCGGCGCAGAGCCGGGTGAAGATGCTGGGCATGCTGGCGGCCAACCGGATCCCGTTGCTGGCGTACCACTTCGCGTGGCCGGGGATCGGGCACGTGGCCAAGGCGGGCGACGGTTTCCACTACTATCCGGAACCGGCGCAGATGCAGGGCGTAACGGCTCTATAGTTCGAACAAGGGTGCGCGATGAGACGGTTTGGTGTTGGTCTGGTTGCGCTCCTGGCGACCGGCGCGGCCGCGGCGGTGGCCGCGGACGAGCCGGCCCGCATCGGCGACGTGAGCACGACGTTCCGGATCGTAGGAGCCAACGACAAGATCATCGTCGACCGGTATGACGACCCCAAGGTCGGCGGGGTGAGCTGCTACGTCTCCCGGGCCGAGACGGGCGGGATCAAGGGATCGATCGGGCTGGCGACGGACCCGAGCCGCTTCAGCATCGCCTGCCGCTCGACCGGCGCGGTGACGGTGCCGGCGAAGCTGCCGGACAACGAGGTGGTGTTCGGGACCTCGGCGAACTGGCTGTTCAAGGAAATCCGGGTGAGCCGGATGTGGGACCAGGAGAAGCGGGTGCTGGTCTATCTCGTATGGTCTACCAGGGCGCTGTCGCCCGGGGGTAGCCCGTACAACGCGGTCAGCGCGGTGCCGGTCGGCCCGTAGGATCATTGCGCCCGCTCTGTGCCAGCAGCAGGACGCACGACCAGACCGCCGAGACGGCCAGCGCGAGGCCCATCGCCGCCAGCACGCCCATCGATGGGACGGTGAGATGGAAGGCGAGCAGCATAGCGCCGAACCCCAGCATCGGTGCAAGCGCCTTGGTCGTCACTGCCGCTGCCGCCTCGCTCCCTAACCGCCGGGTCAAGATGACGACGAGGCTGATGAGGCTGACCGGGAATACCGCGACGAACCCGGTCACCGCCGGCCCGAGCGTGGCGCTCCCCGCAACCACCAGAGACACGAAGGCCGCGACCAGGACCGCGCGGAGCGGCAGTTCGAACCAGCGGCGGATGAACGGCTGGATCGGCAGGATGTCAGCCGCTCTCCGCCGGCTCGCCAGCAACAATCCCAAACCGTAGACGCTCAGGTTCAACGCCGCGGCGCCGCCCGGTCGCCACATCCCCTGCTGCAGCAGAACGATCGCCACCAACCAGACGGCCACCGCGGTCGCGAGGCAGCGCCAGGGCGGCACTCGGCCGGCCAGGGTGCTGTAGGTGATCAGGAACAGCCCGGTCGCGGCGTTTGCCACGGCGCTGGTGAGCGCACTGGCGGCAACGAAGTCCGGCTCGTGTTGCAGGGCCAGGAACACGTAGGCGGGCCCGGTTGAGACCGGCAGGCTGGCGATGATCGCGCCCCAGACCGACCCCAGCCGCTCCGCGGCGACCGACGCCGACACGACGAGCACGGCCGTCCCAACAGCCTTGATGATGAGCGGTAGCCATAAGGTGACGGACATCGAGTGCGACTTTCGACCTGCCGCTCCCGAGCATCCGGACCGCCCTTCGACAGGACTCGTTGGTCGGATGAGGTCGTGGGCGGCACATCGCGCACCTCGCCTGCACGACGTGTCGCCTACCCGACCGGGTTGGTCAAGAGTCCCTCAGCGCGAGATGGTGCACTCGATCTGACCGTGCGGTTCGTCCGTGGCGGTAAACACCATGTTGTCGGCAGACAGGCCGAACGGGGAGAGGTTGAGCGGGAGATAGTGCTTGTTGGGGCAGGCCATCGAGATGGTTTGTAGCTCTGGCACCTTGGCCAGAGCGGCTTCGGCCATGCGGAAGAGACTGTCCTGGACGCCCCTGCTGTACGTGGTGGCGAACTCGGCGAGCATGGTTTTGAGGATCAGCGCGTTGGTGGCCTCGTAATCGCCGGGCTCCGCGTTCCAGGTCCAGGTCGCGTCCATGGCGGTGGCGACGATCCGGTCGGTGGTCTCCGGTAGCGTGGTGTATTCGTCGTCCCAATATTTGACCCAGCCGGCTTCGGTCGACTTCATGAAGGTGAACCCGGTGATGCCCGATACGGTGGAGACGGACTCGCGGGTGGCGACGACGTCGGCGGTGCCGAACCCGTTGCCGTCGAGCAGGAAATGGTGCGGGTGCGGGGCGCCGTCGACGGAGGCGCGGGACCATTTGGTCTCGCGGCAGCTGACGGTGGCGCGGTCCACGTGGGCGTAGCGCGACAGCAGCCGGGCGGCGAGCTTCTGGGCGAAGTGTTCCGCCGACGCGCGCAGTTCCTCTCGGGCGACGATGTTGACGATGTTCTTGATGGTGTCGGTGGCGACGACCTTGCGGTTGTCGCCCTGCGTGTAGGCCTCGGCGAAATCGCCATCGAGCATCGCTCGGACCGATAGTTCGCGCACCTCGTTATAGGGCCCCTCGCGATAGACCCGCATGACGCGGACCCGGCCTTTGCCATAGGTGTTATGGATCAGTGGCATGGCGCCTCCTCCTCCGTGGTCGGCGATGACCACTGGGCCATGCAGCAATGCAAGTGGGATGCCAGCGCTTAGCTCACGGACTGCGGCCGCCCGTTATTTCGGTACGACGGTCGGATTGCCGCCGGGGCTCCCGGGCGGCGGTATCACCGGGGTGCCGACGGTCCCGGTTGGCACGCCGCGATTGATGGCGGAATCCGCGGTCGGCGCCGGCGGGGCGATCACGCCGTTGCGGGCGGCGCCGCCGGGCGTGTCGGCCCCGGCGCCGGGAGGCAAGGGCGTGGGGCTCACCTGTTGCGGCGTGCCGGCGGGCGGGGGTGGATGGCCGGGTTGGATCTCGGCCGGCGTCGTCGGCGCCACCGCCGCCTGCGCCCAGGCGGGTCCGGCCGACGCCGCCGCGGTCAGTGCGATGCCGGTTAGCGCGCCGATCATCCTTGGAATGGATGTCTTGCGATCAAGCATGATGCCTCCTCCGATTGCATCCTCAACGATCCGCGTGGGCGCCGGGTTGCCTGAACGGCGGCTGCGTCAGGTCAGCCGCGCCCTGATCCGGGCGGCCCCGCGCAAGGATGTCGTAATGGTCAGCTGGCCTTGCGGGATCCTCCCGCGGTATAACGGGTGCCGCGTGCACCGGTTCGCCAGCAGGTAGGGGGACACAACAGCCATGGCCGAGATTTCGATCCAGGAAGACATGCTGCCGCTACTGCAACTGAAGCCGCTGCTCGGTTTGGCCGAAAAGGAGGTTCTCAGCTGCGCGATCGGTCTGACGCCCGGCAAGAAGGACGTGGTCTTCCTGGTCGACAAGAAGCTCCCGCCGCTGAAGGTCGCGGAGAAGCTACGCGGCGCCAATTCCGGCCTCGACGCCGCGACCGTCCGGTTCGGCACGGTGACCATCGCGCCGGAGGATCCGGGCACGGTGAAGGTGCAGCTCAACAAGGCGGCGCCGGGCGGGACCATCCCGCTGTTCGTGAAGCTGATCAAGCGGGCGGGCTATCAGGCTGGCCTGCTGGACGTGGGCGGGCCGGAGGCGGACCCAGCTTCGGCCATACCCGAGCCGCCGCCGATCCCGCCGCCGTCAGGTCCGGCGCCGAACGTGCGGCTGAATGCGTTGGCGCTGCGGATCGGTCCCGTGATCGCGGTGGATCCGTCGCAGCGGGAGAAGCTGGTCGGCCTGGTGCGCGAGGCGCAGCTGGCGCTTGCGGCCGGCAAGCCGATCGAAGCGCTGTTGGATCAGCTCGCGGCGGCGCTGGGAGCGTCGGCGGGCAGCGCGCCGGGTGGCCTCGCTGAGACGCCGACGGACGGACCGAAGGTGGCGCTGGCGAAGTCGAGCCAGCTCTGGCGCGGCTGCCGCAGCCAGATGCGGGGCAAGCTCGACAGGCTGAAGGCGGCGATCGCGGAGGCCTATGCCGACCAGCCGCAGGTGCTGAAGTCGATCCGGCAGAATTTCGGCGAGCTCGACAAGATCTTCGAGAAACTGGACGACCGGCTCGACGACATCTTGGACAAGGCGTTGAGCGCGGCAGATGCCAACGACCGGAACATTTTGGTCGAGCAGACGCGCGAGATCATCGCCGACTACACGACCGTCATGGACTCCGATCCGCTGCTGGAGCAGCTCGACGGCAACCCGTTCGGGGTCGAGATGAAATTCAAGGAGACGCTCGGCAAGGTGCTCCCGGCGCTGACCGGCCTGACGCGCACGCTCCACTGATCACCCCCGGGCTCGACCCCCGGCCGGCTGGCCGTGCGGGAAACCCTTCAATCGCTCAGCATCGCCGCGAAGGCGCTGGCGTCCGGCATGGCGGCGAACCGGCGCCGGGCTGGCGCGACGCGCGTGCTGCCCGGCGTCCACCACTCGTCGGCGGCATGGTCCAAGGGGGCGGCGCCGGCGGTCGCGGCGTCGAGCGCGGCGGCGAGTTGCTCGGGGGTCACGTCGCGCTCGATAGCGGCGATGCCGATCGCCTCGGCCTGCTCGAGGAAACCGCCGCAGCGGTCCAGGCCGGATCCGGTGACGGCGAGGATGAGGGGGAACAGGCGCCCGGCGCGGTCCGTGCTCGGCAGCCACAGGCCGGTGAGTGCGGCCAGGCCACAACGGCCGGGCGGCAGATGGAAGCGCCAGATCGGCGCCTCCATCCAGGCCGGGACCCACGCGTCGCCCAGGATGGCGCGGCTGCCCGGCAGCACGGACTCGCACCAGGCGTCGAGCGCCGCCACGGTGGGCAAGGGCAGACCGTTGCGCACGAAATCGCCGCGCGACGGGATCTTGCCGAAGAACCCGGCGGAGAGATCGCTCATTGGACCGCGGGGCAGCGGAAATCGCTGAGCAGGCCGGGCGCGAGGACCGGGCTGCGGACCGTGTAGGCGATGGCGTCCGGCGGGGCGCCGAACGTGAGGAGGTAGGTCCCGGGTTTGCCGTCGGCGCGCAGGCGACCGCGCCCGGCCAGGCGATGCAGCGCCCAGAAGCCGCTCTCGCGGAAGTTCAGTGCCGCGAGATCGGAGGCCAGCGCCGCCTCGGGCGCGCCGGGCGCCGGGGGCGGCCATGTGACGATCGCGGCGTGCGCGACGCCCTTGCCGGAGGCGATCGCCACGCCGCCCAGCGTGAGCGTCGCGGTGCGGGGCGTGCCGGTGGGCGCGACCTCGACCGGGAAGGAGGCGACCGTGGCATTTTGCGCGCCAGTGAGAACGCCAGTTGGGAAGAAGGCGGCGCGGATCGCCGCGGCACGCTGGAACTGGGCCAGATCGGCCGCGCCGAGCGCGAAGCCCGAGCGCGTCTTCCAGGGCTCGGCCGTGGTGTCGATATAGGGTTTCAGCTGGGTGTTGAGGAAACCGTCCAGCGTCCCCGCGGGGCCGAACAGGCGGGTGAATTC
This sequence comes from uncultured Acetobacteraceae bacterium, assembly GCA_964657565.1. Taxonomy (GTDB): domain Bacteria; phylum Pseudomonadota; class Alphaproteobacteria; order Acetobacterales; family Acetobacteraceae; genus JAVVHH01. The sequence continues at coordinate 36,329 of CAZZVQ010000028.1, forward strand.
ATCCTCGGCCAGCGGGGTGCCGGTCGCGGCGAACGGGTAGCGCGTCACGGCAGCGGCGCAGGCCTGGGCCGGGCCGCCGGGCGCGTTGTAGAGCAGCGCGAGCTGACGCCGCGCATCTCCGGTCCGCAGCGCCGTCGCGGTGGCGGCGACGGTCGAGAGCCAGCGCCCGAGCGGCGGCGGTTGGCGGGCGGCCTCGAGCTGCAGGTTGGTGCCGATGTCCTCGCCGCCTGGCGGCAGCGCAGTCCCGACCGGTAGCGCGGCGATCTTGGCGAGCGGTTGCTGGATGTCGGCCACGAGCCGCAGCGAGCGTTCCAGCGCGGCGCCGTCGCCACTCGTCAGCCCGACCAGGGCGGCATAGCGGGCGGCCACCGCCGGGTCGGCCTCGGGCGGCAGGCGGAGTTGCGTCGAGATCGAGCGCAGCAGCGCCCGCAGCGGCGATTCCGGCGACGCGATGATGTAGAGCGCCTGCGCCGCCTGCGGCAGCGAGCCGATCGGCGCGATGCCGAGATCGGTCAGCATCGCGTCCCACCGCGTGGTGAACTCGGCCCAGTAGAGCGCCTTCACCCCCCGCTCGACCTGCGCGACGGGGACCGCCTCGGTGGTGCGGCCCACGACCCAGCTCTCCGCCCCCACTTGCCGCGACGCCGCCGGGAGCGCGGCCAGCAGCACGGTGCGGAACCCGGCGGCAGTGAACAGGCCCGGGATGGGGTCGCTGAGCGGCGCGCCCGAGGCGCGGCTGAACAGGCCGACGCCCGCCAGCCCGAGGCTGTCGACCGGACGCCATGGCGGCAGCGCGGCAGCGGCGGCGGAACTGCGGAGGGTGGCATAGACCCGCGCCGCCGGCGACACCCGCTCGATGCTGGCCCGCGCGGCTTCGACCAACGGGCCGTCGAGCGACACGGTCGGAAGCGGATCGGCCAGCAGCGCGTCGACATGCGGCAGGGCTTGCGTTAGGAGCGCGGCGTCGTCCGGATCGGCGGCGTGGCTGAACCACGCGCGGACCGCGGCAGCGTCCATCGGCCCGGCGCCGCCCAGCATGAGATACACGCGCAACAGCTCGTAGAGCCGCTCCGGCTCCGGCAGGGCGCCGCGCATCTCGGCCTCCAGCCGCCAGAGCAGGCGCGGCAACAGGCCGTAGATGAGCCCGTTGCGATATACCACCTGCGCCCCGGCGCTCAGCTTGGCCGATTGGTCCATCCCGAGCGGGACGCTGTCCGGCGGCAGGGTGCCGGGGAGGGCGCGGGCGTGGTCGAGCAGAGGGATCAGGGGGCGCAGGTCGCCGTCGGTGACGGTGTCGGCCGCCACGGCGCCGGCGTCGCGCGTGTAGCCGGCGAGCGCCTCGGCGGCGGGGTCGAGCTGGGCCCCGCCCTGCCGCGCGCTCCACAGGATGCCGCCGGCCGCCGCTGCCAAGAGGATCGCCACGATCCCGAACCCGGCCGTCCGCAACAAGAAGCGCCGCCGCGCCAGCGCCGGGTTGCGGCGCACGAGCATGGCTTCGCCGAAGATGACGCCGCGGAGCAGGCGGCCGAGGAAGTAGCTGCGGCCCTGGCCCGATTGCATCGCCGCGACCCGGCTGGCAGGCAGGCCGAAGGCGCGCGACATGGTGCCGGCCAGGCGGTCGATCGGCGTGCCCTCTTGGGTTCCGGAGGCGAGATAGAGGCCGCGCAGCATGCCTTGCCCCAGCGCCGCGCTGGCGAACCCGGCGAGCGCCGGCGTCATGCTGGCGAGCTGCGCCGGAAAGCCGGCGATCGCCGGCCGCCGGTCCGTTCGGGCCTCGGCAGCAATCCGGCCGAGCATGCGGGCGCCCACGCGCTGGGTCAGAGCCCGGAACGTCTCGGCGAAACGCTCTGGCTTGGCCGGTGCCAGCGGGAAGGTCTCGCCCCAGACCTGGTCCCGGCCCTCGGCGTCCAGGTCGTCGAAGAACTCGGTGAAGCCGGCGACGAGGTCCGCCTTGGTGAACAGGCCATAGACCGGCAAGCGGACGCCGAACGCCTGTTCGAGCTCCGCCAGGCGGCGGGCGATGGCGGCGGCGTGGGCGTCGCGCTCGGCTGGGGTGGCCTGGACCACGTCGGGCACGCCGATGGCGACGATGACGCCGTTGAGCGGCTGGGCCGGGCGGGTGCGCTTGAGCAGCGTCAGGAAGGCGGACCAGCCGGCGCGGTCGACCGCGGCGTCGGAATCCTGGGTGGTGTAGCGGCCGGCGGTGTCGATCAGCACGGCCTTGTCGGTGAACCACCAGTCGCACAGCCGCGTGCCGCCGACGCCCGGCACCGGCGCGCGCCCGAGTTCGGCGGCGAGCGGGAACGTCAGGCCGGCGTTCAGCAGGGCCGTGGTCTTGCCGGCGCCGGGGGGGCCGATGATGGCGTACCAGGGCAGGTCGGTGAGCGCGGCGCGGCCCTGCTTGCCGAGCAGGGACAGCGCCCGCTCGAAGCTCTGGCCAATCGCCGCACGCTCCTCGCCGGCCTCTGACAGCCCGGCCGTCAGTGCGGTCGAGCGCCGCCGCTTCCTTGCATCCAGCGCGACGTTGCCGATGACCCAGAGCAGGACGAGGCCCTGGACGCCGGCGATGCGGGGCAAGGCCGGCTCCAGCGGCGGCCAGAGCGGGCCGAACCACCAGAGCACGCCGCCCAGCAGCGCCGTGCCAACCAGGCTGATCGCCCAGCGCGAGAGCATCATGGTTCCGCGCCCTCCAGCACGAGGTCGATCCGGCGGTTCTGCTCGCGGTCGGCGTCGGTCTTGTTGGGCGCGACCGGGTCGGCGGCGCCGCGGCCCTCGGCGGCGATGGTGATGGCGGGCAGCAAGCCGGCGAGGGCGGTGCGGACCGCCTGCGCCCGCGCCGCCGTGAGCTTGAAGGCGGAGGGGAAGGCGACCGTGCGCACCGGCCGGTCGTCGGTGTAGCCGATCACCCGCACCGTGCCGTGCTCCGGTTGGAGCGCCGCCGCGGCTTGCTGCAACACCGCGGCAGCGCCGGGGAGAAGGGTGGCGCTGTTCGGCGCGAACAACGCGCGCTCCGGCACGCGCAGGATCGGCGCGCCCGGCGAGCCCCGCACGGCGATGCTGTCGTTGGCGCCGACGCGGCTGGCCAGGCGGTCCTGCGCGGTGGGGATGGTGGGCGGCGGCGGCGGGGGGAGTGGCGGGGCCGGGTCGCGGACGATCTGCGGCATGCGCGCGGGGGGCGCGTCGATCATGGCGGCGAACAGGGCGTCACCGCGGGCGTCGAGGCCGGTGCGGACCCAGACGAACAGGCCGGCGGCGGCGGCGAGCGCGGCGGCGGCGGCGACCCAGATCGGCACTTTGGGCCGCCGCCGCGGTTGGAACGGCGCGTCGACGCCGCGCCATTGCGGCGACAGCTCCGTCGCGGGAGGCGATGGCGCCAAGGCGGCCGCCGCCTTCTGCCGCTCGGCCTCGGCGGGGACGCCCAGCGACAGGCACAGCAGCATGATCTCCAGGACCGGCCCGAACTCGGCCGTCCTCGCTTCGGCGTGATGCAGGGCGTCGGTGAAGCGGTTCGGGCCGATGGCCGGGTGGAACGCGGTCACCATGGTCCGCGCGGCCCAGGCGCTGCCGGCGCCCCAGGGCGTGTTCAGCACCGCGCGATCCAGGCTGTCGCACAGGGCGTAGTGGGCGCGGCGGACCAGGTCCGGCCCGATGCCGCCTTCCAGCGCCCGCGTCTCGAAGCTGCGCAGCGCGGCCTCGGTGCGGTCCCGCAGCGCCGCCGGGTCGGCCTCCCCGGCGAGCCCGCGCAGGCGGCCGAGCAGCTGCAGCAGCGGCATCGCGAACGGGAGCAGGCTGCCCGGGGGGAATGGCGACTCGGTTGCGATCTCGGCGACGGGCGCGGGCTCCGGCTCTGGCGCGGGCACGGCCGGGGCGCGTCCGCCCGGCCGGGGGCGGAATATTCTGGTCGCGTCCGGGTCGCCGTCAACAGTGCGGGGCGGTTCCAGCGCTGCTCTCCTTCTCGCGCGCAGCGAGTATCATCGTCTCGCCCCGCGTTGAACAGGGCTTGCGGTTCTGCTAACCGCATCCTTCCCGTGTTCTGCAAGGATTTGCTGTCGTGGCGATGGCCCCTTCCGCGGTGATCCTGAGCACCGACGAAATGGGCCGGGTCGCCCCGCCGATCTTCGCGTCCGTCGGACAGAACGGCGCCAACCGGCCCGGCGACGTGTTCGTGATCCAATCGTTGCTGAACGACCGGCTGCCGCGGCCGCACAGCTTCCTGCCGGTGACCGGTGACGCCGATGTCGGTTTCATCCTGGCGATCGAGGCGTATCAAGCGGTTGTGCTCGGGATGAACCCGCCGTCCGGGCGGGTCGACCCGGGGAGCGAGACCTACTACTCGCTCGCCGCGCGGCCGTTGGTCGATGCCGGCAAGCCGCCGCCGCGCTTCGGCCATGTCGGCCAGGTGCCGTCCGACATTGCCGCGGCCGCCGTCACGTCGCAGCTGCACTGGAAAGTGCCGGCCTCGGTCACGCTGGCGCAATGGGCGGTCGAGAGCGCCTGGGGCGCGTCGATGCCCCCGGACAGCAACAATCCGTTCGGCATCAAGGCCGTCGCCGGCCAGCCCGGCGTCGATGCCGGCACCCGCGAGGTGATCGGCGGCCAGGACATCAGCATCGTCGCCAAGTTCCGCCGGTTCGAGAGCCTGGCCGAGGCGTTCGACCTGCATGGCAAGCTGCTGGCGACCAACAAGGTCTATGCGCCGGCGATGGCGCTGGCCGCCGACCCCGACGCGTTCGCCGACGCCCTGACCGGCGTTTACGCGACCGATCCAAAATACGGCTACACGCTGAAATGGGTGATGAAGAACTACAATTTCACTCAGTACAACGCGGCGGAGGTCAAGCCGTAGCCCTCAGCTTTGTTCTCCCTCTCCCGCCAGCGGGAGAGGGCTTCACTGTCGTGCCTTTTCCTGCGTGCAGTCCACACGCAGCTCGCTAAACGTCCCTTCAGTCGTTTGGGGAGCGCCCGCAAGTAAACGGCGACGTGCTTCACGCTTGATCTCATCGACGCTGCCAAGTCTGCCGGCGCCACTGTTCAGACCTTCGATCCATAGAAGCTGCAAGTGTTGTAGCAGTGTCAGCCCCCCAGCACGAGCACGATGGTGACGTTGTCCTTCGCGCCGCGCTCGAGCGTGAGGGCGAGGAGGTCGCGGCTGACCTGCTCGATCGGGCCACTGGCGAGTGCCGCTTCCAGCTCGTCGTCGGCCACCATGCGGGTCAGGCCGTCCGAGCAGAGCAGGAAAATGTCGCCGGGCTGGACCGGCGCATGCACCCAGGCGAGCACCACCGTCTCGTCGACGCCGACGGCGCGCAGGATCACGCTCGCATGCGGGTGCCGCTCGGCCTCGTGGCGTTGCAGAACACCGGCGTCGACCATGTCCTGGACCACGCTGTGGTCGCGCGTCAGCTGGTCGAGTTCGCCGGCGCGGTAGCGGTAGACGCGGCTGTCGCCGGCCCAGAAGCAGGCGAAATGCCCGTCGCGTAGCACCAGCCCGGCCACGGTGCTGCCGATCGTGACGTCCCAGCCGCGGCGGTTGGCTTCTTGCTGGAGCTCGGTGTTGACGCGGTCGATCCGCCCCCGGATTTCGGTCAGCAGGGCCGGAGCGGGCAGGGCCGGGCCGATGCGGTCGAGGGCCGCCACGATGCTGCTGCTGGCCAGCGAACCCGCGGTCGCGCCGCCCATGCCGTCGGCCACGACCCACAAGCCCAGATCCGGGCGATCGAGAAACGAGTCTTCGTTGGCCTGGCGTACCAGGCCGACATGGCTGCAGCTCACCGATCGCACGGCCGTCCCGCCCATTTCGTTATCCTCTGGCACCGGTATGGTGCTGCCGGTCGAAACGTAGTGTGCTGGCGGACCCGCAACTTTGCCAACCGGTGAAAGCGTCCAATGGGCTGTTTCTGCCGTCATCTCGTGATACCGCCGATTCCGGAGCGCGACGAAGAACTCGCCGAGGCGCCGAGCACGCCGCCGGTGATCGAGGCGGTGAGTCACGCGCTATCCTCGCGATGGCTGCCGCCGGCGATCCCGTGGGAGCCGGATCCCGACTGGTTGCAGGCCGAGTTGCCCACGGTGCCGATGTCCCCGGCGACGCTGGCGGTCGTCATCCGGCTGATCTACACCCGAAAGGCCATCATGCTGGCCTTGAAGCTCGATCCGCTGCTGCCCGCGCATCAGACGCAACTCGCGCGCATCGTGGCGACGCTCAATCGACGCACGCCATCGTTGGCGCCGCTGGCGGAGGATTGGCGCCCGTGGGCGGCGCTGGCGCGGCTGAACGACCAGGTGGACGTCGTCCAGAAGGCGCTCGCGGCCAAGTTGTTCGAGCAGGAGCAGGTCGAGGCCGAACCGCTGGCGCCGTGGCGGCCGTTGCTGGCAAAGTTGAAGCCATTGCTGCCGGTCGTCGCCGTCGTCAACATGCTGGAACTCGACACGCGCGACGATCCGGTGACGGCACTCAAATCCCTGACGTTGACGCTCCGCCGGCTGCGCAAGGTGGTCTTGCCGCCGCTCGCCAGACCGCAGGTGATCATGCAGCTCATCGCCCGCAACGAGGCGGTCGCGCGGCTGGAGAGCAGCATCGGGGCGCTGCCGTTCGAGGTGTTGCGGGACAAGGTCGTGCAGAAGTTGGAAGCGGTGCAGGAGCAACTGCCGCCGGGCGTGCTGATCGGGTCGACCGGGCAGCTGGAGGGCATGCCGCCGCTAGAGCCGAACCCGTCGCTGATCATCAATGCGCCGACCGTCGCCGCGGCAATTCGTCTGAACCCGGTGTTCGTGACCGGTCTGAACTGGAACGTTTCGGTCGACATCGACGCGCCGCTGCTCAAGGTCGGCGAGCCGGTCGTGGCGCTGATCAAGGGCAACCGCTTGGCGCGGGCGCAGGTGCGGTCGAGCCCGTGCGACGGGAACTGCGATGCGGCGGCGGCGCTCGCTACAGCGTTGCAGGACAGCGGAATTGGTGCAGCGCCGGCAGCGTGAAGGCGTTGACGACACTGCTGGCGGTGAACAGGAACGACGCGATGCCGCCCGCGCCGGTGAAGGTGTAGGTCACCCGGTCGGTCTGGGTCGAGGACGGCTTGCCGGTGTCGAGCAGCCGGAACAGCGCCCAGGCACCCTCGCGCGTGGTCGTGGCCGGGGCGCCCGACACCGGGGAGAAGGTCAGCCGCACCACGTTGCGCCCGGCCGGACCCGGCCATTGCATGCGCATCGGCTGCACCGGGCCGTGCGCGTAGGTCAGGTCCTGCCCATCCACGTCGAGCGAGGCCTGCGCGACCGCATTGTCCAGCGTGACCGGGGCGACTTCGAATTTCAGCGAGACCCCGCTGCCGCCGCCGGAGAACAGCCCGCTGCGGATGTCCGACGCCAATTGGAACTGCGTCAGCGTATTGGCCGACAGGCCGAGCTGGTTGTTGTCGGCGCCGTTCCACTTCCAGGGCGTCTGGGTGGTGTCGACGAACGGCTTCAGGTTGTCTTCGAAGAATTGGGCGATGAGGCCGCCGGGCGCCATCAGCTTGACGAAGTCGTCGATCGGCACGTCGAGCGCGGATTGTTGAAACAGCGGGTAGCGGTTGGTCAGCGCGGCCTGGCACAGCGGCAGCACCTTGGAGGCCCAGGCGTCCTGGATCGACTGCTTGGCGCCGCTGTTGGTCACGCCGCTGCTGCTTTGCGCGACCGTCTTCAGCATGGGCTGCACCACCGGCGGCATGGTCTTGGCCAGCGTGTCGAGCTGGGTCGAGAGGCTGCTACCGGTGTTCGCGGCGGCTTGGCCGAGTAGCGCCTGCGCCGCATTCGGCGAGGCGGCGACTTGGCTGAAGCTCTGATAAACCTGCGTCATCTTGGCCAGCACGGCCTCCATGTCGCCGGGCTTCTCGGGCGTGCCGACGAAGGTGGCCAGCCACTTGAAGTGGTCGTTCACGCGCTGCGCCGGGTCGACGACCTTCAGCCCGGGCGCGAACACGCCGCCGAGCATCAAGGCGATCCGGCGATCGCGCGCGCCTGCCTTGGTGACGAGTTCACGCTGCGCTTCGGCGGCGACGATCTTGCCGCTGCCGGCCGCGAGCTGATCGGCCTGGGTCGTCGCGACGAGCTGGGTCTCGGTGTTGAAGGCGGTGAACACGGCTCGGAACGGCGAGTTCGGACCCGACAGCGTGTTCAGCTCGTCGAGGCCCTCGTTCATGCTGCGGAACGGCCGGAGCTGCAGGTCGGTGATCAGCGTGTCCCACTTGCGGACGTATTCGTCGAGGTAGAGGCCGAGCACGTCGAGCCGCAACTGGGCGACCTGCTTGGGATCGGCGACCCGGTCCTGGCGACCGAGCACCCAGCTATCCTCGGCGATGTCGTCGGTGACTTCGGGCAGCAGCTTGGCGAAGACGTCGTGGTAGCCGCTATAGGTGAAGATGCCGTCGACCCCGGTGTCCAGCGACTTGCCGGAGCGGAGCATCAGCACGCTCGAGGCCGCGGCGCCGGCGTGGTCGGCGTAGCGCCAGGGCGGCAGCGCGCGGGCCTCCTCGCTGCCGAGGATGCGCGTGTAGGAGCGGGCCGCGAGCGGGGTCTGGCGCAGGATGCCGCGCACCCGGTCGACCAGCGGGCCGTTCAGCGGGATCGCGGTGACGGGGTGTTCGAGCAGGGCGGCGACGTGCTTCTGGAGCGCCGCCCGGGTCACCGTGCCGGCATCGCCCGGGTAGGCGGCGGCGAAATCCGCGGACATCCATTGCTGCACCAGGCCGGGGTCGAGCGGGCCGCTGCGGCCCAGGATCAGGTAGACCTTCAGCGCCTGGTAGAGGAAATCGGTATTGCCGAGATTGCCCTGCATCTGGGTCTCGAGCCGCGCCAGCAGGCGGGGCAGCAGAAGGTTGTTCAGCGCCCGCCCGTAGGCCGCGACCGACTGGGCGCCGAGCTTGTAGCCCTGGTAGAGACCGAGGCCGGAGAAGATGCTGTGCTGGGCGTCGCGGTCGTCATACCCGCCTGGCATCGCCGCCAGAGTGTCGAGCGGCGGCAGCACCGGCTGCAGGTCGGTGCCGGCGCCCGGGGCCTTGGTCAGGGCGGTGTATTGCTCGACATAGCGGTCGGCCTGGGTGTTGACCCGGCCGATCAGGCTCACGTTGTTGACGTAGCTCAGGATCCAACCGGCCGCCGACAGCACCAGCACGGTCCCGGCCACCGCCCAAGCGCCGCGATAGATGCGGCGCTGGCGCCGCTCCAGCTTGGCATCGACCGCGACCACGCCGGCCTCGGCGAACGCGACGTCGGCGACGACGCGGTGCAGGAAGAACGACTTGCCGGCGCCGCTGAACGCTGAGGCCGTCTGTCGCGACAGGCCGAACTGGCCGGACATGGCGCCCATCAAGCGGTCGATCGGGGTGCCGTTCTGCGTGCCGCTGGTGAAGTAGACGCCGCGCAGCAGGGGCCGCTCCTCCAGCCGCGAGGGGCGGAAGATCTCCAGCAGGAACGCGTCGGCGACGTCGCGCAGGGAGGCGAATTGCTGCGGGAAGCCGTAGATCAGGGCGCGGACGCCCGGGTCCGGCTCGGCCTGCATGCGCTCGATGATGCGGTCGTTGAGGCGATCGACCAGGAGGTCGAATTCCTGCGGGAACAGCGCCACCGCGCCGCCTTCGTCCTGCCCCTCGTCGAGCGGGAAGGTCATGCCCCAGACCTGCTCGCGCTCCTCCTTGCCCAGATTGGAGAAGAACTCGGTGAACCCGGCGACGCGGTCGCACTTGGTGAACAGCACATAGATCGGGAAGCGGATCGCGAACTGGGTATGCAGCTCGCGGATGCGCGCCTTGACCGCGCGGGCATGGGCGGTGCGCTCGGCTTCCGAGAGTACGGCGAGGTCCGAGAGGCTGATCGACACCAGCACGCCGTTGATCGGCTGCCGGCGCCGGTGCGTCTTCAACAGCGTGAGGAAGCCTTCCCAGGCCGCCTTGTCGACCGCCTCGTGGCTGTCCTGCGTGGTGTAGCGGCCGGCGGTGTCGATCAGCACGGCCTGGTCGGTGAACCACCAATCGCAGTTGCGAGTACCGCCGACGCCCTTGATCGGTCCCTTGGCGTCGGCCAGCGGGAAGTTGAGCCCGGAATTGGCCAGCGCGGTGGTCTTGCCGGCGCCGGGTGGCCCGATGAACATGTACCAGGGCAGGTCGTAGAGATAGGTTCCCGGCTGGAACCACTTCTTGTGCCGGGCTTGCCGCAGCGTCACCAGCGCGTCGCGCAGCCTGGTGCCGAGCAGCGCCAGTTCTTCGGCCGAGGCGAGTTGGTCCGGGTCGGGCGCGGCCGGGGCGGCGAGGCTGGCGACCATGTTGCGCTCGCGCGCCCGCGCCTTGCTGGTGCGCCGCCAGTTCAACGCCAGCCAGACCAGCACCAGCACGCCGATGAGCACCGCGCGCGGGAACACCGGCTCGAGCGGGAAATAGATGCCGCTGCCGGCGAGCGGCCCGAAGAACCAGACGATGAGGCAGAGCACCAGCACGGCGAGGCCGGAGAGGACCCAGCGGGAGAACAGGACGGAGCCGATCTTCTTCATGCTCGTGATCTCATGGCGCGGCGGGTGGTTTGACGACCACGATGTCGGTGCGGCGGTTCTGCTGCCGCCCCTCGGGCGTGGAGTTGGAACTGACCGGGTCGTTGTCGGCGTGGCCTTCCGCCTTCACGCGGGACGCGTCGGACAGCTTGGCGGTGATCACGCGGGCGACCGTATCGGCGCGTGCGGTCGAGAGCTGCCAGTTGGACGGGAACCGGGCGGTGCGGATGGGTTGGTTGTCGGTATGGCCGACGACCAGGACCCGGCCGGGCTCGTCCTGCAGCGCGCCGCCGATGCGGTCGAGCAGCGGGAGATAGGTCTGGTTCAGCGTCGCCTCGCCGGAGGCGAACATGTTGCGGTTGGCGATGCGCACCGTGATGGTCTGCGGGTCCTCGATGACCTCGACCAGGCCCTGCTTGATCTCCGGAGCGAGGAA
>CAZZVQ010000029.1:0-43473 GCA_964657565.1 uncultured Acetobacteraceae bacterium
CGAACGCGACGATGGAGGCGCCGCTGCCGGCGAGGCGGGCGAGATACCAGGCGGCCTCGGCCGGCACGTTGGCGGACCAGACGACCAGGAACTGGCCGAAGTGCAGGAACAGCCACGCCGCGGCCAGCAGCCCGAGCAGCAGCCCGGCGCCACCGGGCAGCCGGGCGCCGGCATCGGTGCCGACGGCCACGATGAACCCGGCCATGGCGCCGGCAAGCGCCATCTGACCGGCGATCAGCAGCAAGCCCACCAGCGACGATCCAAGCCCGGGTTGCGGCGCCAGCAGCCAGTCGAACCCGAGCACCGTCCCGAGAAACAGGCTCAGCAGCAGCCCGAAGGCGGCCGATCGCCGCCTTGGCCGGCGCGGCGTGATCCGGAACAGCACGGCCAGCGACGAGAGCACCATCAGGCTGCCCCCGTCGCGTAGCGCGAGCGTGTGCGGCGCGGTCCACCATTCCGGAAGGCCCGGACCGGCGAACAGGCCGGAGAGCCCCCCCAGCAGCGGCAGCGCGAACAGCGTGCCGAGCGGCAGCAGCGGCAGCATGGCCCGCAGCACCGGCAGCAGCGGCGAACCGACGGCCCCGGCGCCCTCCATCGCCATGACGATCGGCAGCGCGCCCATCGGCACCCCGATCCAGAACAACCACGCCGCGAAATAGCCGGGCATCGACCCGGCCAGCGCCCACCACGCCACCGCGGCGAGCAATCCCAGCAAGAGGAGGACGATCGCCGACCGGGTCATCGCGCCGCGTCCAGTTCGGCCCGCAGCTCCGGCGGCAGGCTGGCGACGGCGGTGTTCTGGCTGCGCTGCAGGGCGCGGATATAGGCGATGATGGCCCAGCGATCGGGCGGCGCGACGCGGGTGTCGAACGGATACATCGCGCCATAGCCCTTGGTGATGGCGTCGTAGAACACCTTGTTGTCGGCGGTGCGGAGCGAGCCCTCGGTGAACGAGGGCGGCTGCGGGAAGCCGCGCTGCACGATCATGCCGCCGCCGTGGCCGGCGCGGCCGTGACAAGGAGTGCAGAAGATCTCGAACCGCTCATGGCCGCGCTCGAGCAAAGCGGCCGTCACCACGGGGGGCGCCGGCACCTCGGCCTGGTACGGGGTGCGCGCGACGGTGCCGGCGGGCGGGTGCAGCATGGCGGTGCCGTTGGCGAAGAAGCTGTTCTGGTTCCAGTTTCGGTAATAGCGCTGGGCATACATGTCCGCGCGCTTGCAGCCGGCCAGCAGCGTGATGGCGGCGAGCAGGACCAGGACCGGCCTCACCGCGGCACCCGGTGGATGGCGTTGGGGCGGGACGGCAGCATGGCGAAGACGGCCTCGACCGCATCGGCGTCGAAATCGTCGTCACGGGCCTCGACGGCGACGAAGAAGCGGTCGGCGGTGACGCGGGTGAAGTTGCGGATGTTGAACGCCGGGTGGTTCAGCCGCGGCAGGCGGCTCATCAGCAGCATCAGCGCATAGACGACCGCCGCGCCGAGAAAGCCGCCGAAGGCGACGCTCGGGACGACGAAGGCCGGCCAGGAGAACGTCGGCCGGCCGCCGATGTCGAAGCGGTAGCCCCAGATGGTGCCGTAGGTGCACAGGGCGAACATGGCCGCGGTGCCCGCGATCGCGGCGGCCAAGGCGAACGGATAGACCGGCCGGGTCGAGAGGCCGAGCGCCTCGGGCGCGCCCTCGACCGGGACCGGCGAGAAGGCATCGAGTCGGCCGAACCCGCGGGATTTGAGCGAGTGGATCGCCGAGAGCATCGCCTCGGGCGTGTCGAACTCGGCCGATACGCCCCAGAGCGGGGCGCCGGAACGGTGCTTGGGCTCAGCCATGCTTGGCCACCGGCAACAGCCAGCGCAGGTTCACGATGGAGATCACCGGCACGTAGCGGAGCGCCAACAGGAACAGGAACAGGAACAGCCCGGCGGTGCCGACGAAGGTCGCCATGCCGATCGCGCTGATCGCATAGGGGTGCGAGGCGGCGGGCAGGAAGTCCTGCTGCAGGGTGATGACGATCAGCATGAAATGGTCGCACCAGGCTCCGAACGCGACGAGGATGCCGACGGCGCCAAGCAAAGTCCCCGAGCGGCGGAACGCCGGGATCCAGAACAGCTGCGGCGGGATCACCGAACACAGGATACCGCCCCAGGTGGCCCAGGCGTGCGCACCATGCAGGCGCCTCGTCATGACGCCTTGGTCGAAGGCGGAGCCGAACAGGGCGGTGGCGCCGAATGAACAGGCGTCGCAATAGAGGAACAGGATCGACAGCGCGAGCATCAGCCAAGCCAGCAGGTCGACATGGCGCGGCGTGATCAGCGTCCGGTACGGCAGCACGAAGCGGATGACGGCGAACAACGTGCTGGTGACAGCGAGGCCGGAGAGCAGCGCGCCGACGATGTAGGTCACGGGCAGCATCGGGTCGTGCCAGCCGGGTTCGACGGTGCCGGCGAACATGAGGGCGGCGCCGGTCTGCAGCGACAGGACCACGATGAGGCCGAGCACGGCGATGGCGCGATACGAGTGCTCCCAGCGCTGCCAATGCGTCACCGAGCCGCGCCAGCCGAGGGCGGGGATGCCGTAGAGTTGCGCCTTGAGCCGGCGCCACGAATCGCCGGGCTTGCCGGCGTCCGCATCCATCAGCTCGATCGCCCGGTCGCGCATCGCGGCTAGGTCGGGGATCAGCCCGGTGAACCAGAACAGGAAGGCGGTGCCGAGGAAGGAGAAGATGTCGATCGCGTCCCAGAACAGCGGGCTGCGGACCTGCGGCCACAGCAGGAAGGTGTTGGGATACGGCAGGGTCCAATAAAAGAACCAGGGCCGGCCGAGATGGATGATCGGATACAGCCCGGCGGCGCACACGCCCAGCAGCGCGACCGTCTCGGCCAGGCGGTTGACCGCGCCGCGCCATTCCGCCCCGAGCAGCAGCAACAATGCCGAGACGGCGAGGCTGCCGGTGGCAACGCCGATCCACCAATCGTAACCGACGATATCGAGCGCCCAAGTAACCGGGACGTTGTTGCCCCAGACGCCGACGCCTTCGTAGAGCAGCCAGAAGACGCTCGCCGCGAGCACGCCGACCAGGCCGAGGGCGACGCCGAACGCGATCCACCAGCGCCAGCGGGCCTGGTGCTCGAGCGTGACGGTGGTGACCAGGCGGCCGGCGCTGGCCCACTCGCGCCTGGTCTGCACGAGCTCGCTCATCCCGCCGGATCCGCCGCCGCGCGGGCGGCGAGATAGCTGGTGCGCGGCTTGGTGTTGAGCTCGCCGAGCAGGGCGTAGTTGCGATCGTCGGCGCGGGCGTGGGCGACGGCGCTGGCGGGGTCGGCGAGGTTGCCGAAGCTGATCGCCCGGGTCGGGCAGGCGCCCTGGCAGGCGGTGCGGACGGCGCCGTCGAGGATCGGCGTGTTGGCCCTGTGCGCGTCGATGCGGGCGTTCTCGATGCGCTGGACGCAGTAGGTGCATTTCTCCATCACGCCACGGGCACGGACGGTGACTTCCGGATTGCGCATCAGCTCGATGGTGGGCGCCGCGCCGGCGGAGTAGTCGAGGTAGTTGAAATGCCGCACCTTGTAGGGGCAGTAGCCGGAGCAGGCGCGGGTGCCGACGCAGCGGTTGTAGACCATGAGGTTGAGCCCCTCGCTATCGTGCAGCGTGGCCTCGACCGGACAGCCGACCTCGCAGGGGGCGTTCTCGCAATGCATGCAGGGAACCGGCTGGAACCGGGTATGCGGCGTTTCGGGCGGCCCTTCGTAGTAGCGGTCGACCCGCAGCCAGTGCATCTCGCGTCCGAGCGCGACCTGTTCCTTGCCGACCACGGCGATGTTGTTCTCGCTCTGGCAGGCGACGACGCAGGCGTTGCAGCCGATGCAGGCATCGAGGTCGATCACCATGCCCCATTGCTGGGTGCCCTCCAGCGGGCGCCGCTCGGGATAGAGGCTGGGCAGGTTCCAACTCGCGGTCTCGCCGACGGGAGCGGCGCCCTCGTGCTGGACGCGGACGAAGTCGTGGCCCTCCATGGTGTCATGGTCTTGGGTGGTGGCGAGCGTGGTGGTGCGGCCGGTCTTGCCGAGCACGGCGCCGATCAGGACCCAGGCGTCGCCGGCGTCGCGGAGGGTGGCGGCGTTGTAGCCGAGGCCGTCGCACAGCAGGCCGGGGGTCTGCCGGCCATAGCCGAGCGTGGCGCCGACGGTGTGGTCGGCTTGGCCGGGCAGCACCCAGATGGGCCCGTCGACATGGCGGCCGCCGACCTCGAGCGAGGCGACGTCGCCGGTCTTGAAGCCTTCGCGGACGGCCAGCGCGGGCGAGACGGTCAGGACGTTGTCCCAAACGAGCTTGGTCAGCGGTTTCGGCAGTTCCTGCAGCCAGGCGTTGTTGGCGTTGCCGCCGTTATAGAGCGTCGCGTCCGGACGGATGACGACGACCAGTCCGTCCGGCGATGCCGGGGCGGGTTGGGGCGCCGTCACCGTCGCCACAACGGGCGGTAGCGCGGTGTCCGGCACGACGCCGTCGCGCAGCATGGCGTCCCAGCGCGGCTTGAATACCGCGTCGTCGTCGCTGCCCTGGTAATGGCGTTGCAGCAGGTCGCGGGCGGTGCCCGGCGCGTCGTCGATCAGCATCGACAGGATTTCGCTCGGGGTCCGGCCCTCGTAGAGCGGCGAGATGGTCGGCTGCGCGAGGGTGATGGTGCCGTCGGCGGCGCGGGCATCGCCCCAGGATTCGAGCGTATGCTGCAGCGGCAGGTGCCAGTCGCAGCGCAACGCGGTCTCGTCGACGTAGAGCCCGGCGTGGACGCGCAGTTTGACCTGCGACAGCGCGTCGGCGAAGCCGAGCGAGCCCGGCGCGTCATAGACCGGGTTCACGTCGACCATCATCAGCGTGTCGACGGCGCCTTTGCGCATCGCGTCGGTCAGGTCGGCGAGCGGCAGCCCGGTGGCAACCACCGGCGCGGTGTGGAACACCGTCTTGCCGGTATTGCCGAGCGCGTCGTTCAGGCGATGCACGGCCTCGGCAAGCGCCGGCGAGGCCGTCTTGCCGGCCGTGACCAGGCTGGTGCCGCGGTTCTGCCGAAGGGCGGCGGCCACGGTCGCGCGCCATTGGCCGAGCGGGCTGGGATCGGCGCCGGGGGTCGCATCGAGCAGGCCCGTGGCCAGCGCCACCAACTCGGCCGGGGTCGCGGCGATCGGGTGGTCGGCCTTCGCCGACGT
Source organism: uncultured Acetobacteraceae bacterium (assembly GCA_964657565.1). GTDB lineage: Bacteria > Pseudomonadota > Alphaproteobacteria > Acetobacterales > Acetobacteraceae > JAVVHH01. Next base: position 5,199 of record CAZZVQ010000029.1, read on the forward strand.
CAGATTCGGGATCGAGGCGGCGGCGTAGAGCGCCAGCAGCGGACCGTTCGCCGCGCTGGCTTGCCGGGCCGTGATCCAGTCCCGCGCTTGGCCGATCTGATCGGGGCTGCCGTCGAGGAAGTCGCCGTCGAGCGAGACGATCACGCGGGCGGCGTCGAACCGGTAGCGGGTCTCCAACGGCTGACCGAACGCGTTGACGGTGCCGGCATAGCGGTGCGAGCCGCCGGTGGCGGAGTGCGTATACCACTTGGCCTTCGGCATCATCGCCAGCGTCGCCTGGAGCTGGGCCAGGAAGCTCGGCGAGGTCAGCGGGCCCGTCAGGATGTGCAGCCCCTCCCCGCCCGCCTGGTGCAGCTCGGACCATTTGCCGAGGAAGCGGCCGCGAAAGGCCTGCCAGGACGACGCCTTGCCGAGATAGCGCACGGTCTGCGAGCGCAGCGGGTCGTAGAGGTCCAGCACGCTGCCCTGCGCCCAGATATCGGTGCCGCCACGGCTCCAGGGATGGTCCGGGTTGCCTTCCACCTTGATCGGGCGGGCGTTGCGGGTGTTGACGACGATGCCGTTGGCGAGGCCGTCCAGGACATGCATCGTCGCATACTCGACCGACGCGCCGGGCTGGATGCGCAGTGGATTGTGCACATAGGGCACTTCCTGGGTGCGGCCGTCGGGCGGATCGTCGCATCCGGCCAGGCCCGCCATCGAGAGCGAGGCGGCCATGAGGCGGAGGAACTGCCGCCGGTCCGGGCCGGTGCACAGATCGGTCACGGCGGGAAATTCGCGTTCGACGAAGCGGCGGAACTCGGGCGTGTCGGCCTGATGCTCCGGGCTCAGCCACTGGCGCCTCACCGGTGGCACACCGAGCAGTCGGTGAGTTGCTGCGGCCCGAGGATATGGTTCTGCTTGACCAGCGCCGGGCCCAGCGTCGCCTGGTTGGCCGGGGGCCGCCACTGCATGTTCCAGATCTCCTGGGCCGGGCGCACGAATTGCTCCGGGTTGCGGTGGCAGGTGAGGCAGAACTCCATGCGGAAGGATTGCGCCGCGTAGGTGAGCTGCATCTCGTTGACCGCCCCGTGGCAGGACGAGCAGCCGACGCCCTTGGCGACGTGGATCGAGTGGTTGAAATAGACGTAATCCGGCAGCCGGTTGACCCGCACCCAGTGCAGCGGCGCGTTGTTGGCGAGGCTCTCGCGGACGGGTGCCAGCATGGCGGCCCCGGTCCAGATCTCGGAATGGCATGTCATGCAGGTCTGCGTCGGCGGCAGCCCGGCGGTCGCCTGCTGCTCGACCTGTTGGTGGCAGTTCCGGCAATCGATGCCGAGTTCGCCCGAATGGTGCTTATGGCTGAACGGCACCGGCTGCTCCGGGGCGACCCCGACGTTGCCGACGAAGTCGCCATAGGACCAGATCAGCGTGCCGAGGCCGCCGACCAGGATCGACAGCACGATCGCCCACAGGACCAGCCGCAGCACCGCATCGGCGCCCGGCGCGAACAATTGCTGCGCCGGCAGCGACCTGCGCCGGCTACCCGACGTCGTATCGCCCGGCATCAGCCTTGACGGCTCGTCGGATAAGGGAGGCGGGCGTCATTGGGCATGTCCTCGGGGCACGATGGCTGATCACCCAACCCCGAGCAACAACACTCCGCATGAAGGTCGCTGATGTCCGATCAAATGCCGTTCAGGACCCGCTTAGCCCTTGAATTTGCCCTCGAAAACGGTCTCGGCCAGCTTCTTGCGGCCGCTCGGGACCTCGCGCCCCTGCAGCGCCTCGGGCAGGATCGACTTGTCGCCGAGCTTGCCGATCGCCACCATCGCCTCGACGCTGTGGCCCTCGGTGAAGCCCAGTTCGGCGAAGGCGCGCTCCTTGTCGAAGCCGACCATGCCATGGGTGAACCAGCCGAGCTTGGTCGCCTGCAGCGCGAGGCTGGCCCAGCCGGACCCGGTGTCGAACGAGTGGCTCGGCGACGGCACCTTGGTGTCCTTGCCGGGGGGCAGCATCATCGAGTCGGACGCGATGACGAGCAGCGCCCCCGCGTTCTTGCACCAGCTCTGGTTGAATTCGACCAGCAGGCTGAGCAGGCTCTGGAAGGCCGGCGTGTCGCGCAAGGCGTAGACGTAGCGCCAGGGCTGCGAGTTGTAGGCCGATGGGGCCCACCGCGCGGCTTCGAGGATCTGCATGAGCACGGATTCCGGCAACGCCTCGCCGGTGAAGGCGCGCGGCGACCAGCGCTCGAGGAAGATGGGGTCGATCTCGTGGTCGGACGTGCGCGGGCCAACGGTTGTCATTTGTCGCTCTCCTCGGATTGGCCCCCTTCTACCGACGGGGTGCCGGGAGGGGAACCTCCCCGGCCGCCCGGCGCGTGGTGAGGGACAGGACGACGAGGCCGATGATGGCGGAGATGATCGAGCCCACGAAGACGGCGAGCTTGACCTCGTCGCCGCGCGGCGAGGCGCGGAACGCCAGGTCGCCGATGAACAGGCTCATGGTGAAGCCGATGCCACAGAGGATGGCCCCGCCATAGAGTTGCTGCCGGGTCACGCCGGAGGGCAGCTGAGCCAGCTTCAGCCGGGCGGCGAGCATGACGGCGCCGAACACCCCGAGCTGCTTGCCCAGCACCAGCCCGGCCGCGGTGCCGAGCGCGAGCGTGTCGTGCCAGGCGTGGGGCGGCAACGCGCCGAAGCTCAGCCCGGCATTGGCCAGGCCGAACAGCGGCAGGATGGCGAAGGCGACCCATGGCTGCAGCGCGTGCTCGAGCCGCAGCGCCGGGCTGCGGTCGTCGCCGGACGGGATGACGAAGGCGAGCGCCACACCGGCCAAGGTCGCGTGCAGGCCGGAGCGGTAGACCAACACCCACAGGACTGCGCCGCCCACGAGATAGAGCGACAGGCTGCGGAAACCGGCGCGACTCGCGGCCCACATCAGGAACACTACCGCCGCGGCCGCCCCGAGCATGACGAGGTCGAGCGCGCTGGAATAGAACAGCGCGATGACCACGATGGCGCCGAGATCGTCGATGATGGCCAGCGCGGTGAGGAACACTTTCAACGCGATCGGCACCCGTGGGCCGAGCACGCTGAGCACCGCCAGCGCAAATGCGATATCGGTGGCGACAGGAACGGCCCAGCCGCGCATCAGCGCGCGGTCGTGATAGTTGAAGAGGGAGAAGATGATGGCAGGGACGATCATGCCGCCGATGGCCGCGATCGCGGGAGCGGCGAGCCGGCTTGCCGAGGCGAGCTCGCCGACCGTCATCTCGCGCCGCAGCTCGAGCCCGACCAGCAGGAAGAAGATCGCCATCAGGCCGTCATTGATCCAGATATGGACGGTCATCGGGCCGAGACCGGCGTCGAACACGCGGTCGTACCAGTGCGCCGCCGGCGAGTTCGCCCAGATCAGCGCGACGACGCCCGAGGTGATCAGCAGCGCGCCGCCGGCGCTCTCCGCGCGCAGGAAGCGGAGGAGCTCGGTCCAGGTTCTCGCCGAACCGGTCGCCGGTTTCAGGATGGTCATTGGCTTCCTTGGTGGAGCGCGGCCACGATGGGCGTCCGCGTGAGGCCGGGACCCTATGCAACAAGCTAAGCTGCCTCAACCTATCGACGCGCAGCAATCCGAGAACGCTGGGGCGGCTTGGGAGTGTGCCATGGCGGCGGGGGATTTCGCGGCCGCGTGGGACGCGAGCGACAGGGTCATGGCGCACCGCGCGCCCGACCAGCGCGACGACCCGGCCCAGCCCTACCACCTGCGCTGGGTCTGGGACGGCACGGCGGTCGACGGACGGCGCGTGTTGGTGCGCTGCTATCACGGACTCGGCGACACGCTGCAATTCTGCCGCTACCTGCCGGCGCTGCGGCGGCGTGCGGCCCAGGTGACGCTCGAGGTCCAGGCGGAGTTGGTGCCGCTGATGGCGCTGGTGGGCGGCGCCGACCGGATCGTGCCGTTCGACCCGGCCTCCCCGTTGCCCCCGTCCGAATGCGACGTGGAGATCATGGAGCTGGCGCATGCGCTCCGGATCGCGCCGGAGCCGGTGCCGTATCTGCCCATCCCGCGCGCCGGACCGGCGCAGGGCGTGCGCGCCGGGTTCTGCTGGAAGGCCAACGCGGGGTGGCGGCCGGAGCGCTCGATCCCGGATGACGTGGCGCGGACCCTGACCATGGAGGGTATCGCCCTGCGAAGTCTGCAGAAGGGAGTGGTGCTACCCGGGATGGCGCCGTGTCCGGCCGCGGTGCTGGACACGGCGCGGGTGATCGCCGGGCTCGATCTGGTGATCACGGTCGACACCATGGTGGCGCATCTGGCCGGGGCGATCGGGGTGCCGGTTTGGCTGCTGCTGGACACGGCGCCGGATTGGCGCTGGCTGGCCGGCGGACGGGGCAGCGTCTGGTATCGGGGCGTCCGCAAATACCGGCAGACCGCGCCGGGCGAGTGGCGGCCATCGCTGCGCGCCGTGGGCCGCGACTTGACCCGTGTTGAACACGGGAGAATTGTCTAGGGTTGAACGTGTTGTCGGCAGAGCATGGGTAGAGGCCTTCGTATCGTAATCCTGGGGCTGACGATCACGTCGTCATGGGGCAACGGCCACGCAACCACCTACCGGGGGCTGGTGCGGGGGCTGGTACGGCGCGGCCACCAGGTGCTGTTCCTCGAACGCGACAAGCCCTGGTATGCCGAGCACCGTGACTTGGCCGAGCCGCCCTATGGCGAGACCGCGCTCTACGACGATCTCGAGGCGCTCAGGGGCGAGTGGGCGCCGGCGATCGCCGCGGCCGATTTGGTGATCGTCGGGTCGTACGTGCCGGACGGCATCGAGGTCGGGCGCATCGCGCAGTCGCTCGCTCGGGGCGCGACGGCGTTCTACGACATCGATACGCCGGTGACGCTGGCCGCGCTGGAGACCGGGTCGTGCGACTATCTTTCGGCCGAGATCTTGCGGCGGTACGACATCTATCTGTCCTTCACCGGTGGGCCGACCCTGCGGGAATTGGAGCGCGTCTGGGGCGCGCGCGCGGCGCGGCCGCTCTACTGCTCGGCCGACCCCGATCTGTATCGTCCGGCGCCGGACGCGGGGCTGCGGTGGGATCTGGGCTATCTCGGCACCTACAGCGCGGACCGGCAGCCCGTGCTCGAGACATTGCTCTGCGCACCGGCGCGGGACCTGGCGGGACGGCGGTTCGTCGTCGCCGGGCCACTCTACCCCGATGACGTCCAATGGCCGGAGAACGTCGAGCGGATCGAGCATGCGCCGCCCGCGGAACACCGTGACTTCTACGCCGCGCAGCGTTTCACCCTCAACGTGACGCGGGCCGACATGGTGCGCCGCGGCCACAGCCCGAGCGTGCGGCTGTTCGAGGCCGCGTGTTGCGGCACGCCAATCATCAGCGATCGGTGGGAGGGGCTGGACGAGTTGTTCGTCCCCGGCGAGGAGATCCTGATCGCCGACGGCACCGGCGACGTGCTGGCGGCGATCCGATCGATGCCGGAGGCGCGGCGGCTGGAAATCGGCGCGGCCGGGCGGGCCCGGGTTATGGCGGCGCATACCGGCGACCACCGGGCGGCGGAGTTGGAAGCGTTTGCCGAAGAGGCGTTGCAGACGCAGGAGCGCAGACGGATGTCGGCATGAAGATCGTCATCTTCGGCCTGGCGGTCAGCTCGTCCTGGGGCAACGGGCACGCGGCGCTGTGGCGCGGTCTGATCCAGGCGCTGCTGGAGGCCGGGCACCGCGTCGTGTTCTTCGAGCGGGACGTGCCATATTACGCGGGCAACCGCGACCTGCATGCGCTGCCGCCCGGCGGCACGCTGGTGCTCTACGACGACTGGGCCGCCGCCCTGCCGCAGGCACGCGAGCAGTTGGCGGACGCCGATGTCGGCATGGTGACGTCGTACTGTCCGGACGGGCTCGCCGCGACCGAGCTGGTGGTCGGGGCCAATCTGGCGGTGCGCTGCTTCTACGATCTGGACACGCCGGTGACGCTGGCGCGCATCGAGGCGGGTGAGGATGTCGGCTATATCGGGCCGGACGGCCTGGCGCCGTTCGACCTCGTGCTGAGCTACACCGGCGGCGGCGCACTGGATGCGCTGCGCTCGCGCCTCGGCGCGCGGCGGACGGTGCCGATCTACGGCTCGGTCAACCCGGCGCTGCACCGGCCGGCAGAGCCGCGTCCGGAATACGCCGCCCTACTCTCCTATCTCGGCACCTACGCCGCCGACCGGCAGGCGGCGCTGGAGCGGCTGTTCGTCGAGCCGGCGCGTCTCCTGCCGGGCGAGCGGTTCGTCATCGGCGGCGCGCAGTATCCGGATGGGTTCCCCTGGACCGCCAACACCTATTTCGTGCGGCACCTGCCGCCGCCGGAGCACAAGGCGTTCTACTCGTCGTCGCGGCTGACGCTGAACATCACGCGCGACGCGATGGCACGGATGGGCTGGTGCCCGTCGGGGCGCTTGTTCGAGGCCGCCGCCTGCGGGGTGCCGATCCTGTCGGACTGGTTCGCCGGGTTGGACGAATTCTTCGTGCCCGGGGAGGAGATCCTGGTCGCGCATACGACCGACGAGGCCATGGCGGCGCTGCAACTCGGGAATCAAGCGCTGGCGCGCATCGCGGCGCGGGCCCGGGCCCGGACGCTCGAGGAGCATAGCGCGACCCGGCGCGCGGCGCAGATGGTCGCGGCGTTCGAGGCGGCCACGGCGCGGGTTCCCGTCTGATGCGAGAGTTCTGATGTGGGGCATCATCCCGGCCGCCGGCAACGGCACGCGCATCCAGCCGCTGGCGTTCAGCAAGGAGCTGCTGCCGGTCGGATCGCGGCTCGATGCCAGCGGCGTCGAACGGCCGCGGGCGGTCAGCGAATACCTGATCGAGCGAATGGTGCGGGCGGGGGCCGATAAGATCTGCTTCGTGATCTCGCCGTTCAAGAGCGACATCCTGCAGTACTACGGCGCCGCGGTCGGCGACGTCGACATCGCCTACGTGTGCCAGGCGGGCGCGGCCGGGCTGTGCGACGCGATCTTCCGTGCGCTGTCGGTGATCGCGCCGGACGAGCCGGTGCTGGTCGGGCTGCCGGACACGATCTGGTTCCCGGCCGACGCGCTGGCGGCGTTGCCGGACGACCGGCTGTCCTTCCTGCTGTTCCCGGTCGAACGGCCGGAGCTGTTCGACGCGGTGGTGTTGGATGATGACGGCCGGGTCGTGGAGATCGAGGTGAAGTCGGCGACGGCGCGGTCGAAATGGATCTGGGGGGCGTTCAAGATGCCCGGCCGCACGCTGTTCGAGCTGCACCGCCTGTGGCTCGAGCGGGAGCGCCAGGACGAGTTCATGGGCACCCTCATCAACGCGTGGCTCCAGCGGGGCGGCTCGGCATGGGGGGTCTGCGCCGGCGAGAGCTACGTGGACGTCGGAACGTTGCACGGTTACCGCGAGGCGATGCGGTTGCTGGGCGGACAGGATACGCCCGTCGCGGATGGGGCGAGCAGATTGGAGCGAAGCAGAGCGTGACCACAAGTTGGACCGAAGAGCGGATCAGGACGCAAGCGGAGGCGCTGGGACCGTGGTTCCACAATCTCGATTTGCATGGCGTCAAGACCGCACCCGAGCACTTCCTCGGCGACTTCCCGCGGGTGAAATGGGAGCGGTTCCAGCACTGCCTGCCGGACGACATGAGCGGGCGGACGGTGCTCGACATCGGCTGCAATGCCGGCTTCTACTCGATGGAGATGAAGCGCCGGGGCGCCGACCGGGTGTTGGGGATCGATTTCGACCCCGACTATCTCGCCCAGGCCCGCTTCGCCGCCGAGGTGCAAGGCGTGGACGTCGAGTTCCAGCAGATGAGCGTCTACGACGTGGGGTCGTTGCGAGAGAAGTTCGATCTCGTCTTCTTCATCGGCGTGCTCTACCATTTGCGGCACCCGCTGCTCGCGCTCGACCTCATCCATGAGCACGTTGCCGGCGATCTGATGGTGTTCCAATCGCTGCAGCGCGGGTCCGACGAGATCATGGAGGTCGCAGCGGACTACGAGTTCTGGGACAAGGCGGCGTTCGACGAGCCCGGCTATCCCAAGCTGCATTTCATCGAGCACAGCTACTCGCACGACAACACCAATTGGTGGGCGCCGAACCGGGCCTGTTCGGCGGCGATGCTGCGCTCGGCCGGGTTCACCATCGAGGCCAATCCGGAGGAGGAGACCTTCATCTGCCGCCGCGGCCGGCCGTCCGACCCGCGCTACGGCGCCGTCTATCCGGCGAAGGGGTGAGGCCATGATCGAAGCGGCGATGATCTGGAACGAGCCCAACAACAAGTCGCACTGGGATTTCGAGAACGATCCCGGCTGGGCGACCTTCGCGCGGATGGCGACGCTGGCCGGCCAGGCGATCGCCGCCGAGGCCCCGGGGCTGCCGCGGGTCCTGGGCGGGATCAGCCCGATCGACCCGGACTTCATCCGCGCGCTGCAGAGCCATGGCGGGTTGGACCAGTTGGACGCGGTGGCGGTGCACGGTTTCCCGCTCGACTGGAACCATTGGATGCTCGACGAGTGGCCGGAGAAGCTGGACAGCATCCGGGCGGTGACGGATCTGCCGCTCTGGGTGTCCGAGGTCGGGATCTCCACCTTCGGGGCCGAGGAGGTGCAGGCCTGGGGCCTCGGGCGAACGGCGGAGTTGCTGGTCGGCAAGGCCCCGCGGGTGCACTGGTACAGCCTGTATGACCTGCCCGCGGCCTGGCCCGCCACGACCCGGCACCGTGAAGCCGAGGGCAGCTCCTACTACCGGCATTTCCACATGGGTCTGCTCGACGAGAACGGGCGGCCGAAGCTGGCCGCCAAGCGGTTCCATGAATTCACGCCGGAGATCGGCATCTGCCAGTGGTTCCACTACGAGGACCACCGGCTGGACGACGCGGTGAAGTGGCTCGAGGATCTCGGCGTCACCTATCTGCGGACCGGGTTGTCCTGGGCGGATTGGTTCCGGCCGGACTGCGAGCGCTGGTTCGACCGGCAGATGCGGGCGCTGGAGAAGTTCAAGGTGACGGCGACGTTCTGCTTCACGCCGGAGCACGAAGGACAATGGGAACACTACACGGCCGTGCCCAAGCACCCGGAGCGGTTCGCGGAATTCTGCGGCACGATGATCCGCCGCTATGCGCCGGGGCGGGCCGATAGCCCGGTGCCGGCGCACGCGGGAGCGACGTAGCGCGATGCTGGCCGCGCTCTTGGAGCGGCGGCCGGTGGACGAGCCGGTGGCGCTGGTGGTGGCGCATCCGGACGACGAGACGCTCGCGGCCGGCGGCAGCCTGCATCTGTTCCGGCGGCTGCTGCTGATCCACGTGACCGATGGCGCGCCGCGCGGGCTGGGCGATGCCGCGCGGGAGGGCTTCGACAGCCCGGCGGCCTACGCGGCCGCGCGCACGCGCGAGTTGGACGCGGCGCTCGCGCTGTCGGGCGCGTCGCCGGAACGCGTGTCGCTGGGGATCGCGGATCAGGAGGCGACAGCGGCGGTGCCGGCGATCGCGGCGAGGCTGCGGGAGTTGTTTTCCGCGCATGGCATCCGGTCGGTGCTGACGCATTGCTACGAGGGCGGCCACCCCGACCATGACGCCGTGGCGATGGCGGTGCACGCGTCGGGCGCCGAGGTGTTCGAGTTCGCCGGCTATCATGCCGATGCGGATGGACGCCTCGAAAGCGGCTCCTTTCTAGCGCCCTCTCCCTCCGGGAGAGGGTTGGGTGAGGGTTCTCCGCGCCGCCAAGCCCTCACCCCGACCCTCTCCCGTGGGGAGAGGGAGCAGGAAGCGGTCGTGATGCTCCAAACTGACGAGCTTCGTCGCAAGCGAGCGATGCTCGCCTGCTTCCGAACCCAGCACGAAATCCTCTCCCGTTTCGATCCAGCGATTGAACGATTCCGCCGCGCGCCTCGTTATGACTTCTCCGAGCCGCCGCATCCGGGTCGGCTGCTGTATGAGGAATGGGGCTGGATGACGGGGACGGCGTGGCGGGAGCGGGTGCGATGCGTCGCCTGACGATCCTCAGCGTCGCCTACAAATTCGCCCCCGTCGGTCCCGACGCCGTCGGCGGCTCGGAGCAGGTGCTGACGGCGATCGACGCGGCGCTGGCCACCGCCGGGCATCGCTCGATCGTCGTCGCCATGGCGGGCTCGCGGACCGCCGGCGAGTTGGTCGGGCTCGCCGGGCCGCCGCCGAGCGAGGCGATCGAGGAACCCATCATCGTCGCCCAGCGCCAGCGTGTGCAGCACGCAATCGAGCGCGTGCTGGCGGAGAACGACGTCGATCTCGTGCACATGCACGGGCTCGACTTCCACGAATACAGGGTGCCGCCGGGTCCGGCGATGCTGGCGACCCTGCATCTGCCGCCCGATTGGTACCCCCGGGCCGCCTACGAGACGGCGCGGCCGAATACCTGGTTGAACTGCGTGTCGAACGACGAGGCGGCGCATACCTGGCCGGGTCCGCGGATGCTGTCGCCGATCCCGAACGGGGTGCCGGTGGCACGGCTGGCCGCGGCGCGGGTGACCAAGCGGGATTATGCGCTGATGCTCGCGCGGGTATGCCCGGAAAAGGGGCTGCACCTGGCGCTGCAGGCAACGCGGGCGGCGGGGACGCCGCTGCTGATCGGCGGTGAGATTTTCCCCTATGCGGCGCACCAGCATTATTTCGAGCACGAGGTGAAGCCATTGCTGGGCGAACACTGGCGCTATCTCGGGCCGTTGGGGTTCGCGCGCAAGCGGCGCCTCCTGGCCGGCGCGCGGTGCCTGCTGATCCCGAGCACGGTCGCCGAGACGAGTTCGCTGGTCGCGATGGAGGCGGCGAGTTGCGGCACGCCGGTCATCGCCTTCCGCAGCGGGGCGTTGCCGGAGGTGGTCGAGGATGGGCGGACCGGCTTCGTGGTGGACGACATCGACGGCATGATCACCGCACTCGGCCGGATCGACGCCATCGACCCGGCCGAGTGCCGCCGCGTCGCGCAGGAGCGGTTCTCGCTGGAGCGGATGACCGGGGCCTATCTGGCGCGCTACGCCGACCTTGCCGCGCGGACGATCACGCGGGCCGCTTGATCGACATCATCGATACCGATCGCGGGCTGGCCGCGCTGGCGGCCGAGTGGGCGGCTCTGTGGCAGCGGTGCCCCGACGCGACGCCGTTCCAATCGCCGCACTGGCTGCTGCCGTGGTGGCGGCAGTTCGGGACCGGGCTGCCGCGCGTGGCGGTCGAGCGGCGCGGCGGCGCGATGACGGCGATGCTGCCGATGTATGTGCTGCCGGTCGAGCGCAAGGCGCTGCCGATCGGCGCCGGGACCACCGACTACCTCGACGGTCTCGGCGACCCCGCCCCTCTCCTGCCCGCCGTGCTGGCGCGGTTGCGCGGTGATCCCACGGACCATCTCGACCTCATCGAGGTCCCGCCCTGGTCACGGCTGCTCGCCATTACCGATATCGCGTGGGATGAAAGCAGTCCGTGCCCGGTGCTGACGCTGCCGGACATCCCCGCCGGGATTCGGCGCAAGCTGCGGATGAGTCGGCACCGGGCGGAGCGGGCCGGCGGCTGGACGGTGGAGGGGGCGCACGCGGAGACGCTCGACGCATGTCTCGACACCTTGGTGCGGCTGCATCAAGGGCGTTGGGTCGCGCAGGGCGAGGCGGGGGTGCTCGCGGATGCCGCCGTGCTGGCGTTCTGGCGCGACGCGGCGCCGGGCTTGCTGGCGGCCGGGTTGATGCGGCTGCAGGTGTTGCGGGTCGACGGCGTGGTCGCGGCGGCAATCATGGCGTTGCTGGCGCCGGGCCGGATCTATTTCTATTTGAGCGGCTACGACATCGCGCAGCGCTTCGTCAGCCCCGGCACGCTGTTGCTGGGCGCCATGCTGGAGCAGGCGATCGCCGAGGGCCGGACGGAAGCGCATTTCCTGCGCGGGCAGGAGAGCTACAAATACGCCTGGGGTGCGGTCGACCGGCGCAACTACTCCGGCCGCTCCAGCGTCGACTCGACATAGACCTTTCGCACGAACACCATCGCCGCGGCGGTGAACGGCGTGGCCAGGATGATGCCGAGCAGGCCGAACAGCGACCCCAGCACCGTCTGCGACAGGATCGTCACCGCCGGCGGCAGGTCCACGGTGCGCTTCTGGATCAGCGGCGCGATCACGTTGCCCTCGAGCATCTGCACGGCGGCGATCAGGATGGCCGTATAGAGCGCCAGGCCGGGCCCCTGCGACGAGGCGATCAGCAGCGCGGGGAGCGACCCGGCCAGCGCACCGATATACGGCACGAAGTTCATCAGCCCAGCGAGCAAAGCCAGCGTCCCGGCCAGTTTCACGCCCAGCACGTAGAGGCCGATGCCGGTGAGGACCGTGACGACAGCCATGTCCAGCAACTGGCCGATGAACCAGAGCTGCAGCGCCTCGCCCATGTCGTCCAGCACCTCGCGGCCGCGCGGTCGCCAGGGCATGGGCAGGAGGCGCACGAACCCGTCCCGATACAGGCCCGGAGACGCGGCGAAGAACAGCGCCGTGGCGATCAGGATGACGAGCGAGCTGCCGACGCCGAGGAGGGAGTTGGCGACCGTCGGGATGTAGCTGCCGAGTTTGCCGAGCATCGACCATCCGGAGCCATCGCCGGCCTTATTGGCCAATTGCTTGCCCCAGGACGTCCCGAGCACGTATTCCTTCAGCCGCTCGCCTTGCTGGACGAAGTTCTGCGCGATCTCGCTGGTCTGGTTGGCGATCCGCGGGCCCTCCAGCCACATCGCGCCGCCGGTGACCACCAGAACCACGACGACGAGCAGCAGCAGCGCCCAACCCCGCGACAGCCCGGTCCAGCCATGGATCTTCTCCGCCCCGCCATGCAGCACGCACGCCATCAGCACGGCCGCGAAAATGAGCAGCAGCACGTCCGACAGCAACCAGATCAGCAGCAGCGCCAGCCCGCCCAACAGGGCGACCCGCAGAGAGACGGCGATGGAGTGCAAGGCGTGTCGGCTGGGCATCAAGCTACTTAGCTGATGCGGCGCCTCTATAGATAGCCCTCCCCCGCCTCTTCCTCGAAGCGGTCGGGCGGGCCTTCCCAGACGGTGCGGGCGTGTTCGAGCACGTAGACCCGGTCGGCGTGCGGCAGGGCGAAGGTGACGTTCTGCTCGCCGAGCAGGACGGTGATGGGCGTGCTCTGGCGCAGGCGCTCCAGCGCGTGGGACAATTGTTCGAGGATGACCGGCGCCAGGCCGAGCGTGGGCTCGTCGAGGATCAGCAGCTTGGGCCGCATCATCAGCGCGCGCGCGATGGCCAGCATCTGCTGCTCGCCGCCGGACATGGTCGAGGCGTGCTGGCCCTCGCGCTCCTTCAGGCGGGGAAACAGGTCGAACAGCCAGTCCAGCTGGCGGGCGCGGTCGGCCGCGGTCAGGTGCTGGCCGCCGAGGTCGAGGTTCTCGCGCACCGACATGTCGCCGAACAGCTCGCGCGTCTCCGGGCAGTGCACGATGCCGCCGCGGGCGATGGCGGCGCCGGATTTCCCCGCCAGGCTGTCGCCGCCCCATCGGATCTGGCCGTCATACGGGACCAGGCCGGAGATCGCGTTGAACAGCGTCGTCTTGCCGGCGCCGTTGAGGCCGACGACGGAGACGAACTCGCGCTCGTGCACATGCAGCGAGACGTTCTCGAGCGCCTGCGCCTTGCCGTAGAACACCGACAAATCGCTGATGTCGAGCAGGGGGGTGTCGCCGTCGGCGAAGCTGGTCTCGGGCCGGGCCGAGGTGGTGATGGCGCCGCCGAGATAGACCCGGCGCACCTGCTCGTCGCGCATCACCTGGTCGGCGGTGCCCACCGCGATGCGCTCGCCGAGATACATGGCGACGACGCGATCGGCCAGCGCGGCGACGCTCTTGACGTTGTGGTCGACGAGCAGGACCGCCTTGCCCTCGGCCTTGAAGGTGCGGATGAGCGCGGAGAAGCTCTCCGTCTCGCCGCGCGTGAGCCCGGCGAACGGTTCGTCGACCAGGATGATCTGCGGATCCCGGGCGATGGCCTTGGCGAGTTCGAGCTTGCGCAGGTCGGCGAACGGCAGCGTCGACGGGCGGCGGTCGAGCACGTGAGTGAGGCCGACGCGCTCGGCGATGGCGCGGGCGTCGCGGTCATGCGCCGGGTCGGCGAGGAGGCGGATGAGGCTGTCGGGCAGCAGGGCGAGCTTGATGTTCTCGAGCACGGTCTGCCGCTGCAGCGGGCGGGAGTGCTGGAACACGATGCCGACGCCCTGGCGCGCGATCTGATGCGCCGGCTGCCCGGCGACGTTGGCGCCGCCGATGCGGACGGACCCCTCGGTCGGGCGCTCGATGCCCATGACGCATTTCATCACGGTCGATTTGCCGGAGCCGTTGGGGCCGATGAGGCCGACGATCTCGCCGGCGGCGACGTCGAAGCTCATGCCCTTGACCGCAACGAGGCCGCCGAAGCGCTTGGTCAGGTTCTGCACCTGCAGCAGCGGGCCGGGCATCAGGCGCGCTCGCCCCGGCGGCCGGTAATGACGCCGACGAAGCCATTTGGCGCGATCAGCACGACGACGAGCGCGACCGCCGAAACGATGAACGTGGCCAGCTCGCCGGTGCTGCGCAGCGCCTCGGTCATGGCGATGAGGAAGATGGTGCCGATGGCGGCGCCGATGATGGTGCGGCGGCCGCCGATGACCGCGGCGATGATGATCTGCACGCCGACGGTGATCGCGATCAGCGTCGAGACCGAGGCGGTGCCCATGTAGAACACCAGCAGCGCGCCGGAGAGACCGGAGAAGAAGGCGCTGATGATGAAGGCGGCGAGCTTGTGCTTGGTGATGTTGAAGCCGAGCGCCCCCGCCTGCACCGCGTCCTGGCCGCTGGCCTGTAGGATCAGCCCGATCGGCGAGCGGGACAGCGCGTAGAGGATGCCGCCGCACACCACCATGAAGCCGAACGCGATCCAGTAGTTGGTCGAGGCGTCGATGCTGATGACGTCGGGCACCATCAGGCCGATCTCGCCGCCGGTGAACCCGGCGAACACCACGACCAGATTCTGCAGGATCAGCACGGCCACCAGCGTGGTCAGGCCGAAATACGGCCCGGTCAGGCGCAGCGCCGGCAACGCCAGCACGATGCCGCCGGCGACCGCGATCAGGGTGCCGAGGATGACGCAGGCCCAGATCGGAAAGCCGTGCCCGTTCAGGATGCCGGCCCCGTAGGCTCCGAGGCCGATCAGGAAGGTGGGGCCGAAATTGACCTCGTTGGCGAACCCGAACAGCAGGTCCCACGCCATGGCGAACACGCTGAAGTAATAGGCGACCGTCAGCACGCCGAGGATGTAGCCGGATGCCCAGAGCGGTACCACGCCGAGCAGCGCGAGCACGACGACGACGGCAGCGGTCAGGATCAGGCGGGTGGAATGGCTCATGGCTCAGCGCCTCCCGAGCAGGCCGCGCGGGCGGACATACATGACCACGACCAGCAGCAGCAGCGCCGGGATGAAGCGATACGAGGTCGAGCCGAGGCTGGTGCCGAAGATCTGGTCGAAATAGGCGGTGATGGTCTCGATGTAGCCGACCACGTAGGCGGCGATCAGCGAGCCGGAGACGCTGCCGAGCCCACCGAGCACGACGATGGAGAACGCGCTGCCGGTCAGCGGCCCCGCGCTGTAGGAACTCACGCCGAGGAACATGCCGAGCAGCACGCCGGCGATCCCGACCAGCACGCCGTAGATGGTCCACACCACGAGATAGATCCACGACAACTCGATCCCCAGCAGCGTCACTCCCCGCGCATTCATCGAGGCGGCCATGACGGCCTTTCCGGTCCGCGTGCGGTTGACGAGCAGCCAGAGGATGCCGATCGCGACCCAGCAGATGACCGCGGTGAACAGCTCGTTGATCGGCGTGCGCACGCCGAGGATCGGCATGACGCCGCCGATGATCGGCAGCACGGTCTTGGCGCTATCGGTGAAGCAGTAGGCGATCAGCTCCTGGATCATGATGCCCCAGAGCAGGGTCGCGGTCAGGATGAAGATCTCGCGCTCCTCGTTGCGGATCAGGCGGGAGCGCTGGATGGGCCGCACGACGACGCCGTAGGTGAGCAGCGCCAGGACCACGCCGACCAACACGCCGAACAGGGCGCCGAGGTAGGCGCCGCTGCCCAGGACGGCGTTGGCATACCAGGCCGCGACGGCTGCGGCGACCATCAGCGGCCCGTGCGACAGGTTGAGCACGCCGGAGACGCCGAAGATGAGCGTGAAGCCGGTCGCGCCGAGTGCGTAGAGGGCGCTGATCGCGAAACCGTCGATCAGGACTTGCAGCAGAACCATGATGCCTCGTGCGCGTCAGTCGCGTGTCGTCTCGGCAATACCGTCACCCACGGGCTTGACCCGTGGGTCCACCGTGCCGCAACCGCGCGCTTGCCGTAGGGATCCCCGGGTCAAGCCCGGGGATGACGGGGCTAGTTGGAGACGTTGGTTTTGATGAAGGCGGGGAACTCGAGCTTGCCCGTGGCGAGGTTCGCCGGCCAGAGATTGACCTGCTTGCCGTCCTGCCACTGCAGGAACAACCCCTCCACGCCGCCCTTGCCGGTGACCAGCGTGTGTGGGTTCGGAGTGTCGCGGCCGGTGAACTTGATCTGGCCGATCACGCCCTGATAGTCGGTCTTTTCCAGTTCCGTGACCAGTTTGTCCTGGTCGTCGGACCCGGCCCGCTGGATCGCCTCCGTCAGATAGAACACCTCGTCATAGGCGGTGTAGCCGGCGTAGGAGGGTGGGGCACCGAACTTCTTGGCGTAGGCGTCGACGAACGGGATCGTCTTCGGCGTCACCGCCACGCCCGGGCCGGAAATCGACTGGAACAACACACCCGCCGCGGCCCCGTTGGTGTCGCCCCAGAACGTGGCGTTGGTCGCCTGCGAGGAGATGCCGAACATCGGCATCGGCACTTGCTGGTTCTTCCACTGCACCGTCGGCTGCACGCCGACATGGGACACCCCGGTGACGATGATGTCCGGCTTGCTGCTCTCGATCTTGTTGAAGATCGGGGTGAAATCGGTCGTGTCCGGCGAGAAGCGGATGTGGTCCAACACCTTGATGCCGATCGTCGGCAGGCAGGCCTCGTAGCCGGCATCGAGCGGCGTGGTCCAGGCGGCGTCCTCGCTCATGATGACGGCGGTCTTGGCCTTGACCCCGTCGACCATCAGGTCCTTGCCTGCGGTGCAGACGAGCTTGGACAGCGAACTCGACGTCACATAGCCGTGGAACGAGTATTTGAGGTGCTCGTAATCCTTGCCGATATTGGCGCTGATCACGTCGGACGAAGCGCCGGGGGTGATCATGACGGTCTTGAGCCGCCCGGACCAGGGCTCGAGCGCGAGCACGACCTCGCTGATGTAGCTCGCGATGACGACGTTGACGTGGTCTTCGCTGACGGCGCGCTGGAAGGCGCGCACCGAGTCGGCGGCGGAGGAATGGTTGTCATAGACGATGATCTCGATCTTGCGGCCGCCGACGCCGCCCTTCTCGTTGATCTCGTCGGCGGCGAGCTGCGCGCCCTTGGCGATGGAGCTGCCGGCGATCGACTGCGCCTCGGCGATGACGCCGATCTTGATCGGCTTCGGTTGCGCCAGAGCGGCGGAGCCGCCGAAACATGACAAGGCGGTTCCGGCCAGCAGCGACAGCGCGAAGGCGCCCGCCATTGCCATCAATCCCTTGGGCTTCGCTCTGGATATTGTCATGTCGCCTCCCGCTTTGCCGTGCTGTGGCACGGTCATAACGAGGTCAGACTACAGGATCCTCGATTCTCGTCCAGCTACCCCCCCGTAGGGTGGGCTTTAGCCCACCACAACAACGCACGCAGCGTCGGGCGTGAAATGGTGGGCTGAAAGCCCACCCTACGCGAATAGATCCCGCGGGCTCGCGGCGCGGAGTTCGTCGCCGAGCGCAGCGCCAGCCGTGGCGGCGTCGGTCCGGTCGCACTCGGTGCTGCGGCGGAGCATGAAGCTGCCGTCGGCTTTCGCCACCAGGCCGGTGATCCGCATCCGTCCCTCGGGCAGCAACACCGCATGGGCACCGATCGGCGTGTGGCAGGAGCCGTCGAGCGAGCCGAGCAAGGCCCGTTCCGCCTGCGCGGCCACGTCGGCCTCGGCGTCGCTCAGCGCGGCGAGCAGGCGCCGCAGCTCGGTGTCGCCCTCGCGCGCGGTGATGCCGACGATGCCCTGGCACGCCGCCGGCAGCATGGTCTCGGCATCGATGGCGATGTCGACCTCATGCTCGAGCCCCAGCCGGCGCAGCCCGGCCATCGCGAGCAGCGACGCCGCATAGTCGCCGCGGCGAACCTTGTCGAGCCGGCCGTGGACGTTGCCGCGGATCACCTCGACCTTCAGATCGGGCCGCGCGTGCAGCAGTTGGGCCTGGCGGCGCACCGAGCTCGAGCCGATCAGGGCGCCGATCGGCAGCTCGGGATACGGCAGCCCGGCGGCGTCGGAGGTGTCGCAGGCCGGGCCGAGGATCAGCACGTCGCGGTTGTCCTCGCGCGGTAGCACGCAGGCCAGCACGATGCCCGGGGGCAGCTCGGTCTCGAGATCCTTCAAGCTGTGCACCGCCATGTCGATGCGGCCATCGATCATCGCCTCGTGCAGTTCCTTCGAGAACAGCCCCTTCCCGCCGACGTCGGCCAGCCGGACTCCCGAGGCCTGGCTGCGGTCGCCGGTGGTGCGGATCGCCAGTTCCTGGAACACTTCGAGCCCATGCAGGACGGGGCAGAACTTGGTCAACCGGGCCAGGAACGCGCGGGTCTGCACCAGCGCCAGCGGTGACGCCCGGGTGCCGATCCGCAGCGGCATCGACGGCGAATGCCGCCCCACCGTCTCGCGCGCCCTGACGATCGCGCCCATCGCCGGCGTGCCGAACGGGCATGTGGCGGGCGGTGCGACGGTCGCCGGTATGGCGGGAACCGCGGGCACGGCAGGCTTGAGCGTTTCACCCATGTCTTCGTTCTCCGTCTCAGGCACTGAACGGCCCGTTCAAACGCACGATTGCCAGGTTCAGGATCCCGGCGAACAAAACCCAAAGCAGGTAGGGCACCAGCGCCCAACCGCCCGTCCGCGTGACGGGGAACACCAGCACCAACAGCACCAGGATGGACAGCCAGAACGGCACCACCTCGGACAACGCCCAGTCCGGCCGCCGCTGCCCGAAGAACAGCTCGCTCCACAGCACGTTCAGCAGCGCGTTGAGCGCGAACAACGCCATCATCCGCAGCCGCCGCTCCCGGTCGGCGATGCGGTTCCAAACCTTGACGCCGGCCAGCGCGGTCAGGCCGTAGATCAACGTCCACACCGGCCCGAACAGCCAATCCGGCGGCTGCCATGACGGCTTGTGCAGCGCGTAGTACCACGGCCCGATCTGGGTCGCAGCGCCACCGAGCAGCGCAACGAGGATCGCGCAGCCGGCGGCGGTCAGAACAGGACGGCTGATCCTCAAGCGCGCGCCATCCCCACCAGCTGCGCCATGTCCTTGAAGAACACCCGCACATGCGCCATCGGATCGCGCTTGGTGATCTTCTTGTTCATGTAGCTATCCCAGGTCAGGCGCTGCACGTCCTTGTCGCGGCACATCTTGACGAATGTCTCGCGACGCTTATCGTTGCTGTACCAAAACCACTGCATGAAGCCCAGCACCATGAACACGCGGCCATGCGCCTTCATGAACCGCTTGCGCGCGGTGCGCAGCGACTTGGCCTCGCCCGTCTTGCACAGCAGCTCGACCGCGTCGGCCGCCAGGCGGCCTCCGAGCATGGCGTAGTAGATCCCCTCCCCCGACGCCGGCGCGACCACGCCCGCGGCGTCGCCGGCCAGCACGATGTCGCGGCCGTTATCCCAGCGCTTCATCGGCCGCAGCGGGATCGGCGCGCCCTCGCGGCGGATCGTCTCCAAGCCGGCCAGCCCGGCCTGCTCGCGCAATTTGGCGACGGCGGGGCGCAGGCCGAAGCCCTTCTGCGCCGAGCCGGTGCCGATGCTCATCGTGTCGCCGTGCGGGAACACCCAGGCGTAGAAATCGGGCGAGAGCGGGCCTTGGTAGTAGATGTCGCAGCGGGTCGGGTCGTAGTCGGCCGACCTGGCCGGGGCGCGGACGATCTCGTGGTAGGCGAACACGTATTTGACGTGGTCGGCCCCCGGCACGCACTGGCGCGCGACGGCCGATTTGGCGCCGTCGGCGCCGATGATGGCGCGGGTGCGGACGCTGGTCTCCTCGGTCGCGCCCTTGGGCGTGAAGTGGATGCGGGCGACGCCGTCCGGGTCGCGGGTGACGCGCTCGAAGCTGGCGTCGCGGCGCTCGGCGCCGGCGGTGGCGGCGCGCTCGCGCAGCCATTCGTCGAACGTCTCGCGGTCGACCATGCCGACGTAGCCGCCCCCGACTCCGTCATTGATCGGCATATCGGCCTCGGCCGTGCTCGGCGCGATGATGCGGGCGCCCTGGGCCCGCGCGACCATCAAATGATCAGGGATCGCGAAGTCGCGGATGAGAATGGGCGGCACCGCGCCGCCGCAGGGCTTGATGCGCCCGGCCTTGTCGAGCAGCAGGACCGAACGGCCGTTATTGGCGAGGTCGGCCGCAGCCGTGGCGCCGGCGGGGCCACCGCCCACGACGACGGCATCATAGGTATCAGTCATCCCGTGGCTCCCAATTCGAGTGGGTTGATGCTTCGGCCGGCCGTCGTGGCGTCGCCGAACAGCCCGGCGGCCAGCTGGGCCGCGAGCAGGAAAACGGCGGCCTCGCCGACGAACACGGCCCCGTAGGCCAGCGCGGGCGTGTCGACCAGGCGGTGGGCGATGTCGGAGGCGCCGGTCCCGAGCAGGCCGCCCGCCCCGAACGCCAGCGCTTGCGCAGCGCCCCAAAGCCCGATCCGCGTGCCGTCCCGCGCGCCGCGACCCTCGGCGGCGAGGCCCAGCATGGCGCCGATGGCCGAGACCGCGAAGGCCCCGTTGGCCATGCCGAGCGCGAACACGACCGGGCGCAGCGGCAACTCGGGCACGATGGCGGCCAGCGCCAGGAGAAGAATGCCGGCCGCCGAGGCGATGCAGCCGCCCATCGTCCACGCCCGCATGACCCGGCCCCGATAGGCCCCCGCCCACACCGTCGCCACCGCGACCAGGGCCATGCCAGCCAGCACGCCACCATGCTGCAGGCCGGTCAGGCCCGCCGTCTGGCCCGGCGTCAACCCGAACACGGTGCCGGCGAACGGCTCGAGCAGCAATTCCTGCGCCGAGTAGGCGAGCATGGACACGAACACGAATTGCGCGAACCGGCGCGACTGCCGCTCCCGCCAGATTTCCTTGAGTGCCGGCAGGAACGGCGCGCGGGCGGCCGGCGCCGGCGCGGCGGCCGGGCCCTCGATGCGCCAAACGGCGAGCAGTGTCAGCACCATGGCGGCCGCCCCGACGCCGGCCGTGATCTCGAGCAGGCGCACGGGAGAGAACGGATCCAGCAGCCGCGACGCGATGCCCGCCGTGGCCGCGATGCCGAAGATCATCATCAGCCAGAGGATCGTCGCGGCCGCCGCGCGGCGGTTCGGACCGACCCGGTGCGCGACCAATGTCAGCAGCGACGTCCCTGCCGCGCCGACGCCTAGGCCGAGCGCGGTGAAGCCCAGCGTGGCCAGCGCGACGCCCGCGGCCAGGCTCGTCGGCATCAGGCACGCGCCGAGTGCGGCGACCAGCGCACCGACGGCCATCGCGGCGATCCCGCCGACGATCCACGGCGTCCGCCGCCCGCCCATGTCGGAGCCCCAGCCCATCCGGGGCCGCAGGATCTGCACACCGTAATGCAGCGCGACCAGGGCGCCGGGCAGGATCGCCGGAAGCGCGAACTCGACGACCATGACGCGATTGAGCGTCGAGGTGACCAGCACGACGACGCTGCCCAGCGCCATCTGCACCAGCCCGAGGCGCGCGATGCCGGCCCAGCTCAAATTCATGCCATGCCCCGCAGCGCGAAGGCGGCTACGAGCATGCCGAGCACATACAGCGTCGTGCCGGTCGAATTATACCAGATCGCCTGCGCCCGCGGCGCACCCAGGAAGCGCGGCATCAGCGCGAGTTGCGCCGCCAGCAGCACGACGACCCCGGCGGCATAGAGCGGCGCGCCCCAGTGCAGCAGCAACGCGATCACCACCACCTGCGGCAGCGCCATCACCCAGCATGCCAGCCCGGCCGCACGGCCCACGCCCAGGATCACCGGCAGCGAGCGGATGCCCGTCTGCGTGTCGCCCTCGACGCTCTTGAAATCGTTGAGCGTCATGATGCCGTGGGCCCCGGCGCTGTAGAGCAGCGCCATTGCGATGATGCGCGCGTCCGGCAGCGCGCCGGTCATCACGGCGGCGCCGGTGAACCAGGGCAGGCCCTCGTAGCACGCGCCGCAGGCCAGGTTGCCCCACCAGCCGTTGCGCTTCAGCCGCAGCGGCGGCGCGCTGTAGACCCAGGCCAGCGCCAACCCGAGCAGCGCGGCGCCGAACGCCCAAGGACCCAGCGTGGCGGCGACGGCGATGGACAGGAGGGTCCAGGCGATGGCGATCCACAGCCCGGTCCGGCCCGGCAGGCGGCCCGACGGGATCGGCCGGCCCGGCTCGTTGATGGCGTCGACGTGACGATCGTACCAGTCATTGGCGGCCTGGCTGGTCGCACAGACCAACGGCCCCGCCAGCGCGATACCGGCCAGCGCGAACGGCACCCGGCCCCCGAGCGGCACGCCGGCGGACACCACGCCGCAGCCGAACGCCCACATCGGCGCGAACCACGTGATCGGCTTGAGCAGCTCGAGCGCGGCCGACCAATCGGTGCTCCCAGGCGAGAGGCGGGTGGTCGCCGACATCTATTCCGCTTCGGCCGCTTCGTCGGCGCCGGCGCCGAGATCGCCCAGCCCATAGCGACGCAGCTTCACATACAGGCTCTGGCGCGATAGCCCGAGCATCTCGGCGGCCGAGGCGCGGTTGTTGCCGGTCAGTTCGAGCGCGGCCTCGATGCAGAGCCGCTCGATCACCTCGGTGGCCTCGCGCACGAGGTCCTTGAGCGGCACTTGGCCGATCAGCTCGGTCAGTTGCTCGACCGAGCGCGGCAGGGCGCGGGCGGAGGCCGGGCTGTCGACGGCGGTGGGACCGGACATGCGGGTGGCGACGTTGCGGATGGCGAAGCCGAAGCACGGTTGGCCGCCGTTGCGGATGGCGACGGCGGAGATCTCGACCTGGACGGTGGTGCCCTCCTCGCCGCGCACCGTGCTCGAGAAGAACCGGACCGAGCCGCGCTGACGCAGATTGGCGATCAGCACCGCGACATCGACACCCGAGGCGCCCACCCAATCGTCGAGCGGGCGGCCGCGGGAGCTTTCCTCGTGCGCGATCTGCGCCATGTCGAAGAACGCGGCGTTGGCGATGATGACCCGGCCGTCGCCATCGGTCACCACGAACCCATCCGGGGCGCGCTCGACGGCCCAGAGCAGCTTGGCCTTGGCGTCCGGCAACTCCGTCAGTGCGGTATCGCCGTGCAGCGGCGCGATCCGGACCAGGAACAACGCGTCGCCCTCCTGGCGGAAGAACGATGCCTTGACCACCATGTCGCGGCCGCCCCGGGTCTTGGCGATCAAATCGTCGACTCGAACGCCGGCGCGCACGGCGCCCAGATGGGCTTCGACGAGCGCCACGGCTTCGGGGGTGAACAGCGCGGCGAGCGCGGCGCCGGGCAGGTCGTCGCCGGTGGCGTCGAACAGGGTGCGGGCGGCCGGATTCGCTTCGAGCACGCGCATGCGCGTCGCATCGAGGATCATGACGGCTTCGGAGGAGAGCTGGAACAGCAGGCGGTACCGCGTCTCGACGTCACGCATGCGGGTGTAGTCGCGCTCCATGCTCTGCTGGGCGGCGACGAGGCGCTGCTGCAGCGCCGACAGGTCGCGAAGGTCGCGGCCGAACGCCACGAGTCGGGTGTCCTCGAGCAGGACGCAGCAATAGAGGATGGGGATGATGCGGCCGTCGGGGGTCAGGTGGTTGACGTGGCGCCAGCGCGTTTCGGTGTTGCTCCCGACATCGGCGATCAGGGCGGCGACCTTGGGCCGGCTGTCGGGCGCGGCGATGGCGGAGAACGCCCTGCCGCACCAGCTCGCCGGGTCGCGCAAGTCGGCGGCCAGATCGTCGGTGCGGACGGCGACGTCGCTGATCGTGCCGTTTCTGTCGAGCACCAGGGTGATATCGGCGGCCGCCGCGATCAACGCGGCGGCGGCCTCTGCATCAAGATCGCCGAGGGCGGTCTTGGGGGAGACGAAGCGCTTCACGGGTGCGAGATCCCCTTTATGCACGCCCTTGATTGCCGTCCCGTCGGCCGGAGCCACGTTTTGGACCGCGAAGCCCCACGTCTCTTCACGGCGAAATCCGAGAACGAGGTTTGTCATGGCAACCCGACTCGGCGCTTGAGCAGGGTTGCGGCGATCGCGACGGCTTGAGCGCCGTCCAATGCGGTCCCGTCGGCGCCGATCTGCGCGGCGAGCGACGCGTCGTCGGCAAACGGAAGGCCGCCGACCATGATGACCAGGCCCGGGTTGCACGACGCACGGCGGATGGCCGCGATATGGCGGCGCGCATCGTCGAGCAAGGCGTCGTGCGAGAGCGAAAACCCGATCAGGTCGATCCAGTCGCTCCGCACCATGGCGTTGAGCTCGCCCGCATCGGCGACGGTGCCAGACCAGGTGTCCCACCCGGCTCGGGTGAAGAAGGCCGATAGCATGGAGAGGCCGAACGTGTGCTGCTCGCCCGGGAGCGGCATCAGCATGGCCCGGGGCGCGCCGGGCGCCATCTGTTCGGGGCTATTGAAGAAGGCGCGGTGCAGCGAGCGCATCGCTGTCTGCAGGTGGCCGATGCCGATGGTGACATCGGCGAAGCTGCAAAGATCGTCGGTCCAGAACTCGCCCAGCCGCACCGCCGTGGGCGTGAGGAGATTGAGATACAGCCGCTCGGCCTCGACTCCGTTCTCCAAGAGCCCGGTGACGAAATCGACCACTTCGTGGCTCGCCGCCTGCAGCGACAGCGAGGCCAGGCGCTCGATATTGGTGTCCATCGAGACGACGGCGCCGGACGGGCGCAGCGTCGTGCGCTGCAGCAATTGCGGGATGACCTCGAGCTGGACAGCGCGGGTCAGGATCGCGCGACGCTGCTGGGCGCCTGATTGGTTGCCCGTCTCGCCCCCATGCGGGCTACTCGACTGCAGGCCGGCAAGGTCCGCCCTGCGCAACCGCGGAGGCGGTTGGCTCGGTGTGACGGCGATGCCGTCGGTCGACCGATTAAGGGCAATGGCGTCGGGTATCATTTTTTCCATCGACTACGCTCCCGCATTTGATCGGCTCTACCCCCGGTGTGTCAACTGCGATTTACGTAACGCGCGCTTGACACATGCTCCGGAGGGGTCTTAGCGTCCATCTTGTGCCGGGACGAACGATAGAAATTCGCCGGGCAGGATCGAGGCCAAGGTTGTGCGTTCTCGGAGCTCTTCGCGGCTCCAGAGTGGGAAGGCAGACCGCCAGGGAGGCATTGTCAAGATATGTTTACACGTGTCCTTGAAACCTTTCTGAATCAGGTCGATTCCTGCCCATGGGCCGGCGCCGCGGGCCGCCATATCCCCACCCCCTTCCGCCTCTACACGCCATCGCAGCGCCGCCTGCGGGATGCATCGCCCTGGACGCTGGTGCAGGGCGTGCTCGCCCCGGTGCAATTCCTGGTCTTCCTGATCAGCCTGACGCTCGTCGTCCGCTTCCTCATGACCGGCCAGGGCGAGGCCGCCGCGACCGGCTCGGTCATCGCAAAAACCGGGATGCTCTACCTCATCATGGTCACCGGCTCGATCTGGGAGCGGGAGATTTTCGGCAAGTATCTCTTCGCCAAGGCGTTCTTCTGGGAAGACGTGATGAGCATGGTCGTTTTGGCCCTGCATACCTTCTACCTCTTCGCGCTCTTCGGCGGTTGGCTCGATGCCCACGGCCTGATGCTCCTCGCGTTACTGGCCTATGCGACCTACGTCATTAACGCCGGGCAATTCTTGCTGAAATTACGCGCCGCGCGACTCGACGAGACCCATTGGCCGATCCGCGCCGAGGTTGGTCAGTTCTCGTGAGCCCACTGTTGGAGAAGCGGGCGGCCACGCTCGGTTGCGCCGAGGCTCCGGTTCTGCGGGAGCGCGGCCAGCGGGAGGTTTTCTGCGGCCTGACCGGGATCATCTGGCTGCATCGCAAGATCCAGGACGCCTTCTTCCTCGTGGTGGGCTCGCGGACCTGCGCGCACCTCATCCAATCCGCCGCCGGCGTGATGATCTTCGCCGAACCCCGCTTCGCCACCGCCATCATCGACGAGCGTGACCTGGCCGGGCTGTCCGACGCCAATGACGAGTTGGACCGGGTCGTGTCGCAACTGCTGTCGCGCCGGCCGGAGATCAAGCTGCTGTTCCTGGTGGGGTCCTGCCCGTCCGAGGTGATCAAGCTGGACCTGTCGCGGGCGGCACAGCGGATGAGCGCGTCCTATGCCGGGCAGTGCCGAGTCCTCAATTACTCCGGCAGCGGCATAGAGACGACCTTCACCCAGGGCGAGGATGCCTGCCTCGCCGCGCTGGTGCCGATCATGCCAAAAAGTGCCGAACGCACTCTCTTGGTCGTTGGCGCCTTGGCCGAGGTGGTCGAGGACCAGTTCCGCCGCCTGTTCGCGGCCATGGGAATCGACCGCGTCGCCTTCCTGCCGCCGCGCCGGGCCGAAGAGCTGCCCGCCGTCGGGGCGAACACGCAGATGCTGCTGGCGCAACCGTTCCTGGCCGACACGTCCCGGGCGTTGGAAGCGCGCGGGGCGAATTGGCTGCCGGCTCCCTTCCCGCTTGGAGTCGAGGGCACGACCGAGTGGCTGCGCGCCGCCGCGAACGCCTTCGGGATCGCCCCCGCGACGTTCGACTCCGTCGCCGCCGCCCCCAAGGCGCGCGCGGTCGCGTCCATCGAGCGCCACCGCGAGCGGCTGGCGTCGAAACAAATCTTTTTCTTCCCCGACAGCCAACTCGAGATCCCGCTCGCCCGCTTTCTGTCTCGCGAACTGGATATGCAGCTGGCCGAAGTCGGCACGCCCTTCCTTCACAAGAAGCACATGGCCGCCGAGTTGGCGCTGCTGCCGTCCGACACGATGCTCTCCGAAGGCCAGGACGTAGAACGCCAGCTCGACCGCTGCCGCGAAATTGCACCCGACATCGCCGTGTGCGGGCTCGGCCTGGCCAATCCGCTCGAAGCGGAAGGCATCACCACCAAATGGTCGATCGAGCTGCTGTTCACGCCGATCCAAGGCTACGACCAGGCCGGCGACCTCGCCGAACTCTTCGCCCGGCCGCTCGCGCGCCGCGCCGTGCTGCGAGTCTAGCCATGCAGCTCACGCTCTGGACCTACGAGGGTCCGCCGCATGTGGGCGCGATGCGGGTCGCGGCCTCGATGCAGGGCGTCCACCTCGTGCTGCATGCGCCACAGGGCGACACCTATGCCGACCTGCTGTTCACCATGATCGAGCGCCGGGTCGGGCGTCCGCCGGTGAGCTACACGACGTTCCAGGCCCGCGATCTCGGCGGCGACACGGCGGAGCTGTTCAAGAGCTCCGCGCGCGACGCGGTGGAGCGGTTCCGCCCCGACGCGCTGCTGGTCGGCGCCTCCTGCACCGCCGAACTGATCCAGGACGACCCGGGCGGCCTCGCCCGCTCGATGGGACTCGGTGTTCCCGTCGTGGCGCTCGAACTGCCGGCCTATCAGAAGAAAGAGAATTGGGGCGCGGCCGAGACGTTCTACCAGCTCGTCCGCACCTTCGCCCGCAAGCCGGAGTCGGCGCCGCCGCAGGCGCGCTGCAACATCCTCGGCCCCTGCTCGCTCGGCTTCCGCCACCGTGACGACATCAAGGAGATCGTGGCGCTGATCGAGGGCCTCGGCGTCGAGGTCAACGTCGTCGCCCCGCTCGGCGCCAGCCCCGCGGACCTGACCCGGCTCGGCGACGCCTCGTTCAACGTCGCGCTGTATCCCGAGATCGCCGGCACCGCCGTACGCTACCTCGAGCGCACCTTCGGCCAGCCCGCGACCAAGACCATCCCGATCGGCGTCGGCGCCACCGAAGCCTTCCTCGAAGAGGTCGCCGCCCTCGCCGGGCTGCCCGCGTTGATCAAGAACGATAGCCGGCTCCCCTGGTACTCCCGCTCGGTCGACAGCACCTACCTGACCGGCAAGCGCGTCTTCGTGTTCGGCGACGCCACCCACGCCATCGCCGCCGCCCGAGTCGCCCGCGACGAGCTGGGTTTCAACGTGGTCGGGCTCGGCAGCTACAGCCGCGAGTTCGGCCGCGAGCTCCGCGCCGCCGCCGCCGAGTTCGGCCTCGAGGCGCTGATCAGCGACGACTACCTCGAGATCGAGGCAGCCATCACCGCGCTGCAGCCGGAGCTGGTGCTCGGCACGCAGATGGAGCGGCATATCGCCAAGCGCCTCGGCGTCCCCTGCGCGGTGATCTCTGCGCCGATCCACGTGCAGGACTTCCCGGCCCGGCACTCGCCGCAGATGGGGTTCGAGGGCGCGAACGTGCTGTTCGACACCTGGGTGCATCCGCTGATGATGGGCCTCGAGGAACACCTCCTCGGCATGTTCCGCGGCGACTTCGAGTTCTCCGACAGCGCCGGCAGCAGCCATCTCGGCCATCAATCCGAGACCCAGGTCGAGGCAGCGCCGACCGGTCCGGCGGGCTGGGCGGCGGATGCCGAGAAGGAACTCGGCAAGATCCCCTTCTTCGTCCGCGGCAAGGCTCGCCGCAACACGGAGAAATTCGCCAACGAACGCGGTCTCGCGACCATCACGGTGGACACGCTGTATGACGCAAAAGCTCACTTTGGCCGATAACGTGCTCTCCCTGGTCGACCCGGTCCGGGTCGCTGGCATGACCGACCCGGTCCGGGTCGTCGTCGTCACCATGGACAGCCACCTGTCCGGCGCGGCAGCGCGGGCGGAGACGACGTTGCGGGCTGAGCTGCCCGGGCTGTCGCTGGTGGTGCACGCCGCCGATGAGTGGGGCAGCGACGACGCGGCACTCGCCGAGTGCATCGAGGATATCGGCCGCGGCGACGTGGTGATCGCCACGATGCTGTTCATGGAAGACCACATCCGCCCGGTCCAAGCCGCGCTCGCAGCCCGGCGCGACGCGTGCGACGCGATGCTGTGCTGCATGTCGGCCGCCGAGATCACCAAGCTGACCCGGCTCGGCAAATTCGACATGATGGAAGAAGCCACCGGCGCGCTGGCGATGCTGAAGAAGCTGCGCGGGGCCAAGAAGGGCGACGGCAAGACCAACGGGGTCGGCTCCGACGGCAAGTCGCAGATGAAGATGCTGCGCCGGCTGCCCAAGCTGATGCGGTTCATTCCCGGCACGGCGCAGGATGTGCGGACGTATTTCCTCGCGCTGCAGTATTGGCTGGCCGGGTCCGACGAAAACCTGGCCAACATGGTCCGCATGCTGGTGGGCCGCTACTGCGACAAGCGCTCGCTGCGCCCGGCCGCCGCGCCGGTGACGTATCCGGATGTCGGGCTGTATCATCCGGGGCTGCCGGGGAAGATGACCGAGAACCTTTCCCTTCTTTTGGAACCCTCTCCCGCTGGCGGGAGAGGGCAGGGTGAGGGTGGGTTCGCACGACGGATCTTCGGCCTGGTGAACCACCCTCACCCCGCCCCTCTTCCGCCAGCGGGAGAGGGAGAAAAAGGGACGGTCGGCCTACTTCTTCTCCGCTCCTATCTGATCTCCGGTAACGCGGCGCATTATGATGGTGTCATCGCGGCGATCGAGGCGCGCGGGCTGCGGGTGATCCCGGCCTTCGCCAGCGGCCTGGACTCGCGGCCGGCGATCGAGGCGTATTTCATGCGCGACGGCGTCGCCACTGTCGATGCGGTGGTGTCGCTGACCGGGTTCTCGCTGGTCGGCGGACCCGCCTACAACGATAGCCGCGCCGCCGAGGCGCTGCTGGCGCAACTCGACGTGCCCTATATCTCGGCGACCCCGGTCGAATTCCAGACGCTCGAGCAGTGGGAGGGCGACGCGCGCGGCCTGCTGCCGGTCGAGGCGACGATGATGGTCGCGATCCCGGAGCTGGACGGGGCGATCAGCCCGATGGTGTTCGGCGGCCGCTGCGGGCGGGCGCAGTCGGCCAAGCCGTGCGACGGCTGCGATGGGGTGAGCTGCAGCCGCGACATGGTGGTGCATCACGAGCGGGCCGCCGCGTTGGCGGGCCGGGTGGCGAAGTTGGTGACGCTGCGCCGCACCAAGCGGGCGAACCGCCGGGTCGCGGTGGTGCTGTTCAACTTCCCGCCCAACGCGGGCGCGACCGGGACGGCGGCGTATCTCGCCGTATTCAAGAGCCTGTTCAACACGATGACCGCCCTCAAAGCGGCCGGCTACGACGTCGACGTACCCGCCGACTCCGAGGTGCTGCGCTCCTTGGTGGTCGATGGCGGCGAGGCGTACGGCATGGACGGGTCGATCGCGGCCCGGGTCGGGATCGACGATCACGTCCGCAAGCAGCCTTGGCTGTCGGAGATCGAAGCGACTTGGGGCCCGGCGCCGGGTCGGGCCAATACGGATGGCGCCTCGCTGTTCGTGCTGGGACGGCAGTTCGGCAATGTGTTCGTGGGGCTGCAGCCGGCGTTCGGCTTCGAGGGCGACCCGATGCGGTTGCTGTTCGAGCGCGGCTTCGCGCCGACGCACGCGTTCTGCGCCTTCTACCGCTGGATCCGGGAAGACTTCCGGGCCGACGCGGTGCTGCATTTCGGCACGCACGGGGCGCTGGAGTTCATGCCGGGCAAGCAGGCCGGGCTATCGGGCAATTGCTGGCCGGACCGCCTGATCGGCGACCTGCCGAACCTCAATCTGTATGCGTCGAACAACCCGTCCGAGGGCATGATCGCCAAGCGGCGCGCATCGGCGACGCTCATCTCGTATCTGACGCCGCCGGTGGCGCATGCGGGCCTCTACCGCGGGCTGCTCGACCTGAAATCCTCGATCGACCGCTGGCGGACGATGGAGCCCGACGCGGACGCCGAGCAGCTCGTCGCGCTGTCGACGCTGATCCAGGCGCAGGCGGCCAGCGTAGATCTCGGCGTGGCCGAGCCGGCCTGGGCAAACGCCGAGGCCGAGATCGCCAGGGTCGGCGCCGCGCTGATCGAGTTGGAATACACGCTGATCCCGCACGGACTGCACGTGATCGGCGAGCCGCCGACGCTGGACGAACGCGCGGCGATGCTCGATGCGGCCGGGATCATCGAACCGATCGAACGCGCCCGGCTCGACGGCCTGCTGGCCGAGGACCACGAATTGCCGGCGGTGATCCACGCGCTGGATGGCGGCTACACGCGGCCGGCGCCGGGCGGCGACTTCCTGCGCACCACGGATGTGCTGCCGACCGGGCGCAATCTGCATGGGTTCGACCCGTTCCGTATCCCGAGCCAGTTCGCATGCGGCGACGGCGCCCGCCAGGCCGACCGCCTGCTGGCCCGGCATATGGAAGAGGGCCACGGCCTGCCGGAGACGGTGGCGATGGTGTTGTGGGGCACGGACAATCTCAAGACCGAGGGCGGCCCGATCGCCCAGGCGCTGTGGCTGATGGGCGCGGCACCGCGGTTCGATAGCTACGGCCGGCTCTGCGGCGCCAAGCTGTTGACCTTGGTCGAGCTCGGCCGGGCGCGGGTGGACGTGGTGATCACGCTGTCCGGCATCTTCCGCGATCTGCTGCCGCTGCAGACCAAGCTATTGGCCGAGGCGGCGCTACTGGCAGCCGAAGCCGACGAGCCAGTGGAAGAAAACTTCGTCCGCAAGCACGCGCTGGCGTTCATGGCGGCGAACGGCGGCACGATGGAGCAGGCGGCGCTGCGGGTGTTCGGCAATGCCGACGGCGCCTACGGCGCCAACGTCAACCAGATGGTCGGCTCCGGCGTGTGGAACGACGAGGACGAGCTGGCCGACGCGTTCACCACGCGCAAGGGTTTCGCCTATGGCGTCGACGGCCGGGCGAGCAAGCAGAAGGCGGTGCTGCAGCACGTGCTGTCGAGCGTCGAGGTCACCTATCAGAACCTCGACAGCATCGAGCTGGGCGTCACCACCGTCGACCACTATTTCGACACGCTCGGCGGCGTGTCCCGCGCGGTGCGCCAGGCGCGCGGCGGCGTGGCGGCGCAGGTCTATATCGGCGACCAGACCCGCGGCGACGGCACCGTCCGCACGCTGTCCGAGCAGGTCTCGCTCGAGACCCGGACCCGGGCGCTGAACCCGAAATGGTACGAGGCGCTGCTCAAGCACGGCTACGAGGGCGTGCGCGAGATCGACGCGCACGTGACCAACACGCTCGGCTGGTCGGCCACCACCGGCGAAGTCAGCCCCTGGGTCTATCAGCAGCTCGCCGAGACCTACGTGCTGGACGACGCCATGCGCGACCGCCTGGCCGCGCTGAACCCGAAGGCGTCGGCCAAGATCGCCGGCCGGCTGATCGAGGCGCACGAACGCCGCTACTGGAGTCCGGACGAGGCGACAATCGAGGCGCTGCGCCGGGCCAGCGAAGCACTTGAAGACCGTTTGGAAGGCATTGACGTGGGAATCGCAGCATGAACATCGCCATCCGCAATCCGATCATCCGCAAGCCCCTCATGAGCGCCGGGGACGGGGAAGGCAGCGTCCAGGTCTCGCTCGACCCGAGCGTCCGCATCGACACCGCCAAGGTGTTCGCCGTCTACGGCAAGGGCGGCATCGGCAAGAGCACGACGTCGTCGAACCTGTCGGCGGCCTTCAGCATGCTCGGCAAGCGCGTGCTGCAGATCGGCTGCGACCCCAAGCACGACAGCACGTTCACGCTCACCAAGCAGTTGCTGCCGACGGTGATCGACGTGCTCGAAGGGGTGGATTTCCACTCCGAGGAGCTCCGGCCCGAGGATTTCGTGTTCAAGGGTTTCAACGGCGTCATGTGCGTCGAGGCCGGCGGCCCCCCGGCGGGCACCGGTTGCGGCGGCTACGTGGTCGGGCAGACGGTCAAGCTGCTCAAGGAGCACCATTTGCTCGAAGAGACCGACGTGGTGATCTTCGACGTGTTGGGCGACGTGGTGTGCGGCGGCTTCGCGTCGCCGCTGCAGCATGCGGATCTCGGGCTGATCGTGGCGGCCAACGACTTCGATAGCATCTTCGCGATGAACCGGATCGTGGCGGCGATCGGGGCGAAGGCGAAGAACTACCAGGTGCGGCTGGGCGGCGTCATCGCCAACCGCAGCGCCGAGGTCGACCAGATCGAGAAGTTCAACGCCGCGTCCGGCATGAAGACACTGGCGCATTTCCCGGATCTCGACGTGATCCGCCGCTCGCGGCTGAAGAAGTCGGTGCTGTTCGAGATGGAGAGCTCGCCGGAACTCGAGAAGGTCAAGGACGAGTATCTGCGCCTGGCCGCATCGCTCTGGGCCGGGGTGGTGCCGCTCGAGGCGGCGTCGCTCAAGGATCGGGAGATCTTCGACCTTTTGGGCTACGACTGATGAGCACCGCGACCTACCTAGCCCGCCGGGCCCAATTAGAGACGTATTTCGACCGCACGGCCGTCGCAGCCTGGGCGCGGCTGACCTCGGATGCGCCGGTGAGCGGCATCCGGGCGACGGTGCGGGCCGGGCGGGACCGGATGCGGGCGACGCTCCTTTCTTATTTGCCGGCCGACCTGACCGGGCTGCGCATCCTCGATGCCGGCTGCGGCACCGGGGCGCTGGCGGTGGAAGCGGCCGAGCGGGGGGCCGAGGTGGTCGCGATCGATCTCTCCGCCACGCTTGTGGGCCTCGCTCGCGAGCGGGCACCGAAGGGGCTGCCGATCCAATTCCGGGTCGGTGACATGGCCGACCCGGCCCTCGGCCGCTTCGACCACGTGGTCGCGATGGACAGCCTGATCCATTATCGCGCCGCTGACATGGCCCGCGCGGTCGCCTCGCTCGCCGCCCGCGCTGAACGCTCGATGGTGTTCACCTTCGCGCCCCGCACCGCGCTCCTCTCGGCCATGCACGCGGCCGGCAAGTTGTTCCCCCGCGGCAACCGTTCTCCGGCGATCGAGCCGGTCGGACCCGCTCACATCCGCAAGCTGATCGAGGCCGATGGCCTGCGCACGCTGCGGAGTGATCGGATCGCCGGTGGCTTCTACATTTCCCAGGCTTTGGAGGTCATCCGCGCATGAAGCTGGCGAGTCTCTGGCGCGAGATCGGTCCGGGCTTCCTGCCGTTCGCCGACGCAGGGACGGACGAGCTGCCGATGCGGCGCCTGCTGCGGTTGTCGCTGTTCCAGGTGACGGTCGGCATGGCGGCGGTGCTGCTGATAGGCACGCTGAACCGGGTGATGATCGTCGAGCTCGGCGTGCCGGCTTGGCTGGTCGCGGTGATGGTGTCGCTGCCGCTGGTGTTCGCGCCGTTGCGCGCCGTGGTGGGCTACAAGTCGGACAACCACCGCTCGGTGCTCGGCTGGCGGCGGGTGCCGTATCTCTGGTTCGGCACGCTGCTGCAGTTCGGCGGGCTCGCCATCATGCCGTTCGCGCTGATCATCCTTTCGGGCGACAGCAACGCGCCGGCCTGGTTGGGCGATGCGGCGGCCGGGCTCGCGTTCCTGCTGGTCGGCGCCGGGCTGCATACGGTGCAGACGGTCGGGCTGGCGCTGGCGACCGATCTGGCGCCGACCCGGGCGCAGCCGAAAGTCGTCGCCCTGCTGTGCATGATGATGCTGCTGGGCATGGTGGCCTCGGCGCTGTTGTTCGGCCTCGCGCTATCGCCCTTCAGCGAGGTCCGGCTGATCCAGGTCATCCAGGGCGCCGCGGTGCTGACCATGGTGATCAACTCGATCGCGCTGTGGAAGCAGGAGCCGCGGCAGCGGAACCGGGCGCCGGCCAACGACAAGAGCTTCTTCGAGACCTGGCGCGAGTTCCGCCGCGGCGGCCAGGCCAAGCGCCGCCTGGTGGCGCTGGGCATCGGCACCGTCGCCTTCAGCATGCAGGACATCCTGCTCGAGCCCTATGGCGGCAAGGTGCTGGGCCTGCCGGTGGCGGCGACCACGGCGATGACGGCGCTGCTGGCGATCGGCGGGCTGATCGGGTTCGGCATCGGCGCCCGCATCCTCGGCCGCGGCGCCGACCCCTACCGGCTGGCCGGGACCGGGGCACTGGCCGGGCTGGCGGCGTTCGCGGCGCTGATCTTCGCGGCGCCGTTCGACGCGCCCTTCCTGTTCGCGCTCGGCGTGGCCGGGATCGGGCTCGGCGCCGGGTTGTTCGCCCATTGCACGCTGACGGCGGCGATCGGCACCTGCGGGTCGAGCCAGGTCGGGCTGGTGCTGGGGATCTGGGGCGCGGTGCAGGCGTCGGCGGCCGGGTTGGCCGTGGCATCCGGTGGGCTGATCCGCGACGGCGTCGGCATCATGGCCGATGCCGGCCTGCTCGGCCCGACGCTGCAGACGCCGGCGACCGGCTACATCGCGGTTTACGTCATCGAGGTCGGGCTCCTGTTCGCGACGCTGGTCGCGGTGGGCCCGTTGGTCCGGTTCGAACGGCCGAGCCTCAACATGTTGCAGCCTACGAGAAGCTGAAGGGAGACGACGATGCAGACCGGTGCGATCACCAATTACATCGATGTGGCGCAATTGGCGCTTTATGCGTTCTGGCTGTTCTTCGCCGGACTGATCTTCTACCTACACCGCGAGAACAAGCGCGAGGGCTACCCGCTCGTCGCCGCCGACCGCGCCGGCGTCAGCCCGGTCATCGTGCAGGGCTTCCCGGCCATCCCGGATCCGAAGGCGTTCCCGATGCCGGACGGGTCGCAGCTGATGGTGCCGCGGGCGGAAAGCCGCGAGCCGCTCACCCGGTTCAAGCGCGTCGGCAAGTTCCAGGGCGCGCCGATCGAGCCGACCGGCGAGCCGCTCACCGCCGGCATCGGTCCGGGCGCCTGGGCGAACCGGCACGACGTGCCCGACCTCGCGTTCGACGACGGGCTGCCGAAGATCGTGCCGCTCCGGGCCGCGCCGGGGTTCTTCCTGGCCATGGAGGACCCGATCGTCATCGGCTACACCGTGATCGGCGCCGATGACGAGGTCGCCGGCACGGTTGTCGAGGCCTGGATCGACCGCTCGGAAGTCGTGGTCCGCTACCTCGAGGTCGAACTCGTCAGCGGTGGGCATGTGTTGCTGCCGATGAACTTCATCCGCATCGACAACAAGGGCAAGCGGATCATCTGCCGCTACATCAAGGCAGCCCAATTCGCGCTCGCCCCGGTCCCGAAAGTGGCCGACGAGGTCACGATCCTCGAAGAAGACAAGATCATGGCGTTCTACGCCGGCGGCAGCCTCTACGCCTGGCCCGGCCGTGAAAGCCCGCTGCTGTGATCCCGCGCGGGCTACCGGGACGGCTCCCGGCGGGCGAGACCCTGCTCTGGCAGGGCGCGCCGGCCTGGCGCGTCCTGGCGCGGACCGCCCTGCATACGCGGGGACTCGCGATCTACTTCGCAGCCCTCGCGTGCGTGGCCGCGGTGACCGGCGGCGGCGTCCTGAGTGGGGCAAAGGTCGCCGGCCTCGGCCTGATCCCGCTCGCGCTCGCCTACGCCTACGCCTACGCGGTGTCACGCGGGACGGTCTACAGCATCACCAACCGCCGGGTCGTTATGCATATCGGGCTGGCGCTCCCGGTGACGCTGAACCTGCCGTTGGAGCGGGTGGCGTCGGCCGATCTGCTCACGGCCGCCGATGGCAGCGGCGACCTGTCGCTGACGCTGGCCGGAAGCGACCGCTTCTCCTACGTGGTGCTGTGGCCGCATGCCCGGCCGTGGCGGTTCTCCCCGGCACAGCCCACGCTGCGAGGGCTGGCCAACGCGGCGGAACCGGCGCAGGTTTTGGCCGACGCGCTAGCGTCCGCCGCCACGATTGCGGTGCCAAGCTGGAGCAAAACGGAATACGAGACGATGCAAACGCCGCTCGCGGCCTAAAGTAAGCAATAGGAGCGTCGATCATGTCCCAGTCACCCGTGTTCCCCCGCCTTCCGCTCTTCGCGGTCTTCACGGTGCTGACCGTCACGGTGGTCGGCGCGTTCATCGGCCGCGTCACGCACGCGGGGGTGACCATCCCGGGGACGTCGCTGGTCGCCGAGCGGGATCTGCGCTTCCTCGACCGCGACGATGGCGCCGTGGTCGTCAAATCGGCCAAGGACGGGCATGAGGTCGCGGTCTATACCGGCGAGCAGGGCTTCCTGCGCGGGACCCTGCGGGGCTTCGCGCGGACCCGGCATCTGAGCGGGCTTGGCCCGGAACAGCCATTCCAACTGTCCCGCTGGTCCGACGGGCGGCTGACGCTTGACGACCATGCCACCGGACAGCATGTCGAGTTGATGGCGTTCGGGCCGACCAACGTGGCCGTGTTCGCGCCACTGCTGGATCGGAATTGATGGGCCTGATCTCCGAAGGAACGCTCGCCATCAAGGCGGATGTGGACATCGAGAAGACGTTCGACAGCTTCCACGCCTACGCGGTGCCGGACGGCGTCGACATCCGGCCCGGCGACGTCGTCTACCTGCACGGCGTTCCAACCGATATCGGCTTCGGCGAGCGCCTGGTGATGCAGTGCGATGCCACGGTGCACCGCGCCGGGCCGCTGCTGCGGGTCTGGACGGCCTTCACCTCGATGTTCGAGTTAACCCAACTCTACGAAGTCGGCTTCGAGCCGAAGGAGGCGTCATGAAACAGATAAACGCCACCACCGAACTGGCCAAGCAGGACACCATCCTGACGCCGCGGTTCTACACCACCGATTTCGAGGCGATGTCCAAGATCGACGTCTCCGGCGTGCGCCGCGAGTGGGACGGGCTGATCGCCGAGCTGCGGGCGGACCCGAACAAGGGCCATTTCGTCCGCAACGAGAAGTTCGACGTCGACCTCTCCGACATGGAGCCGGCACTAAGGGCCGAGTTGCTGGAGTTCCTGGTGAGCTCCGTCACCGCGGAGTTCTCCGGCTGCGTGCTGTATGCCGAGATCAAGAAGCGCATCGCACCGGGCGACATCCGCGAGCTGTTCACCTTCATGACCCGCGACGAGGCCCGCCATGCCGGCTTCATCAATGACAGCCTCAAGGACATGGGCGTCGGCGTCGATCTCGGCTTCCTGACCAAGGCCAAGAAATACACCTATTTCCGGCCCAAATTCATCTTCTACGCGACCTACCTGTCCGAGAAGATCGGCTACGCCCGCTACATCACCATCT
>CAZZVQ010000030.1:0-43449 GCA_964657565.1 uncultured Acetobacteraceae bacterium
GCCGGTGCCGGTCTGCGCGGTGCCGAGCACGTCGCGGCCCATCAGGATGGTCGGGATCGCCTGCGCCTGGATGGGCGTCGGTTGCCGATACCCCTTCTCGCCGACCGCGCGCACGACTTCCGGCGAGAGGCCCAGGCCCTCGAATCCGTTCGCCTCCGGCTCTTCCGCCACAGGCTCGGCCGGAGTTTCCGCTACGGCCTCGGCCGCGCTCTCCATCGGCGCACTCTCCACGGGAGTCTCGACGATCGCGCTGTGACCGGTCGACGGATCGATCGTGGCCGTGTCGGAATGCGTCTCTGCGTCCGCGGGCGCGGCTACTGTGTTCATCAAGCGTTGTATCTCATCCGGGTATGGGCGGCTGAGTTGCCGCAAGGCGAAACACGCGTCAACACCACGCGTTTCATCGCCGCATATCGGTAATCACCTCTTGAAAGTCAAGCTAAACGCTCCCTGTGTGCGCCGAAATGTCACACGGCAACTTACCAATCGCTGTGGCGTCGAGGTCTGGCATGACCATTGCTCGCCACAAGTCGCTGCCGATCGAAGACTACGCGCTGATCGGGGATTGCCGGAGCGCGGCGCTGGTCGGGCGTGATGGCAGCATCGATTGGCTGTGCTGGCCGCGATTCGACTCGGGCGCGTGCCTGTCGGCGCTGTTGGGCGACCCGTCGAATGGACGGTTCCACATCGCGCCCGTGGTGGATGGCGCCGCGCTGGGGCCGTCGACGTCGCGCAGCTATGTCGGGCCGACGGCGATCCTCGAGACGGTTTGGGAGACCGGGCAGGGTACCGTCGCCGTGATCGACTTCATGGTGCCGGAGGCGCCGTTCGGCACGCTCGTCCGCTTGGTCGAGTGCCGCGCCGGAACCTGCGACATGCGGATGGAGCTGTGCCTGCGGTTCGACTACGGGCAGTCGGTCCCGTGGGTCATCAAACGCGAAGGCGGCAACGGCGTGGTGGCGATCTCGGGCCCGGACATGGTCGTCCTGCGCACCGACGTGGAGCTGCGCGGCGAAAACATGATCACGGTCGCCGATTTCAGCCTTCGCGCCGGCGAGCGGATGCCCTTCATCCTCACCCATTGCGCCTCGCATCTGGCCGTGCCGATGGGGATCGATTTTGCCGACGCGCTGCATCAGACGACGGCGTTCTGGGAGGAGTGGTCGGGTCGCTCGACCTACAAAGGCGAGTGGGCGGTGTCGATCAGCCGCTCGTTGCTGACGCTGAAATGCCTGACCGACCGGGTCACGGGCGGGATCGTCGCCGCGCCGACGACCTCGTTGCCGGAAGAGATCGGCGGGGTGCGGAACTGGGATTACCGGTTCTGCTGGCTGCGCGATGCGAGCTTGACGCTGTTTGCGTTCATGGAGGCGGGGTATTACGGCGAGGCCGGGTCGTGGGCGGAATGGCTGCAACGCAGCGCGGCGGGTAGCCCGGCACAAGTACAGATCATGTATGGAATTGCCGGCGAGCGTAGGCTGGAAGAATGGGTGGTCGACGGCCTCGCCGGCTACGAAGGGTCGGCCCCGGTCCGGATCGGCAATGCGGCGTCCAAGCAGGTGCAGCACGATGTGTATGGGGAGGTGTGCAGCGCGCTGAACCAGGCGCGGCGCGGCAATCTGATGAGCAAGGATTTCGCCTGGCCGCTGCAACGCGAACTGCTGGCGCATCTGGAGACGCTGTGGCGCGCGCCGGATAGTGGCCTGTGGGAGACGCGCGGCGGCGAGAAGCACTTCACCTTCAGCAAGATCATGGCGTGGGTCGCGTTCGCGCGCTCGATCGAGGACGCGGAGCAGCGAGGCCTGGACGCGCCGCTCGACCGGTGGCGGGCAGCGCGCGACGAGATTTTCCATACCGTTTGCGAGAGGGGGTTCGACAAGGATCTCAACAGCTTCGTCCAGGTGTTCGGCGAGAAGTCGCTCGACGCCAGCCTGCTGTTGATCCCGGTCGTCGGCTTCCTGCCGGGGGACGATCCGCGGATGCTGGGGACGCTGGCGGCGATCGAGAGCGGATTGGTCGAGAACGGTTTCGTCCTGCGCTACCGGGCTGCGGAGCAGAGCGACGGCCTGCCCGGGCAGGAGGGGGCGTTCCTGGCGTGTAGTTTCTGGCTGGCGCAGGCGATGTATCTGGCGGGGCGGCAGGCGGATGCGCGGGCGTTGTTCCAGCGCCTGCTCGGCCTGTGCAACGATGTCGGGCTGCTCAGCGAGGAATACGACCCATTCCGCAAGCGGTTCACCGGCAACTTCCCGCAGGCGTTCAGCCATGTGGCGCTAGTGACGACCGCGCTGCTGCTGGACGGGGTGCGTCAGTAGCGACGGGCGGTCTCGCGCGGCGGGCCACGGGTCGAGACCGGGGCGGGGCGGCCTCTCTCTATAGAGTGTGGATTGAGGTAGCGGTCGCAGTGGCAGCGCGAGCTGGTCCCGAATCCGTC
This sequence comes from uncultured Acetobacteraceae bacterium, assembly GCA_964657565.1. Classification (GTDB taxonomy): domain Bacteria; phylum Pseudomonadota; class Alphaproteobacteria; order Acetobacterales; family Acetobacteraceae; genus JAVVHH01. The sequence continues at coordinate 2,432 of CAZZVQ010000030.1, forward strand.
GCGCACGCGGCCCGCATAGGCGGGCGGCAGGCTGGCCAACGTGGCGATGAGGGCGGCGAGAACGAGGCGCACGTCATTACAATCTAGGGTTGTGTCGCTGGCGTCAAGTGTCGTGTCGGCGGCGGGCGCCGAGTTGAAGCAGGGTGGCCGCGACGGCGAGGCCGCCGCCCAGGAGGCACACGCCGGTCCAGCCGGCGTTGTTCCAGGCGAGCGTCGCGCCGGCGGAGCCGGCGGCGCCGCCGAGGAACATGGTGCCGACGAAGATGGTGTTGATGCGCGAGCGGGCGTCCGGGCGCAGCGCGTAGATCACGTGCTGATGCGAGACCAGCGACGATTGCACCGCCAGGTCGAGCACGATCACGCCGACGACGAGGCCGGCCACCGAGCTCCAGAACGCGAACACCAGCCAGGCGGCCACGGCCAGCGCCGAGCCGAGCGCGATCACCGCGCCGGGACCGTTGCGATCGGCCAGCTTGCCCGCGAGCGGGGCGGCCAGCACGCCGACCGCGCCCACCACCCCGAACAGCCCAGCGATCGCCGCGCCGAGATGGAAGCGGGGCTCCTGCAGATGCAGCGCGAGGATCGTCCAGAACACGATGAACGTCGCGAACAGGAAGCCTTGGGTGACCGAGGCGAGGCGGAGGGTGGGGAAATCGCGCCACAGCCCCGCCAGCGAGCCGAGTAGGCTCAAATATCCGGGCCCGGGCTCCGGCTGGCTGCGGGGCAGGCGCAGCGCCATGAGGCCGCCCGCGGCCAGTGCCGCCGGCACGCCCACCCAGAACATCTCGCGCCAGCCCCAGAACTCGGCGACGGCGCCCGCGAGGGTGCGGCTGAGCAGGATGCCGCAGAGCAAGCCGGCGGTGACGGTCCCCACGGTGGCGCCGCGCCGTTCGGGTGCGGCGAGATGGGCGGCGAGCGGGATGATCTCCTGCGCCACCGTCGCGCACACGCCGACGAGCAACGAGGCGAGCGCCACCAGGAGCGCGTCCGGCGCGACGGCGGCACCGACGAGGGCCACGGCCAGCATGGTGAACTGCAAGACGATCAAGCGCCGGCGCTCGACGATGTCGCCCAAGGGAACGAGCAGGATGAGGCCGACCGCGTAGCCGAGCTGGGTGGCGGTGGGGATGAAGCCGGTGATGCCGCCGGGCATCTCGCGCTCCATGATCCCGAGCATGGGCTGATTGTAGTAGATATTGGCAACGGCCAGCCCGGTCGCGGCGGCCATGGCCAAGGTCGGCACGCTCTGGTGCACCGTGTCCTGTCGATCTAAAGCGGAAGCCAAGCGACTGCTCCAAGTTGCGCGGTTTGCTCTGCGGTGCGGTCGAGTGGGAGATTTCGATGCTGCTGTATGAACATCCACTGTCGTCCTACGCGCAGAAAGTCAAAATCGCGTTGCGCGAGAAGGGCGTCCCGTTCGACGTCGAACTGCCGGAGAGCTTCGGCACCGGGCGGCTGGACGGGCCGTTCGTGGCGGCCAATCCGCGCGCCGAGGTGCCGGCACTGGTCGATGGTGACCTGAGCCTCTTCGAGTCGACGGTCATCATGGAATACATCGAGGACCGCTGGCCCGAGCCGGCGTTGCTGCCCCGCGATCCGGCGGCCCGCGCCCGCGCCCGCCTGATCGAGGAGGTCTGCGACACGCAATACGAGGCGATCAACTGGGGATGGGGCGAGATCCTCTGGTTCAAGCGGGCCGAGGGTGCGTTGGCCGAGCATCTGCAGGCCGAGGCGCGGCGGCAGACCGGCGTGATGCAGGCGTGGCTGTCCGACCGGTTGGGCGCGGCCGAGTGGTTCGGCGGCGAGGCGTTCGGATGGGCGGATGCGTCGGTCGCGCCCATCGTGAACCGGTCGGTGCATTACGGGCTGGGGCCGGTGTCCGGCACGGCGCTCGAACGCTGGCACCAGCGGGTCAAGGCGCGGCCGTCGGTGGCGGCGACGTTCGCCGAGTTCGACGCGGCTGCGGCCAAGATGGCCGAGGCGTCGCAGATGTACGTGACCGGGGACCGGCGGCGCGAATACCGCGATTATCGGCTGGAGTGGATGATCAAATCGGGCGGACTTGCGGTGGTTCAGGCCGGGTTGCAGGCGCGCAACATCCGCTTCCCGTGGCCGGGTGCGCCGGACGTGCCGACGCCGGTGCTCTAGTTTATCGGAAGGAGGTTGCAGCCAACCTGATCCGATCGTGCACTAGGCGCGCTGGCGGCCTTCTATCGGCTCAACATCAAGATCGCGACGACCGTCCAGAAGGCGATTCCCAGAGCCAGCCCAAACACCAACCCACGTGCCAACGTGCCCTCGGTGGGAGCGTCCTCGATGACGTCCGTAGAGAGCATGACACGCTGCAGTTTGAGCATTTCAGCGCGCGGTGTGAAGTCGATGTGCGACACCGTTCCTCCGGGGTAGCGCCTGTTACAGGCGCAATTTTTTAAGATGGCTTGTCATCATCCCGCCATAATCATTCGAGCTACAGTTAAATGGGCGTTACCCAGCGTTAATCTTTGCGGATGAACTAAAGCGACAACTTGAGCTGCAGGAGCAGACGGTGGTCGGTGTAGTTGCTGGCGGCGGCAAAACCGTTGAGATTCAATGCTGTGGTGCTGCCGGTCCGGGTACTGAAATCGTAGGTGGCCCCGACCCCTGCATACCTGTTCAACAAGTATGTTGCGCCGACATTGCTCGAATAGAGGGTCTGGTTACCACCGACGGTATACTCATCGCGGCTGATGGCAGCGGTCGCGGTGAGGAGGATGTTGCGTCGAAGCTCGTGATCGACCCGCAGCGTGCCCGTCAGCGTCGTGATGCCCGCGGTCGTCTCCGCGGCCGAATCCTGCACTTGGCGGGTGATCGTGCCGGTCACCGTCGTCAGCGGCGTGGGATTATAGATGAGGCTGAGCTCGGCGACGGGAGCGTCGATCGTGGCATACGCCGTGGACGAGAATGACCGGGTCTCGTACCCCACCAGGGCCCGGGCGCGCAGGATGCCGTTCAAGTCGTAGTCGATGCCGGCCAGCACGGAGGTATCGCTGAAGTTCCGCTTGGGGATGCCTGCGGTAGCCCGCGAGAAGAACGCCGTCGTGTTGCGGACGATCAGCACGGCGCTCCGGCGGGTGGCGAACTCGTATGCGGTCACCAGTCCGGGCGTGACGCTGACGCGGTTGCGGTAACTCTGGTCGTAGACTGCGTTGCCGGTGAAGCCGCTGTTGTACGAGTATCGCGCGGTCGCCACGCTCGGCTGGAACGAGAGGCGGTTGAAGGTCGCTCGATAGCCGACGCGAACCGTGTCGATGACGTAGGCAAGCGGCGCGTCGAGTTGCGGGACGTCGAGATCGCGCTGCGTCTGCGATAGGTTGTCGTGGGTGACGAGGATCGATGCCGTATCGCGGCCGAAATCGTAGGCTCCGCCAAGCCGGGCGTTCCAGTTGGTGAAGGATTGGCTCGGCAAGTCGAGATAGCGGTTGTCGCTGACGCTCACGCCCGTGTTGACGGAGCCGTGCGACGTCGCGGAGACCGCGTCGATGGACGCATCGGCCTGCTGCAACGTGCTGCCGCGCGGGTGCGCCAGGCCGAGCACGTTGCTCTCATACCCTAACGATTCCGTCACGAGGGGCCGGATCGTGAACGTGCCGACATGGACGTTGACGGGCTCGTAGCCCGTCCGCAACCGAGACGTCACCGTCACGTCGGGCTCGGCGCCTACGCCGGACACGGTGCTGGGCAGGAACTGGTTGAGGATCTGCGCCCGCGCCGGCCGCGACGCCAGCGTCGGCACCAGTGCGCCGCACGCGAGCAACGTGGCCGCGACCGTCCGTTGAATAGTCCAAGACGACGGCAAATTCACGACCCGTTCCGCACTCTCGATCACGGGTCCGCTAGCATGTTTGAACCAGCGCTGAAAGCACGTCGCGTCCGCAAGGCTCGATTATGGTTTGGACGCGGGGCGCTGCGGCCGGGCCGGGGCGGCGCCGGGGGACTGGCGGGGGCGCGCTACCGGTGGATCAGTCGGCGGCGGCGACCCGGCGCCCGCCAAGGCCGTCATGTCCTGCCCGTTCACCAGGACATGGCCATCGCGGTAGACGATGTCCCATACGAGGCGGTTCTGCTCGGCACGGCCGACTCCCTTGAGGAAGATCAGCAACGGCGTGACCTGCGCGGTCTGCGGGTCCGCCGCCATCGCTTGCTGCAGGCGGTCGATGTTATCGGCGCTGATCTGGCCGGTGCCGCTGAAGATGTTCGGCGCCGAGGCCAGCACCTTGATGCTGCCGGAAAAACTGCTCCCGGCCACGTCGAGCGCGAAATTGTCGATGCCGGCGGTGATTGGCCCCTGGCTGAACAGGCCGGCGACGTCGCGGTCGTTCGGGTCTTGCTTGTCGGCGAGCTTCCTGGCGATCTGCATCAGCGCGCTGGTCGGCACGCTGGTGATGTTCGGCGTCAGGGAGAGCTTGGTCGGGATCAACTTGACCGTGTCCCCCAGGCCGAGATCGGGCAGCGTCAGGCCCTCGGCGGAGAGCGGCAGCTGCGCCTCGAGCTTGCCGCCATTCGTCTTGGAGGCCAGCCCCACCGAAAACAAGTTGAGCGAGCCGCTCATGCCTTGCGTCGTGACCGATATGTCGTTCACTTTCTCTTCGAACGAGACGCTTGTCGCCAGGTCGGCCAGCTTGGTCAGCAGCGCCGTGGAGGTTTCGCGGTCGAGTGGCGCGGCGGCGACGGCCTGGTTGCGCGCCGGATTGCTGCCAAGCTTAGACACCATGCGGACGAGATCGACAGCGCGCTCGCGCGACAGTCCGAGGACGCTCGTGACGAGCGAGACCTTGCCCATGGAGATCGAGACCGGCTGCCCGTTCTGCTCGGTCGACATCTTTATGGTGTAGCCATCGAGCGCGGAGTTGACCGCGACGTCGACCCGGCCGTCGCTGGTGGGGGTCATCGTCGATGCGCCGACGGCGGAGTCGACGTGGCTGAACTGCGTCAGGGTCGGCCCCAAAGTGGTCGCCCCCAAATCCTTGATCGCCGACGTCCAGGTGGACGGGGTGGCGAAGGTCGGGTCGAACAGCAGGCGCTGGTTCTGGTCGCCGGCGGTGACGGTGGTCGTGATCTCTCCGGTCGGGGTGCCGGGCTTGGTGGAGGCTGGAAGCGGGAAGTGGAACGCGCTGGGCGACGGGATGCGCACGTCGTCGACCGCCCATCGGCCGGCGCCGGCATCCGTCATCTTGCCCGTCAGCCGGGGCGCGTCGGGGGCGACGCCGATTGGCAGCGCGAGATCGTAGTGGTCGCCGGCCGCGGTGACCTGGACCGGGCTGCGGGGGATTGTCACGGCGCTGCCGACCATCGTCTGCAGCCAGTCCTGGATCTGCTGCTGCAGCGAGGCAGCCCGGTCCGGTGTGGCTTGGGCCCATGCGGCGCTTGGCAGGGCATGCGCCAGTGTCACTGCCACGAAAGCGGCGCGTCTCAGCATAGGCACGTTCCTCTAACTATCTCGATTGACGATACGCGGATGCGACGCGTCAGTCCTCCGTCGTTTCGACGGCGGCGACGTCGAGCAGGCGCTCGATGACATCGGGCTCTTGTGCGCCGGCAATGGCGTGCCGGCCAGCCACGACGAAGCAGGGAACGCCATTGATGCCGAGCCGGTGGGCCCGAAGATTATCGGCGTGGACGGCGTCGATCTCATCCTCGGTGCGCAGGAAGGCCGCCGCTTGGGCAGGATCCAGACCGCAGGAGCCGGCGATGGCGCGGAGCACCGCGTGGTCGCCGATGTCGTAGCCGTCGCTGAAATGCGCCGCGAACAGGGCTTCTGCCACTTCGGTCGAGCGGCCGAGCGGGGTGGCCCAGCGGATCAGCCGATGCGCGTCGACACTGCTGGGGGTGCGGCGGATCCGCTCGAAGCGGAACGAGACGCCCTCGGCGTCGCCGATTTCGGTGATGGAGCTATAGAGCCGGCGCGCCCGATCCTCGCCGCCGAACTTGCGGATCACGTAGTCGGCCCGCGTCATGCCCAGCCGCGGCATGTCTGGATTGAGCAGGAACGGGCGCCAGGCGAGATCATAGAGCAGGTCCGGGCGCCGGCGCATGGTGCGGAACAAGCGCCGGACACCCAGGTAGCACCAAGGGCAAACGAGGTCGTGGACCACCTCGATCTGCAGGCGTGCCTTGGCGGGAGCAAGACTATTCACGAATGAATTCTAGGGTAGCAGGCGGGTGTCGTCATCTATTTTCGGCAGCGCTGAACAGCAGCGCCCCTAACACGCCCTTGTAAACATCAAACATTCGTGATTTACCCACAATCAGCGGTTGAGCACGACAAGGCGGCCAGGTTGCTTACGGAACAAATAAAAGCGGATGTGCACAAGCCGCTCGAGACCATCATCGAGGAAGCCCGGCTCGCGGCGCTGCAATCCTACCGCACGCTGGACCCGGCCGCTGTGGAGGTGCTGTCGCGCCTGTCTCGCGAAGCGGCCGTCAGCCTGGCCGCCACCAAGGCTGCGGTGTCGTTCGTCGACGCGTCCCGCGTCTGGTTCGGCGGCGCCTTCGGCTTCACGCGGACGGACGCGCCGCGCGAGAACAGCTACTGCGATGCGGTGGTGCGCAGCGCGGCACCGCTGCTGGTGCCGGACGGCCTTGCCGACCCGCGTTTCTGGCGGCACGAGTTGGTGCACGGCACCCCCGGGCTGAGATGTTACGCCGGTGCCCCGTTGATCGATCGTGGCGGCTATACGCTGGGCACCGTCGCGGTGTTCTCGGTGACCCCGGCCGCGTTCTCGGCGAGCATCTTGCAGGATTTGTCGGCGCTGGCGACGCTGGTGCGTGACTTTCTGGCGGACTCGCGCGGCACCGGCCTGCCGGCGGCCGTCGCGGTGGAGCCGGGGCCGGTCCGGCTCGTGCAGGGGTGGCTCGGGGTCAAGACGCTCAGCACGGACGAGGGCAAGGCCGGAACGCTGGCCGGGGTGGTGGTGCTCAGCGTGGCCCGGGGGAGTCCGGCCGAGAAGGTCGGCATCCGGCCCACCGATATCCTGCAAAGGATCGGCGACCGCGAACTGTTCGTCGCATCGGACGTCGCTGCGGCGATGGCAGGGCGTGCCTTGGGGAGCGTCGTGCCGGTGCGGTTCCGCCGGTCCGGCGAATGGCACCAGGTGAACATCGGCATCAGAGCGAAGCGCCGCCGCATCATGGGGCGGTAATCTCCAGGATCGACGGCTCCGCCGGGTCGAGCCCGACGGTGAATTGCTGGGCGACAGCCGGCGCAGTGTCCGCGCGCAGATCGCGGATCCTGGCCGGCAGGGCGAGTTCGACGGCAATCCGGTAGGGGGCCGCGTAGGGCGCGCTCGCTTGCAACGAGAGGAGTTGCGCGCCGCCGTGGCGGAACCAGCGCGCTTCGATACCCGTGGCGCGGCTGCCGCTAGGCGCGCGGAAGGTCGCGCGGGGCGGTGCGCCGGCCGCTCGCAGCAGCTCGGCCTCGCCGTCGAGAAGGGCCGCGTCGGGGAGGCCGCCCCGCCGCATGATGGCTTCGGACACCGAGGCGATGGCGGGCAGCGGAAGCTGATCGCGGCGGCGCAGATGGCCGTCGAACAGGCCCGGCTCGGTGTCGGCGAGCACGGTGCCGCCGCCCGCGGCGAAGGCGCGGATCGCGGCAAGCTCGGCGTCGGACAGCGATAGAGCGTGCGGCAGGAGCAGCACGCGGACGCCCTCGCGGCCCAGCACGCCGGCCTCGAGCATCGCCGAGGAGATCAGATGCGGTTGGACGCCCAGGGCGGAGAGCCGTTGCAGCGTCTCCCGGCGGCTCGCGCGCCAGGCATTGTCCTCGTATTCGCGGCCGGCGTCGCGGTCGGACCACGGCGCGCCCGTGCGTCGGTCGAGCAGCCACTGCAGGCGGAAGCTGGCTTGCGACACCAGCACGGCCACTCGGTCGCGGTCGGGCTGGCTGGCCATGAGCGTCGGAGCGACGGCGCGGATGGCGGTCGCGAGGCGGGCGAGTTCGGTGCCGCGCGGGGTCGGGCTGCCGTCGGGGTGGACGACCTGGTCGCCCTCGTCCCACACCACGGTGCCGCGGCCGCCCTGCAGCAGGTTGCGCCACGCTTCGGCGCCGTCGCCGGGGCCGAAGCTGGTCCGCAGCAGGATCGCGTCCGGATTGGCCGCGCGCGCGATGGCGACGTTGTTGGCCTCGTCGTAGATCTCCAACACGTCGACCGTGGGCGCGAGCTGGAAATAATCGTAGCCGCCCCAGCCCGGCAGCTGGCCGCCTTCCAGACCTGCCAGCGCCACCGGGTCGGCGCGATGCACCGCCTCGGTGCCGGCGCGGACGGCGCGGGCGAAGGCGACGTCCATCCAGGCCTTGAAGTCGGCCCAGGCGGCGTAATTGCCGTCGGTCCGGGCCAGTGCGGCGTCCGTCAGCATCGGCTGGACCGCGTCCCAGTTCGGGTAATCGGTACCCCATTCGAGGTTCAGGGCGGCCAGGCTCGGGTATTGGGTGTGCAGCCACTCGCGGAAGGCGGCGAGCGAGGCGGGCGCGATGTCGGCGTCCCAGGCGGCGGCGAGGTCGCCGATGCCGGCCTCGTCGGCGAGGTTGTAGTAGAGCGGGCGGTAGCGGGACTGGGTGGCGACGAGGTGTTGCAGGCGGTCGGCGATGCGGGCCTGCCAGGCCGGATCGGAGAGGCTGGGCTCGCGGATGAAGACGCTGTTGTCGGCCGGGTGCTGCCGGCGGCGGGCCTTGGCGGCGTCGAACAGCCAGGTGACGGCCTTGCCGGGCGTATAGCGGTGGTAGGGCGCGTAGAAATCGGTAGCGATGTTTTCGAGGAACCAGGGGAGGCCGGAGGCGACGTGGGCGGCGAGTTCGGCCGGGTCGATCTGACCGCCGGTGGCGCGCAGCTTGGCGCCGGTGAAGCCGAGCTGCTTGAGGCCCTCGAGCTGGGCGGGCGTGCGCTCCTGCCACATGATGAGCTGATACGTGTCGAACGGCGCCGCGAGGGCGGTCCCGGCCCGCAACAGCAGAAGTGCGGCGAAGAGGTGGCGCATCAGCGGCCGAGCTCGGGCGTCACCTGAGTCACGCCCTCCGACCCGATAATGATGGCCGCCGTGTGGTTCTCCACGCTGCCGCCGTTGGGCGCCTCGACCTCGTAGCTCACGGTGCCGTCGGGCTCGGCCGCGGCGATGGCGAGGGCGGATGAACGCAGCATCGGCAATCCCGTGTGAAGAATGGCCTGTGTGAAAAGTAGCCCCCTGTAGCATCCGACGATACCGGGCAACAACTAAGGACAGGTTAACGCTGACGGCGCCATCCCGTCGTGGCCCGGGTGAGCGCTTCGAAGCCCTGGTCGAGGGTGATGGCGAGCAGGGCCACCAGCAGTGCGCCTTGTAGTACGTACGCGATGTTGGAGCCGTTGAGGCCCACGATGATGGGCAGGCCGAGGGTGCGGGCGCCGACGGTGGACGCGATGGCGGCCGTACCGATCCCGATGACGACGCTGAGGCGCACGCCGGTGAGGATGACCGGGGCGGCAAGCGGAAGTTCGACGCGGAACAGGATCTGCGCGGGCGATAGGCCCATGCCGGCGGCGGCGATGCGCGCGTCCGCCGGCGTGTTCTCGAGCCCGGCGATCGTGTTCTGCACCACCGGCAGCAGGCCGTAGAGCGCCAGCGCCACGACCGCGGGCGCGGCGCCGAAACCCATGGCCGGGACGGCCAACGCGAGCACGGCGACGGGCGGGAAAGCCTGCCCGGTGGCGGCGACGGTCTCCAGCAGGCCGCGGAACTCACGCCCGGCCGGCCGGGTCACGGCGATGCCGGCGGCTACCCCGAGCACGACCGCGACGCCACTCGCGGCGGCGACGATCTCGACATGGCCGAGGAGGAGAGCGGGGAAGCCGTCCTGGCGGTAGACCGGGTTGTCGAGGCCGGGGAACAGGGCGGCGAACAGCGGGGCCGTGTCGCCGAGGCCGAAGGTGGCGAGCAGCAGGATGGCGAGCAGGACCAGGAAGGCGGTCACGCCGGGCGCACGAGATCGGCGAGGTGGAGCGTGCCGATCGGGTCGCCGGCCGGGTCGCTGACGGGGAGGCGGTCTTGGCCGCGCATCACCATCGCGGACAGGGCGGCACTGAGGGAGAGGTCGTCGCGGACGGGCTCTCCGGCGGTGGTCGCGCGGTCGCGGAGGCGGTCGGCGACGCGCTGGACGCCGAGCAGCTTGAGGCCGCGGTCGGTCGTGCCGATGAAGCGGGCGACCTGCTCGGTGGCGGGCCGGGTCAGTAGCTCGAGCGGGGTGCCGAGCTGGATCAGGCGGCCGCGGTCGATGACGGCGATGCGGGTGGCCAGGCTGAGGGCCTCGTCCATGTCGTGGGTGACGAAAACGATGGTGCAGCCGGTCTCCTGATGGATGCGGCGGACCTCGCCTTGTAGCTCGGCGCGGGTGACCGGGTCGAGGGCGCCGAACGGCTCGTCCATGAGCAGGATCGCGGGGTTGGCGGCGAGGGCGCGGGCGACCCCGACGCGCTGCTGCTGGCCGCCGGAGAGCATGTGCGGGTAGGCGTCGCGCAGGCGGGCGGCGTCGAGGCGGAGCAGGTCGAGCAATTCGCCGACCCGGCCGGCGATGCGGGCGCGGTCCCAGCCGAGCAGGCGGGGCACGGTGCCGATGTTGCGCGCCACGGTCCAGTGCGGGAACAGGCCGCCGCCCTGGATGACGTAGCCCATGCGCCGGCGAAGCTGTTCGGGGGCGAGGTGGGCGATGTCCTCGCCCTTGACGCTGACGGTGCCGGAGGTGGGGTCCTGCAGGCGGTTGATGAGTTGCAGGAGGGTCGATTTGCCGGAGCCGGAGGCGCCGATGAGCACGAGGATCTCGCCGGCCTCGATCCTCAGCGAGACGTCGTCGAGGGCGGAGAACCCGGCGTAGCGCCGGCTGACGTTCTTCAGCTCGATCATGCCAGGCCTCCCACGGCCGTGCGGGACCAGGCGGTCAGCAGTCGGAACAGCAGGTCGGCGGCGACGGCCAGCGCGATGACGGGCAGGGCGCCGAGGATGACGAGGTCGAGCGCGTTGGCGAACAGGCCCTGGAAGATGATGGCGCCGAGGCCGCCGGCGCCGATCAGCGCCGAGACCGCGGCGAGGCCGACCGCTTGCACGGCGGTGACGCGCAGGCCGGAGAGCAGCACGGGCAGCGCGAGCGCGGCCTCGACCTGGAGGAAGGTCTGGGCCGGGCTCAGGCCCATGCCGTGCGCGGCGGTGCGGACGGCGCGGGGCACGCCGTCGAGGCCCTCGACCGTGTTCCGCACGATCGGCAGCAGCGAATACAGCACCAGCGCGATGAGGGCGGGGACCGTGCCGATGCCGGAGATGCCCGGCACGCGGGTGCCGAGCCAGGACAGCGGGCCGATCAGCAGGCCGAACAAGGCGATCGAGGGGATCGTCTGGATCAGGTTGAGCGCCGGGAACGCGACCCGGCGCACGCCGGCCCGGCGCTGCGCGGCGATCCCGAGCGGCACGCCGATCAGCAGGGCCGGGACCAGGGCGCCGAGGACCAGCAGGATGTGCTGCAGGAATGCGGCGCGGAAGGCGTCGTGTTGCGCGGCGTATTCGCGCAGCAGCGAGAGGGGTGCCAGGGTGCCGACGGCCAGAAAGGCGGCGAGCGGGCCGAAGACGGGCAGGATCGCGGCCCAGCCGTAACGCAGGCGCCGCGCGGTGTCGGACGCGACGAGCAGGAGGGCGGCGCCGAACAGCCAAGCGCCGGCGCCGAGCGAGGTGCGGGCGGACGGGGCCGCGCCGGCGGCGAGGTGGTCGGCGGCCACCGCCCCGATCGCCGCGGCCGCGGCAAGGGCCAGGCCGGCGCCGAACAGGCCGGCCCAAGACGCGGCGGGCGTGGGCCGGATCAGCGGCAGGACGAGCATCACCAGCGCCAGGGCGAGCGTGGCGGTCCAGAGCGGACCGGCGAAGCCGACCGCGGCGAGCATACCGATCGGCTCGCCGGAGAGGAGCCGATTACGGGCATGGCGCAGGAAGGGGAGCAGGATCAGCGCGGCGGCGGCGAGCGCCAGCAGCGGAAGCTGAACGCGCCGCACCTATTTCAGCAGTCCCTTCTCCTTCAGCCAGCCGGTGGCGACGGCGGTGACGTCCTCGCCGTCGACGGCGATCTTGGCGTTCAGCGTCCGCAGCACGGTGCCGTCGAGCGCGGCGAAGGCAGGGGCGAGCAGGCCGGGGATGGACGGGTTGGCGTCGAGCGCGGCCTGGCGGATGACCGGGCTTGGCTCGTAGACCATCTGGGCGTGTTTGGTGTCGTCCAGCAGGCGCAGGTCGAGCGCGGCGATGGCGCCGTCGGTGCCATAGACCATGGCCGTGTTGACGCCGGACGTGCCCTCGGCGGCGGCGCGCTCGGTGGCCGCGGTGTCACCGCCGGCGAGGATGACGAGCTCGTTGGCGGCGAGTTTGAAACCGTAAGCGGATTGGAAGGCGGGTAGGGCGGCCGGGCTCTCGACGAACTCGGCCGAGGCAGCGAGCCTGACGCCGCCGGCGCTGGCCCAGCGGGCGAAATCCTCCAGCGTTTTCAGCTTCTCCTTGTCGGCCAAGGCGCCGTTGACGGCGATGCCCCAGGTGTTGTTCGCCGGCGCGGGCGGCAGCCAGGCGAGGCGGTTGGCCTCGGCGTCGAGTTTGCGGACGAGGTCGTAGCCCTCCTTGGCGCTCTTCCAAGCCGGGTCGGTCTCGCGGTTGAAGAAGAAGGCGCCGTTGCCGGTGTATTCTGGATAGATGTCGACCTCGCCGGAGAGGATGGCGGCGCGCAGGATCTTGGTGGGGCCGAGGCGCAGGCGACTCTCGGTGGGGATGCCGCCGGCTTTGAGCAGAAGCAAGATCATGCTGCCGAGCAGGGCCGCCTCGGTGTCGAGTTTGGAGCCGATCTTGACCGGCGCGGCGGCGCGGGCGCGCGGGAGGAAGGTCGCGGCTGTTGCGGCGGCCAGGGCGGTGCGGCGCGTCATGGAGGGCATTGGCGCGTTTCCTGTGTATCTCATGGAGGCAGAACAGCAGTCGGCTGCCGTTACGCCAAGGGTGGAGAGATGATGTCGGTGAGCAAAGTCGCAATCGTGACCGGAGCGGCGCGCGGGATCGGGCTCGCGATCGGGACGCGGCTGGCCGGGGATGGGTGGCGCGTGGTGGGGGTCGACCGCAACCCGGGCCCGGCCGTCGCCGGCCTGCGCGGCGTGGTGGCGGATGTGGGTGACGAGGCGGCGGTGCAGGCGCTGACCGATGAGGTCGCGGCGCGCGAGGGCCGGCTCGATGCGGTGGTCAGCAATGCGGGGCGGATGGTGCGCAAGCCGTTGGCGGCGCTCACGCTGGCGGAGTGGTCCGGGGTGTTGGCGACCAATCTGACGGCGCTGTTCCTGCTGGCCCGGGCGGGCGAGGCGATGCTGCGGGCGGCCCAGGGCGGGATCGTGGCCATCGCGTCGACGCGGGCGCACATGAGCGAGAAGGATACCGAGAGCTATTCGGCCAGCAAGGGCGGGCTGGTGGCGCTGACGCATGCGCTGTCGATCAGCCTGGGGCCGGAGGTGCGGGTGAACTGCATCAGCCCGGGCTGGATCGATGTGGCGGGAGAGGAACTGAGCGAGGCGGACAGGGCGCAGCATCCGGTGGGCCGGGTCGGGCGGCCGGAGGACGTGGCTGCGATGGCGGCATTCCTGCTCGGGGCGGAGAGCGGGTTCGTGACCGGAGCGGAGTTCGTGGTGGACGGCGGGATGACGCGGAAGATGATCTACGTTTAGGCCGCCGCCTGTGTCGCCGAGGCGCGAACGTCGCTCCGTTGGCTGGCGCTCGTGATCTCGACTCCCACGACGCGGCCAGCAACGTCTGTCTCGATATAGACACCAGGCGCAACCTCTTGGGAGGCGTCGGATTGTCCCTCAACGAGAAGGACGTGAAGGACGTCGGCCTCCCGATCGTAGTTAACCCTCATAGCTGCATTCCTCGATCCCAGTGGGCCGTAACGATGAAGATATCGGCTGCATGCGGACGGTGCACAACTCGCAGCGTTCGATTTCCGAACTCGGCAATCCTGCGGTAGGAGCGGGTCAGGGTGGGATCGACGGGGTCGGCGACCTGCAGGGCAGGCTCCGAGATCGCTAGCTCTATGTAGCTAAGAAGGATGCCTCGGCCGCTCATCTCCGACGCGATGTGCTTGCTGAGGATCAGCGGCATACGTTCTAGGCAAACGCCCATCGCAGCGTGCGCGCCACGCCCATCGTGCCGGCGCGGAGTAGGGGGCGGAACGGGGGCTTGGGGATGCCGTGCATGCGGCGGGCCCAGTCGGGCAGCAGGTCGAGGCCCGACTGCATGGTGAGTTGCTGCAGCGGCTCGGCGATCGGGTTGTCGGCCCGTTTGGTCAGCAGGATGCGCGCGACCTCGCGGGTGCGGTCGTCGACGCTCAGGCTGGGGCGCATGTCGTTGATCAGGCGGCGGGCTTCGGCCTTGGTGGTGGGCACCGGGTCGGCGCCGAGGGCGCGGCCGACGCGGGCGATCTCGGCGAAGTAGCGGTTCTGGTCGGCCAGCGTCATCTTCGGCTCGGCGTAGCGGACCCAGCCTTCGAGGAAGCTGGTGGCTTCGGTGACGTGCACCCAGGCGAGCAGCTCGGGGTCGTTGGCGTGGTACGGCTCGCCCGACGGCAGGGTGCCGCCGACGTAGCCGTGGATCTTGCGCACCCGATCGATCGCCGCCTCGGTCTGCTCGGCGCTGCTGTAGGTGGTCAGCGCGATGAACCGGGCGGTGCGGCGCAGGCGGCCGTTCAGGTCGCTGCGGAACTGCGAATGGTCCCAGACGCCGGCGAGCACGGCGGGGTGGAGCATCTGCAACATGAGCGCGGCGACGCCGCCGACCATCATGCCGGTGATGTCGCCATGCACGCGCCACACGACGGAGGCCGGGTTGAACCAGCCATCGCCGCGGCGCATCACCGGCCGCTCGCCGCGGCTCTTGTCGTTGAAGATCGCGGACACTTCCGACGCGATCGCCTGCTTGACCGGCGCCATGATCCGGAAGATGCCTGCCGTCGGACTGGGGATGGGATAGGCCATCAACTTTAGATAGGCTTCATGACGCCGCGGTGCAGGGGCGAGCCGGCGGAAGATGCGCCCAGCCCTGCGCGGGATGCACGCCGGCATTGATTCCTGCGTATGGACCTGATCATCTGAGGGTATCCCGAGGGTGGTTTATGGTTCCGAATCTTCAAACGCTAATCAATGACGTCAAATTTGGCCGCTTGTCGCGCCGCGGCTTCATGCGGCGGCTGGTGCTCGCCGGGCTGACGGCGCCGATGGCGACGCAGTTGCTGGCCATCGGCGGCGTGGCGCACGCGCAGCCTGCCGGCGACGGCAGCTACAAGCCGACCAAGCGCGGCGGCGGCGGCACGGTGAAGGCGCTGTGGTGGCAGGCACCGACGCTGCTCAACCCACATTTTGCGATCGGCACCAAGGATCAGGACGCCTGCCGCATCTTCTATCAGCCGCTGGCCGGCTGGGACGCGGAAGGAAATCTGTTTCCGGTCCTGGCCGCCGAGATCCCGTCCAGGGAGAACGGCGGCCTGGCCGAGGACGGCAAGTCGGTCACCTGGAAGCTGAAGCAGGGGGTCAAATGGCATGACGGCATGCCGTTCACCGCCGATGACTGCGTCTTCAACTGGCAATACGGGCGTGACCCGGCCACGGCGGCGGTGACGATCGGCAAATACCAGGACGTCCAGGTCGAGAAGGTCGATGACCACACGATCAAGGTCATCTACCCGCAGCCGCAGCCCTTCTGGGCCGATACCTTCGTCGGCAATTACGGGTGCTTGATCCCGAAGCACCTGTTCGAGAAATTCACCGGGGCGGCCTCGCGCGACGCGCCGACCAACCTGGCGCCGGTCGGCACCGGACCCTACAAATTCCGCGAGTTCCGGCCCGGCGACCTCGTCTCCGGGACCATCAACATGGATTACCACGAGGCCAACAAGCCGTATTTCGACGCGATCGAGATGAAGGGCGGCGGCGACGCGGCCTCGGCGGCGCGGGCGGTGCTGCAGACCGGCGAGTTCGACTACGCCTGGAACCTGCAGGTCGAAGAAGACGTACTGACCCGGCTCGAGAAGGGCGGCACCGGGCACGTCTATATCAGCGAGAGCCCCTCGATCGAGTTCGTGCAGTGCAACGCGACCGATCCGAACGTCGAGGTGGACGGCGAGCGGTCGAGCATCAAGACCAAGCATCCGGTGCTGTCCGACCCGGTGGTGCGCGAGGCGCTCAATCTCCTGCTCGACCGCAATGCGGTGCAGAAATACATCTACGGGCGCGGCGGCGTCGCGACGCCCAACTTCGTCACCGTGCCGAAGAAATACGACTCGCCGAACATGAAGATGGAGTTCAGCATCGAGAAGGCGGTGGCCTTGCTGGAGGGAGCCGGGTGGAAGCCCGGCGCGGACGGCATTCGCGAGAAAGGCGGCAAGAAGCTGAAATTCTGGTTCCAAACCTCGATCAACCAGCCGCGGCAGAAGACGCAGCAGGTGTTCAAGCAGGCGTGCCAGAAGGCGGGGATCGACCTCGAGCTGAAATCCGTGGTGGCGTCGGTGTATTTCTCGTCCGATGTGGCCAACCCGGACACGTATTCCAAGTTCTACGCCGACCTCCAGATGTATAACACCACCGCCGATACGCCGGATCCGGCGCTCTGGATGCGGCAATATTATGGCGCGGAGGCGGCACAGAAGTCGAACAAGTGGCAGGGCCGCAACATCTCGCGCTGGCAGAGCAAGGAATACGACGACGTCTGGGACAAACAGCAATACGAGCTCGACCCGATCAAGCGGGCACAGTTGTTGATTGAATGCAACGACCTGCCTTGCAAGAACCATGTCGTGCTGCCGATCGTCTACAGGCCGATCGTGAGCGGCTTGAACAACAAGCTGCGCGCCAAGCCGAGCGGGTTCGAGAGCCAGATGGGCTCGCTGCCGAACTGGTGGAAGGAGACCTGAACCGCCGTGTCGGGCGCGTATCTGCTGCGGCGGACGCTGATCGCGATCCCGAGCCTGCTCGGGATCAGTCTCATCCTCTACACCGTGCTGGCGTTGGCGCCGGGCGATCCATTCGGCGAGCTCGCGAGCAATCCGAACGTCCCGGCGTCAGTGCAGGCCGCGCTGCGGGCCAAGTTCGGCCTCGATGACCCCGTCTGGTCCCGCTACCTGCACTGGCTGACGGCTATGGCGCGGGGCGATTGGGGGTTCTCGTTCGTCAGCCGCATGGACGTCGATACGCTGATCCTGCAGCGCGTCCCGGTGACCCTGGCGGTGATCGGGGCGGCGCAGGTGTTGGCGATCCTGGTCGCGGTGCCGGTGGGCGTGCTGGCGGCGCTGAAGCCGTATTCGCTGTTCGACCAGGTGGCCAACACGCTGGCGTTCGTGGGCTTCTCGCTGCCGACGTTCTTCACCGGGCTGTTGATGATCCTGCTGTTCAGCGTGGAACTCGGCTGGTTCCCGACGGTGTTCCGCTCCGACTTGCAGGCGACCGGGCTGGCCTGGTGGAGCGAGATGATCAAGCAGTCGATCATGCCGGTGCTGGTGCTGGGCCTGTTTCAAGGCGCCTCGCTGGTGCGCTACGTGCGCTCGTCGATCCTCGACGTGGTGCGGCTGGATTACGTCACGACGGCGCGGTCCAAGGGCATCGGCAAGGCGCGGGTGGTGATGCGGCACATCGTCCGCAACGGCATGATCCCGGTGGTGACGCTGGTGGCGCTGCAGATGCCGGTGGTGTTCGGCGGCGCCATCATCACCGAGCAGATCTTCCGCGTGCCGGGGATCGGGTCGCTGCTGATCTCGTCGATCCTGGCGAACGACACGCCGGTGGTGATGGGGGTGACGTTCGTGTTCGCGATCCTGGTGGTGCTGTTCAATTTGATCGCGGACCTGCTGTATGGCTGGCTCGACCCGCGGATCGCGTTCCGGTGATACCCGTCATTGCCGGGCTTGACCCGGCAACCCAGGGCGGCACGCGCCGCGCTTTCGGCACCGTGGGCCCCCGGGTCAAGCCCGGGGGTGACGAATGATGAGTGATGCGGCGTCTGCCGTCGAGACGGCGCTCGAGAGCGGCCCGGCGTTGGCCGGAGCCAGGCACCGGGTCACGCCGGGGCAGGATGCGTGGCGGCGGTTCCGCAAGCATCGGCTGGCGCTGGTCAGCCTGGTGTTGCTGCTGCTGATGGTGGCCGTGATCATGATCGGGCCGCTGGTGTGGCGGGTGGCGATCAACGACATCGATTTCTCGGCCATGCTGCAGGGGCCGACGGCGGAGCATCCGCTCGGGACGGACGATCTCGGGCAGGACATCCTGGCCCGGCTGCTCTATGGCGGACGCATCTCGCTGGCGGTCGGGTTCGCGGCGATGCTGGTGGCGGTCATCGTCGGGATCGCGGTGGGCTCGCTGTCCGGCATGGCGAGCGGCTGGCTCGACACTCTGTTGATGTGGGTGACGGATTTGTTCCTGTCGCTGCCGCAACTGCCGCTGCTGCTGCTCATCATCTATCTGTTCCGCGACGCGCTGAAGCAGGTGTTCGGGGCGCAGGGCGGCGTGTTCCTGATGATCGTCATCGTCATCGGGGGCCTGCGCTGGATGCCGGTGGCGCGACTGGTGCGGGCGCAGTTCCTCAGCCTGCGCGAGAAGGAGTTCGTCGAGGCGGCGCGGGCGCTGGGCGCGTCGCGGCTCCGGCTGGTGGCGATGCACATCCTGCCCAACGCGCTGGGCCCGGTGATCGTGGCGGCGACCATCGAGGTGGCGTCGGCCATCATCGCGGAATCGACGCTCTCATTCCTGGGGCTCGGCTTCCCGCCGGACATCCCGACTTGGGGGCGGGTGCTGTTCGACGCCAAGGACACGCTGGACGTGGCGCCGCACTGGGCCATCGCGGCGGGGTCGGCGATCTTCGTCACCGTGCTGGCGATCAACTTCATCGGCGACGGTTTGCGCGACGCGTTGGACCCGAGGCGCGTTCTTTGACGGCGCTGCTCGAGATCAAGAATTTGGTGACGGCGTTCAAGACGGATGAGGGGATCGTCCGCGCGGTCGACGGCGTCAGCATGGCCATCGAGGCGGGCCAGACGCTGGCCGTGGTCGGCGAGAGCGGCTGCGGCAAGACCGTTACCGCCCGCAGCGTGTTGAAATTGATCGACATGCCGCCGGGCCGGTTCGAATCAGGCGAAATCCTGTGGCACGGGCGTGACCTGCTGAAGCTGTCGTCGTCGGCGATGGACGAGGTCCGGTCGCGCGAGATCGGGATGGTGTTCCAGGAGCCGATGACGTCGCTGAACCCGATCTACCGGGTCGGCGAGCAGATCGGCGAGGCGGTGCGGGCACACCGCAACATCTCGCGGCGGGCGGCGACCGACGTGGCGGTCGAGATGCTCAAGCTGGTGCAGATCCCGGATGCGGAGCGGCGGGTGCGGGACTATCCGCACCAGTTCTCCGGCGGGATGCGGCAGCGGGTGATGATCGCGATGGCGCTGGCCTGCCAACCGAAGCTGCTGATCGCCGACGAGCCGACGACGGCGCTGGATGTCACGATCCAGGCGCAGATCCTCGAATTGCTGGACGACATGAAGGCCAAGCTCGGCATGTCGATCATGCTGATCACCCACGACATGGGCGTGGTGGCCGAGCGGGCGCAGCGCGTGGTGGTGATGTATGCCGGCAAGGTGGTCGAGGAGGCGTCGGTCGGCGAGCTGTTCGCCAACCCGCGGCATCCCTACACGCAGGGGCTGATCCGCTCGATTCCTCGCGTGGACCGGGATGCGGAGCACAGGGAGCGGCTGGAGCAGATCCCCGGGTCGGTGCCGAGCCTGCTGCATCCGCCCAAGGGCTGCCGGTTCGCGTCGCGCTGCAAGTTCGTGATGGACGTCTGCGTGCAGGCGCCGCCACCGCTGAAGAGCGTGGGGCCCGGGCATGCGATGGCGTGCGTCTTATGAGCGCCCCGCTTCTCTCGGTGCGCAATCTGACCAAGCGCTTCCCGATCCATGGCGGCGTGTTGGGGCGCGAGGTCGCGGC
Organism: uncultured Acetobacteraceae bacterium; assembly: GCA_964657565.1. Taxonomy (GTDB): domain Bacteria; phylum Pseudomonadota; class Alphaproteobacteria; order Acetobacterales; family Acetobacteraceae; genus JAVVHH01. Next base: position 22,453 of record CAZZVQ010000030.1, read on the forward strand.
GGTGCACGCCGTCGATGGGGTGAGCTTCGAGGTCAAGTCGGGCGAGACGCTCGGGCTGGTGGGGGAGAGCGGCTGCGGCAAGTCGACCACCGGCCGCTGCATCCTGCGGCTGATCGAGCCGACGGACGGGACGGTCTGGTTCGAGGGCCGCGACGTGATGCAGATGCAGGGCGAGGCGCTGCGGCGGATGCGGCGCGACATGCAGATCATCTTCCAGGACCCGTTCGCCTCGCTGAACCCCCGTCACACGGTCGGCGGGATCGTCGGCGAGGCGCTGGTAATCCATGGGCTGGCCAAGGGCAAGCGCGAGGAGCGGGTGGTCGACCTGCTGGAGACGGTCGGCCTGCGCGCGGACCACATGACCCGGTTCCCGCACGAGTTCTCCGGCGGCCAGCGGCAGCGGATCGGCATCGCGCGGGCGCTGGCGGTGGAGCCGAAGCTGATCGTGTGCGACGAGCCGGTCTCCGCGCTCGACGTCTCGGTGCAGGCGCAGGTGATCAACCTGCTGGAGGACCTCTCGGCGCGGCTGGGGTTGGCGTACCTCTTTATTGCGCATGATCTATCGGTGGTGGAGCACATCAGCGACCGGGTCGCGGTGATGTATCTCGGGCGCGTGGTGGAGATCGCCGACGCCCGGGAGCTGTATCGCAACCCTCTGCATCCCTACACGGAAGCGCTGCTCTCGGCGGTGCCGATCCCGGACCCCACGCTGAAGCGGCAGCGGATCGTGCTGCAGGGCGACGTGCCCAACCCGATCCGCCCGCCCTCGGGGTGCCGGTTCCGGACCCGGTGCCCGCTGGCGCAGCCGATCTGCGCGGAACAGGCGCCGCCATTGCTGGCCGATGCGGACGGGCATGCGGTGGCGTGTCATTTCCGCGGTGTGGGGGCTGGGCGGCCGCCCATTTAACGTTCGTCAAAGCCTAGTATAAGCAGGGCGCATGAAACGCGACATCGCCATAGCCATGCTCAAGGCGCACGAGGCCGAGCTGAGGCGGCTTGGTGTCGATCATCTCTACCTGTTCGGATCGACCGGACGCGAAGAGGCGCGCGAAGACTCGGACATCGATCTGTTTTTCGACTACCCCCGCGGCGAGTTTGGTCTGTTCGAACTGATGGACGTGAAAGAGGCCGCTACGCGCATCCTCGGCCGGCCCGCGGACATCATGACCCGCGACAGCATTCACAAACTCATTCGCGCGCGTGTCGAGGCGGATGCTATCCCCGTGTTCTGATGGTGAAGCGCTCCGTCGACCTACGCCTGAGCGACATGATCGAAGCATGCGAACGTGTCGAGAGCGTGCTGGATAACCTCTCCCTCGAAGCTTTCGAAGGCGATTGGCAGCGCCAGTGGCTCGTCCAGCGGGGGATCGAGATTATCTCTGAGGCCAGCCGTCACCTCTCTGCAGAGATAAAGGAGCGGCGCCCAGCTATCCCGTGGAGCAAGGTAGCCGGCATCGGCAACGTCCTCCGCCACGGTTACGAGCAGATCTCCGCGCCCGTGCTGTGGAAGCTCGTGCGCGAGGATCTGCCGCCGTTGAAAGAAGCGTGTCAGGCGGAGTTGACCTCGGCACAGGGCGAAGCAGGCGAATAGACCCGCTCCAACATCGAGAGGTAATTGATTGAGAGATCGGCGGATCCGCGCCAGGTGCGGGACCGGAGATCGTAGCTCATGCCCTGGGTCGCCGCTAATCGAAGGCCCGCCGGGCGGGCGGCCCGGTCGAGTTCGGCGGGGGTGACGAAGCGGCGCCAGTCATGCGTGCCGGCCGGCAGCATGCGGGCGATGTATTCGGCGCCGATCTTGGCGACGGCCAGGGAGCGTAGCGTGCGGTTCACCGTCGAGATGAACAGCATGCCCCCCGGCTCCAGCAGGCCCGCCAGGAGCCGCAGGAACTGCGCGGGATCGGCGACGTGCTCGATCACCTCGAGCGCGGTGATGACGGGAAATCGCATCCCCGCGGCGGCCAACTCCTCCGCCGTCGCGACCCGGTAGGCGACGCCAAGCCCCGAAGCCGCGGCATGGGCCGTCGCGGCCGCGATCGGCTCCGGCGCCGCGTCGATGCCGAGCACCTCGTAGCCGAGGCGCGCAAACGCCTCCGCCGCCAGCCCGGCCCCGCAGCCCACGTCCAGTAGCCGGCCCCGTGTGGGCACGCGGCCATCCACCCACCCCGTCCGCAGCCCGTTCATCGCATGCAACGGCGCCATAGGGCCGGCCGGGTCCCACCACTCGGCGGCCAAACGGTTGAATTTACTGATTTCCTCCGGGAGGGCGGAGCCGGGTTGCGCTGAGGTCATGTTGCCGATGCGAGATGCTGCCCGTATGTCGTGGTGTTTGGTGGAGCGGGCAAGGTTGGTATGGCGCGGATCGTGATGAAGTTCGGCGGCACTTCGGTGGCCGACCTCGATCGCATCCGCAATGTCGCCCGCAAGGTCAAGCGCGAGGTCGATGCCGGCAACGAGGTGGCCGTCGTGGTCTCGGCGATGTCCGGCGTGACCAACCAGCTCGTCGCCTGGTGCCAGAGCCTCGCCGCGCTGCATGACACCCGCGAGTACGACTCGGTGGTGGCGACCGGTGAACAGGTCACCTCCGGGCTCACCGCGATCGCGCTGCAGGAACTCGGCGTCGAGTCGCGATCCTGGGCCGGTTGGCAGATCCCGCTGCATACGGATGGCGCGCATGGCCGGGCGCGGATCACCGGCATCGACGGCGAGGCGCTGTTGGCCGACATGCGGCAGGGCCGGGTGCCCGTCGTTGCTGGGTTCCAGGGGCTCGGCCCGGAGTCGCGGATCACCACGCTGGGCCGTGGCGGGTCCGACACATCGGCCGTGGCGCTCGCGGCCGGGTTGAAGGCGGATCGCTGCGACATCTATACGGATGTGGACGGCGTCTATACGACGGACCCACGCATCGTCGCCCGGGCGCGGAAGCTGGACAGAATCTCTTACGAAGAGATGCTCGAATTGGCGTCGGTCGGCGCCAAGGTGCTGCAGACCCGCAGCGTCGAGCTCGCGATGAAGCAGCGGGTGCGCGTGCAGGTCCTCAGCAGCTTCGAGGACAAGCCCGGCACCTTGGTCGTGGACGAGGACGAGATCGTGGAACAGGCAGTCGTATCCGGTATCGCTTACTCGCGGGACGAAGCGCGCATCACGCTGCGCCACGTGCCGGACCGGCCGGGCGTGGCGGCTGCCATCTTCGGGCCGCTTTCGGCCGCCAACGTCAACGTCGACATGATCGTGCAAAGCGTCTCGGCCGAGGGCACGACGGACATGACCTTCACGGTCGGCCGCTCCGACCTGCCGCGGGCCGAGCAGATCCTGGCTGCGCGCAGCGCCGAGATCGGCGCCGGCGCGGTGCTGACCGACCCCGACGTCGCCAAGATCAGCGTCGTCGGCGTGGGAATGCGCAGCCATGCCGGTATTGCCAATACGATGTTCGGCACGCTGGCGGCGAAGGGGATCAACATCCAGGTCATATCGACCAGCGAGATCAAGGTCAGCGTGCTGATCGGGGCGGAATATACCGAACTCGCCGTGCGCGCCTTGCACACGGCGTACGGGCTCGATGCCTGATACGCTGCAGCCCGACCTGACGGCGGACGGCCTCGCGCCGGAGGTCGCCGTGCGCGCCGAATTCGACCGGCTGTCGGCCCGCGGCCGGGCGTTTCTCGGCACGCGGCATGCCATCATGGGCGGCGCGATGAGCTGGGTGAGCGAACGCCGGCTGGTGTCGTCCATCTCCAATGCCGGTGGCTTCGGCGTCATCGCCTGCGGCTCGATGGGCCCGGCGGCGCTCGCGGCCGAGATCGCCGCTACCCAGGCGCTGACCGATCGCCCGTTCGGCGTCAATCTGATCACGCTGCACCCGGAATTGCTCGATCTGATCCGGGTCTGCCGCGACGCCAAGGTCGGGCATGTGGTGCTGGCGGGTGGGCTGCCACCGGGCCAGGCCGTCAAGGCGGTGAAGGAGGCGGGCATGCGCCTCGTCTGTTTCGCCCCGGCTCTGGTGATCGCCAAGCGGCTGGTCCGCAGCGGCGCGGACGCCCTGGTGATCGAAGGCTCGGAGGCGGGCGGGCATATCGGACCGGTGTCGCTGGCGGTGCTGGCGCAGGAGATCCTGCCCCATATCGACGAGGTGCCGGTGTTCGTCGCCGGCGGGATCGGCCGCGGCGAGGCGTTGCTGGCATTCCTCGAGATGGGCGCGTCCGGCGCGCAGCTCGGCACGCGGTTCGCCGCCGCGCGGGAAAGCATTGCGCACCCGAACTTCAAGCGGGCCTTCATCGCCGCGCGCGCCCGCGACGCGATCCCGAGCGTGCAGCTCGACCCTCGCTTCCCGGTCATTCCGGTGCGGGGCCTGGCCAACCAGGGCACCCAGCGCTTCCTCGCCCATCAGGCCGAGATCATCGCCCGGGTGCAGGCCGGCGAGTTGTCGCGCGAGGAAGGGCAGCTGTCGATCGAGCATTTCTGGGCGGGCGCGCTGCGCCGCGCGGTGATCGACGGCGATGTGGCGACCGGGTCGCTGATGGCGGGCCAGTCGGTCGGGATGGTGACCGCCGAGCAGCCGGTCGCGGACATCATCGGCGAACTCGTCAGCCAGGCCCACGACGTTCTAGCACGCCGGCACCCCGGCCGGTTCGCCCGGCTATCGTAATGCCGAGCAGCCGCCGCTTATTGGCTCGGCTGCGCGAGATGATGGCGGCCGGCGGCGCGGCGCCATCGGCCGGCGGCAGCGCCGCGCTGCAGGACCTCGCGGTGTTGATCGCCGCCGAGATGGCGGCCGAGGTGTGCGCCATCTACGCGATGCGCAACGGCGACACGCTGGAACTCGCCGCGACACAGGGGCTCAATCCGGACGCGATCGGGCGCACGCGGCTGCGGGTCGGCGAGGGCATCGTCGGCATCGCGGCGGCGACGGCCACGGTGCAGAACCTGCCGGACGCGCAGAGCCATCCGGCCTTCGCCTACCGCCCGGAGACCGGCGAGGACCCGTTCGCCTCGCTGCTTGCGCTGCCACTGCGCCGAGCCGGCCGCACGATGGGCGTGCTGACGGTGCAGAACCGGCTGCCGCGGCGCTACACCGACGACGAGGTCGACGTGCTGGAGACGGTCGCGATGCTGCTGGCCGAGCTGCTGGCCGCGAGCGGGGTGAGCGACGTCGTCGACGGGCTCGGCAGCGTGCTGCCGCGGCAATTCGCGGCGTCGCCGATCGCGCCGGGCCTGGCGATCGGGCCGGTCGTGCTGCATGGCATGGGCGCGCCGGTCCGCCGGCTGCTGGCCGAGGATCCGCAGGCCGAGGTGGCGCGCATCATGGCCGCGTCGGCGTCGATCCAGAAGGCGCTCGACGAGTTGATCGAGCAGAGCCGCCCCGACGGGGATGGCGCCCGCGAGGTGCTCGAGGCGACGCGTCTGGTCTCGGCCGACGAGGGCTGGCTGCGCCGGGTCAACGAAGCCGTGATGAGCGGCCTGTCCGCCGAGGCGGCGATCCACCGTGTGTCGCACGAGGTCCGCGAGCGGATGCGGCGGATCCAGGACCCGTATCTGCGCGAGCGGCTGGCCGATCTGGAGGAGATGGCCGACCGGATGCTGGCCGCGCTCGATGGCGGCGAAACCGCGGTCGCGATCCCGACCGGGGCGATCCTGCTCGCCCGCCGGCTGGGCCCGGCGCAATTGCTCGAATGGCATGCCCGCGGCATCGGGGGCGTGGTGATCGAGGAGGGCAGCACGGCCGGCCATGCCGCGATCCTCGCCCGGGCGCTCGGTCTGCCGGCGCTGGGCGGCGCGGCGGGCATGCTGGAGGCGGTCGAGAGCGGCGACGAGGCGATCCTCGATGCCGACGAGGGCCAGCTCATCCTGCGCCCGGCCACCGAGGTCCGCGCCTCCTTCGTGCAGGCGGTGCACATCCGGCAGGAGATGGAGGCCGGCTACGCGGTGCAGCGCGCGCTGCCGGCGCGGAGCCAGGACGGGGTCCGGCTGCATCTGCAGCTCAACGTCGGGCTCGCGCGGGAGATGGAGCAGCTCGAAAAAACCGGTGCGGACGGCATCGGGCTGTTCCGCACCGAGATCGCCATGCTGGCCCGCGGCGAAGTGACCGACGTGCCGGAGCAGGCGGCGCTGTATTCCCGCGTGCTGGACGCCGCCGGCGACCGGCCGGTCCGCTTCCGCACGCTCGACCTGGGCGGCGACAAGATGCTGAAAGGGGCGCCGCCGCAGGTCGAGGAGAACCCGGCCATGGGCTGGCGCAGCCTCCGCATCGGGCTCGACCGCCCCGCCTTGCTGCGGCGCCAGCTGCGCGCGCTGCTGTTGGCCGCGGGCGGACGGCCGCTATCGATCATGTTCCCGATGGTGGCGACCGTCGCCGAGTTCCGGGCGGCCAAGAGCCTGTTGTTCACGGAGGCGGCGCGGGTGCGCCCGGCCCCGAGCCGGCTCAGCGTCGGCAGCATGATCGAGGTGCCGGCCCTGCTGTTCCAGCTTCCGGCGCTGATGGCGGAGGCGGATTTCGTCTCGATCGGCTCCAACGACCTGCTGCAATTCCTGTTCGCCGCCGACCGTGGCGCCCCGGCCCTGGCCAACCGCTATGATTTGCTCTCCTCCCCGGTGCTGGACGCGCTCGAGCGGGTGGTCGAGACGGCCAAGCAGGCCAGCGTGGAGGTGTCGGTCTGCGGCGAGCATGCCTCGCGGCCGCTCGATGCGATGGTGCTGGCGGCCATCGGCATCACGACGCTGTCGATGCCGGCACCGAGCCTGTTGCGGCTGAAATCGGTGCTCGCCAAGGTCGATCTACACGCGCTGCGCGAGGTGCTGACCGCGCTGCGACGCACGCAGACCGGTCCGGCCAGCCTGCGCGAGCCGATTGCCTCCTGGGCGCGCGAGCGCGATCTGCGTTTTTGAGCCGGCGTGGCCGTGACGTTGGCAAGCTGGGCCATCCGGGCTAGACGACGCGACTGGGTTGCCGCGCGTAAGCGCGACGTGGTCAGGTAGTGTCCGATGGAAGTTCGCAGACCCGAGTTCGATGAGGCGCGCGCCATGATGTCCGCAGCAGACAGCGGTGCCGACGGTGCCGGCGTCGGCGCATCGCGCGTCGGCGCGGAGTTGCGGGCGGCGCGGCTGCGCCTGGGCTGGTCGCTGGAGGACGTGGCGCAAGGGCTGCGGATCCGCTTGCCGTTCCTCGAGGCGATCGAGGAGGGGCGGATCGGCGATCTGCCGGGAGCGGCCTATGCCGTCGGCTTCGTGCGCACCTACGCGACGTCGCTCGGGCTCGATCCGGACGAAGTGTCCCGGCGGTTCCGCGCCGAATCGCAGGAAGTGAACCGCAAGACCGAGCTGTCGTTTCCCGCGCCGGTGCCGGAGCGAGGGGTGCCGGCCGGGGCGGTGGTGCTGCTCGGGCTGATCATCGCCATCGGCGCCTACGCGGCCTGGTACAAGTTCTCGCCGGTGCGGCATGACGAATTGGGCACCTCGCCGGTGCCGGAGCGCCTGGCGCCGCTGGCCGATCGCGCCGGACCCATCGCGGGATCGAGCCACGTCTCGCCGCAGATCGCCTCCATCCTGCCGCCGGCCTCGTCCGGCCCGGCGCCCGCCGTCCCGCCCGCCCCGGCCACGGTGCCGAGCCCGGTGCCTGCCATCCCGGTGCCGGTCCCCGTGCCGGTCACGTTGACGCCGACGCCGCTCGTCTCTGCCGCCGCGCCGAGCGTGGCCATCGTCGATGGCAGCCGCGTCGTGCTGAAATTCAAGGCGGATTCCTACGTGCAGGTGCGCGAAAAGCAGGGTGCGGTGCTGCTGAACCGTGTCATGCGGTCGGGCGAGACTTGGCCGGTGCCGAAAGGACCCAATCTGGTCATGACGACCGGCAACGCCGGTGGCACCGATGTCGTGGTCGACGGTGTCACCGCCGCGCCGCTCGGGGCCAGCGGTGTCGTGCGCCGCGACATGTCGCTCGACCCGGACGCGATCAAGCTGCCGCCGGGCGTGAAGTTGCCGGCCCAGCCGCGTCCGCAGTAGAAGCAGGCAGCACAGGGTCACCTGGGAGAGTATCATGAGTTATCGGCCGTATCAGCAGATCGAGCGTCGCAAGTCGCGGCAGATCCATGTCGGCCCGGTGCCGGTGGGGGGCGACGCGCCGATCACGGTGCAGACCATGACCAACACGCTGACCACCGACGTGGCCGGCACGGTCGCGCAGATCCGGCGCTCGGAAGAGGCGGGCGTGGACATCGTCCGCGTGTCGTGCCCCGACCAGGAAAGCGCGCTCGCGCTCAAGGAGATCGTGCGCCAGGTGAAGGTGCCGATCGTGGCGGACATCCACTTCCACTATAAGCGCGCCATCGAGGCGGCGCAGAGCGGGGCCGCTTGCCTGCGCATCAACCCGGGCAACATCGGCAGCCCGGAGCGCGTGCGCGAGGTGGTGCAGGCGGCGCGGGATCATGGTTGTTCGATGCGGATCGGGGTGAATGCCGGGTCGCTGGAGCGGCATCTGCTGGAGAAATATGGCGAGCCGAATCCGGAGGCGCTGGTCGAGAGCGCGCTGGAGCACGCCAAGATCCTGCAGGACCACGACTTCCACGAGTTCAAGATCAGCGTGAAGGCGTCCGACGTGTTTATGGCGGTCGCCGCCTACACGCAGTTGGCCGAGATGTGCGACCACCCGTTGCATATTGGCATTACCGAGGCCGGGTCGAAGCGGGCGGGGACCGTGAAGTCGTCGATCGGGCTGGGCAACCTGCTCTGGGCGGGCGTGGGCGACACGCTGCGGGTGTCGCTCTCGGCCGAGCCGGAGGAAGAGGTATTCGTCGGCTGGGACATCCTGAAGTCGCTGGGGCTGCGGCATCGCGGGGTGAAGATCATCTCGTGCCCATCCTGCGCGCGGCAGGGGTTCAACGTGATCGACACCGTTCAGAAGCTCGAGGACCGGCTGCAGCACATCAAGACGCCGCTGACGCTGTCGATCATCGGGTGCGTGGTGAATGGTCCGGGTGAGGCGCTGATGACGGATATCGGCGTTACCGGCGGCGGCAACGGGCGGCACATGGTGTATGCGGCCGGGCGGACCGACCACACGATGGATGGCAACGACATGATCGAGCACATCATCGAGCTGGTCGAGCGCAAGGCGGAGGCGTTGGCGGCCGAGGCGACGCCGGCGCTGGTCGCGGCGGAGTAAGTCGGTGGGCTGAAGCCCACCCTACGCGCCGAACTCGTGTCGTAGGGTGGGCTTCAGCCCACCTCGAAAGGAACCAGCTTGGCAGAAGCGTTACAGCCGGTGCGCGGCACGCGGGACCTGATCGGCGACGAGCAGCGTCGGCATGCCCATGTGATCGACACGGCCCGACGCGTCGCCGCGCTCTACGGCCTGGAGGAATGGGCCACCCCGATCTTCGAGGAGACCCGCGTCTTCGCCCGCACGCTCGGCGACACGTCGGACGTCGTGACCAAGGAGATGTATACCTTCGACGATCGCGGCGGCGACAGCGTCACCCTCCGGCCGGAAAACACCGCCGGCGTGTGCCGGGCGCTGCTGAGCAACGGGCTGACGCAATCGCTGCCGCAGAAAGTGTTCTACGCCGGGCCGATGTTCCGCTACGAGCGGCCGCAGAAGGGGCGCTACCGGCAGTTCCACCAGATCGGCGCCGAGCTGATCGGGGCGCCGGAGCCGCTGGCCGACGCGGAGATCATCGCGCTGGGCTGGCAGATCCTGCAAACACTCGGCGTGGCCGACAGCGTCGTGCTGGAGATCAACACGTTGGGCGACGCGGCGAGCCGCGATGCCTACCGGGCGGCGCTGGTGGCGTATTTCAGCGCCCACCGCGACCGCCTCTCCGCCGAGAGTCTGACCCGGCTGGAGCACAACCCGCTGCGCATCCTCGACAGCAAGGACGCCGGCGACCGCGTGCTGGTGGCCGATGCGCCCACGGTCTATGCGTCGCTCACGCCGGAGGCGGAGGCGTTCTACGCCGGGTTGAAGGCGCATCTGGAGCGGTTCGGGGTGCCGTTCCGCGAAAACCCACGGATCGTGCGCGGGCTGGATTACTACAGCCACACCGCCTTCGAATTCGTCACCGACCAGCTCGGCGCCCAGGGCACCGTCATGGGCGGCGGCCGCTATGACGGGCTGATGCAGCAGATGGGCGGGCCGGCGATCCCGGCGGTCGGCTGGGCCGCGGGCGTCGAACGGCTGGCGATGCTGCTGGCCGTGCCGCCCACCCGGCCGGCGCCGGTCGCCGTCGTGCCGATGGGCAGCGCGGCCGAGGAGGCCGTCGCCATCGAGGCGATGCAGGCGCTGCGGGCGGCGGGGATCGCGGCCGAGATGGCCTACCGCGGCAACGCCAAGAAGCGGATGGAACGGGCCAACCGGATCGGCGCCCGGGCGGCGGTGATCATCGGCAGCGACGAGTTGGCCAAGGGGGTGGCGCAGGTGCGTGACCTCGCGGGCGGCGGTCAGCAGGAGGTCGCGCTCGACCGCCTGGCCGAGCATCTGCGGTGAGCGCGACGCTCGACAACCGGCTGGACATGATCGTCGGGCGTGCGGCCGAGTTGCGGGCGATGCTCAGCGAGGGGCTGGGCGGCGAGGGGTTCTCCAAGGCGAGCAAGGAGCTGTCCGAGCTCGAGCCGGTGGTCGAGCGGATCGGCGAGCTGCGCGCCGCCGAGCGGGCGCAGGACGAGGCGGAAGCGATGCTGGCGGACCCGGAGATGCGGGCCCTGGCGGAGGCCGAACTCTACGAACTGAAGGAGAAACTGCCAGCGTTGCGGCAGGAGATCCGGCTGGCGCTGCTGCCGAAGGACGAGGCGGATGCGCGCAGCGCGATCCTGGAAGTGCGGCCGGCGGCAGGCGGCGACGAGGCCGGGCTGTTCGCGGCCGAGCTGTTCCAGATGTATCAGAAATATGCCGCGACCCATGGCTGGCGGGTCGAGGTGCTCGACTATGCCGACAACGAGTTGGGCGGGATCAAGGAAGCGGTGGCCGAGATCACCGGGCGCAACGTGTTCGCCCGCTTCAAATATGAGAGCGGCGTGCACCGGGTCCAGCGCGTGCCGACGACCGAGAGCCAGGGGCGCATCCATACGTCGACGGTGACCGTGGCGGTGTTGCCGGAGGCCGAGGAGGTCGACGTCGACATCAACGAGGGCGACCTGCGCATCGACGTCTACCGTGCGTCCGGCGCCGGCGGGCAGCACGTCAACAAGACCGAGAGCGCGGTGCGGATCACGCACATCCCGTCCGGCGTGGTGGTAGCGATGCAGGAGGAGCGCAGCCAGCATAAGAATCGCGCCAAGGCGATGAAGGTCCTGCGGTCGCGGCTGTACGAGGTGCAGCGCTCGCGCGAGGCGGCGACGCGGGCGGCCGATCGCAAGGGCCAGGTCGGCACCGGCGATCGGAGCGAGCGGATCCGGACGTATAATTTCCCGCAGGGCCGCGTGTCGGACCATCGGATCGGGCTGACGCTGCACAGTATCGACCGGGTCATGCAGGGTGAGCTGGACGAGATCATCGATCGCCTGACCGCCGAGGACCAGGCGGCCCGGCTCGCGGCGCAGGAGTAGGCGGCGCTCACCGTCCGGGAGGCGCTGGCCGCAGGGGCGGCGGCTCTGGCGGCGGCTGGGATCGAGGGGGCTCGGTTCGAGGCGCGTCTGTTGCTGGAGGGCGCGACCGGCCTCGACCAGGCCGCCCTGCTGCGCGAGCCGGACCGCGGCCTCGACCCGGGGCGGTTCCGCGCCATGCTCGCGCGGCGCGCGGCGCGCGAGCCGCTGGCCTACATCCTGGGATGGCAGGAGTTCTGGAGCCTGCGATTCGCCGTCTCGCCGGCCACGCTCATCCCGCGCGCGGACAGCGAGACGCTGATCGAGGCGGTGCTGGCGGCGCGGCCGGGCGGGGTCGGGCGCATTCTCGACTTGGGGACCGGGACGGGATGTCTGTTGCTGGCGGCGCTCTCGGAGTTCGATGCCGCTTGGGGCGTCGGGGTCGACCGCGACCCGGCCGCCGCGGCGTTGGCCAAGCGGAACGCTGAGGCGCTCGGGTTGGCGGGGCGCTGCGCCATGGTTGCCGCGGATTGGGCGGCGCCGCTGCAGGGGCGGTTCGACCTCGTGCTGAGCAATCCTCCTTATATAGAGTCGGGCGACGTGCCGGCGCTGATGCCGGAGGTGGCGCGGTTCGAGCCGGCGCGGGCGCTCGATGGCGGTGCGGATGGCTTGACCGCCTATCGTGCGATCATCGGCCAACTGCCAGGGTTGCTGGCGCCGGGCGGGCTGGCTGTTCTGGAACTCGGTCAGGGGCAGGGGGCTGCCGTCACGGCGCTCGCGGCGGTGGCTGGTTTGGTGCGGTCGGAGACGCGGCGGGACTTGGCTGGGATCGAGCGGGCATTGATGATCTGGGCGAGTTGAGGCGGCCCCTTGGCAGGATGCGCGGAAACGTTTATTGTCTAGTGCGATCCCGGGGGATCGACCCGGCTCGTGACGCCGGCCGGTTTTCGGCCGCGACATGTGCCACCCACAGCTGCAGCCTCGTTCGTGTCGTCGTGAAGGATGGCTCGTATCGGCTTGGCGGCCGTTTAAGGACAACCCTTTGTGGCAATGAATATGAAGCGGATGCGGGGCCGCAATCACCGCGGTGGGGCCGGCGGCGGCGGCGGCGGGGGGCCCGTTCGGCACCAGAGCGGCAACGTCCCGCTCAACCGTAACCATGTGTTTGACAGTATCGGCCCGGACCTGCGCGTGCGTGGAACGTCGCAGCAACTGTTCGAGAAATATCTGCAACTCGGGCGCGATGCGACGAGCAGCGGCGACCGGGTCATGGCGGAGAGCTATTTCCAGCATGCGGAGCATTATTTCCGCATCCTGAACGCGATGAACCAGGCGGCGTCACAGCAACAGGGCGGCCCGCCTCAGGGCCAGCAAGGCCAGCAGCACCAGGGCTATGGCCGGCGCAACGACTCCTCGGAGGCCAACAACGAGGGTGGCGACGAGCAAGATGACGAGCCCGCCGGAATGGGCGACCAGCCCGGCGGCGACTCCCGCGAGCGCGACATTCCGATCGCCGCCGCGCCGCCCGAGGGCTGATTACAGGGCGACGGCGGGCAGGGCCTCGAACGCGGGTCTTGCGAAGTAGTAGCCCTGGATCAGCGTCACGCCGAGGTCGCGCAAGGCCGAGACCTCGGCTTCGGTCTCCGCGCCTTCGGCGACCAAATCGAGCCCGAGATCGGCCGCCATCCGGCACACGCCGGCGATGATCACCCGGCGCCGCAGGTTTTGGTCGACGCCGCGCACAACCTCCATATCGAGCTTGATCACGTCCGGCTGGAAGCGCGCGAGGAGGCCCAGCCCGGCGAAGCCGGCGCCGAAATCATCGATCGCGATGCGGAGATCGTGGCGGCGGTAGACGTCGAAAATCTGGCTCAGCAGGTCGACGTTGACGATCTGCTCATCCTCGGTCAGCTCGAGCACGATCATGTCCGTGGAGATGCCCGCCCGCTTCGCTGCCGCCAGGGTGGCGCGAACGCAGGCTTCCGGCTGATACATCGCGCCGGGGATGAAGTTGATGGACAGTTTGGCGCCCGTCTCGACGATGCCGAGGCGGGCGGCCAGTTCGATGGCCATCACCCGGCAGGTCTGGTCGAAGGCATAGCGATTGAGCGGGTTGACCTGGTCGAGCACGCTGAAGGCGGACTCGCCGCCGGGCCCGCGAACGAGCGCCTCGTACGCGTAGACGCGGCGGCGCGCCAGATCGACGATGGGCTGAAACGCCATCGAAAATGCGAAGGGCGCGGCGATCCCGTCCGCACAGTTCGCACAGCTCTTCGGCCACGTGTTCGTTGGGCTGTCTATCAGTCGAGACATCTCATGCCTGGGGTAGAGCGCTGCCAGTATCCGCTCAAACCCCTAACAAAAATTCAACGGACCCCTGTCCCGAGAGCCGCGGTCAGCGAGGCGGCTTCGGCGTCGGCGAGGAGGCCCCGTCGGATAAAAAGGTCGATCAGCACCAGGTTCACGTTGAACTTGAAGTCGTCGGTCCGCCGCACCGTGTCGAGCACCCGCTCGATCGGCCAGAGCTCGAACGCTTCGACCTCCCCATCCGCGGGCACCGGCACGACATCGGCTGGCAGCTCGAGATCATAGCAGTACAGTGTGTCGCGGCGCAGTCCCTCGTCGCGTTCCATGGCGTACTGCACGCGGCCGACCAGGCGGGCCGTGGCGGCCAGGCCGGGCGGCAGGCCCGCTTCCTCGCCGGCCTCCTTGATGACGGTTGCCGCCACGCTGTCGCCCGACGCGACGCCGCCGGCGACGAGGTGATCGAGCTTGCCCGGGTCGAGCGGCTTGTCGCGGGCACGGCGGGCAACCCAGAGGCGGTCGCCGACCAGGCCGTTCAGGTGGACCCCGACGGCGCCGATGCCGAATTTCGGCAGCGCGCCGCGGTCGATCTGCGCCAGGACCGGGCCGTCCGGGTCGGCGCGGATGTCGAACGCCTCGTCGCGCCAGCGGAACAGGCCACGATCGGCCAGGGCGCGGGTCATTGGTTGGATCCGGCCGCGGGGGAGCGTCAGCCCGGAGGCGTCGCGGTGCGCGCCCAGTGCGGCGGCGGCGTCGACGGTGGCGGGAAGCGCCCAGCCCACAGGCTGGCCCTCGATCCAGACCCGCAATCGGTCGCCTGGGAGGATCGCGTTGTTGCAGGCCTGGATGTGGCGGATCAGTTCCATCTGAGCGCCGTTATAGGCTGGATGCAGCCGTGTGACTTCTCCTCGATGGGGTGCACCGCCACATAACGCTGCATGAGTTCTACCGATTTCCAGCCCGACCCGGCCAACGGGCGCACCGGGCTGCAGACCATCCGCACCCTGCTGCCGTACCTATGGCCTCCCGGCGCTCCCGGCGTACGGGCGCGCGTGGTGCTGTCGGCCTTGTTCCTGATCGCGGCCAAGGTGGCGACCGTCTACATCCCGTTGGTGTACAGCCACGCCGTCGACGCACTGGCCCCGAAGGACCACATTCTGACCGTGCCGATGGCGCTGATCGGCGCCTACGCGCTGCTGCGGATCGCATCGTCCGGTTTCGGCGAGTTGCGCGACGCGGTGTTCGCGTCGGTCCAGCAGCGCACGATCCGCAAGGTCGCGCTCAAGACCTTCGAGCACCTGCACCGGCTGAGCCTGCGCTTCCACTTGGACCGGCAAACCGGCGGCCTGTCGCGCGCCATCGAGCGGGGGACGTCGGGGGTCGAGGCGGTGCTGCGGCTGGCGGTGTTCAACATCCTGCCAACGCTGTTCGAGGTGCTGCTGGTCACCGCTATCCTGTGGCGGATGTTCGACTGGCGGTTCGCCGCGGTGACGTTCGCGGCGGTCTCGCTCTACATCGGCTTCACGCTGCTGTTCACCAACTGGCGGGTGAAGTTCCGCCGGCTGATGAACGACATGGATAGCGACGCGCAGACCAAGGCGGTGGACTCGCTGCTCAATTTCGAGACGGTGAAGTATTTCGGCAACGAGGCCCATGAGGCGGCCCGGTTCGACGGCGCGCGGGCGCGATACGAGCGGGCGGCGGTGCGCAGCCAGGTGACGCTCAACATGCTGAACCTCGGGCAAGCGCTGATCATCTCGCTGGGGCTCGCGCTGGTGATGCTGATGGCGGCCGACGGGGTGCAGAAGGGCACCATGACGGTCGGGCAATTCGTGCTGGTGAACACCTATCTGATGCAGCTCTATCAACCGCTTAACCTGCTGGGCTTCGTGTATCGCGAGATCAAGCAGGGCTTGGTCGACATGGAGTCGATGTTCCGGCTGATGTCGGTGCACCAGGAGGTCGCGGACCGGCCCGGCGCGGTGCGGCTCGCCGGGGCGGACGTGGCCGGGACGGTGGCGTTCCGGGACGTGCATTTCGGCTACAACCCGAACCGCGACATCCTGAAGGGGGTGAGCTTCATGGTGCCGGCCGGGTCGAAGCTGGCGATCGTGGGGCCGACCGGGGCGGGCAAGAGCACCATCTCGCGGCTGCTGTTCCGCTTCTACGACGTGTCGGCCGGGTCGGTGGAGATCGACGGGCTCGATGTGCGGGACGTGACGCAGGAGAGCTTGCGCGCCGCGATCGGGGTGGTGCCGCAGGATACGGTGCTGTTCAACGACACGATCGGCTACAATATCGCCTACGGGAAGCCCGGCGCGACGCAGGCCGACATCGAGCGCGCAGCCCGGCTGGCGCAAGTGCATGATTTCGTCGCGAGCCTGCCGGAGGGCTATGCGACGCGGGTGGGCGAGCGCGGGCTGAAGCTGTCGGGCGGCGAGAAGCAGCGGGTGGCGATCGCGCGAACGATCCTGAAGGATCCGCGTATCCTCATCCTGGACGAGGCGACGAGCGCGCTGGACAGCCGCACGGAGCGGGAGATCGACGCGGCGCTGCGGCTGGTCTCGGCCGACCGGACGACGCTGGTGATCGCGCACCGGCTGTCGACGGTGGTGGACGCCGACGAGATCATCGTGCTGCAGGACGGGCGAGTGGCCGAGCGCGGCACGCACGCGCGTCTGCTGGCCGAGGACGGGCTGTATTCGAGGATGTGGGCGCTGCAGGCGGCCGAGCAGGTCGATGCGCGGGAAAAGGAGAGCGTGGCGTGACTGAGGACCTTCCTTCCGATCTGAGCCATTCGGGGGCGATCGTCGACAAGGCGATCGAATACATGCTCGGGCAAAATCTGGACTCCGTCGCCGTAGCGTCGGCGCTGCTCGGCGGATCGCTGGGGCTCATGGTGCGGAGCATGGGCGACGAGGCCATCGCGCAGGTGTTGAGCAACGCGCTGGAATCGGTGCGTTCGGGCGAGTTGCGCACGGAAATGGGCTCGCGCGCTTGACGCAACGGGGTTTGGCGGGCATAGAGCGCGCCTGAATTGCGCCGGCCAGGATCATCACTGCCGGCTGCCGTCACTTGAGAGGTTTGTTTCATGTCTCGTCGCTGCCAGTTCACCGGCAAGGGCGTTCAGTCTGGCAACAACGTTAGCCACGCGAACAACAAGACCCGCCGCCGCTTCCTGCCCAACATGCAGCAGACGTCGCTGATGTCGGACATTCTGGGCACGCCAATCCGGCTGCGGCTGACGACGCATGCGATCCGGACCATCGAACATAACGGAGGCCTCGACTCCTTCCTGCTGACGACCGCCAACCGCGACCTGCCGGAAGCGGCGCAGGTGCTGAAGCGCCGGATCCAGCGCTCGAAGATCAAGCGCGACGCGGCCGCAACGGCCTAATTAGGCACGGCCGCGCGATCGCGGTGCAGGCGTTCGGCGACCTGGCGGGGCCACCCGTCATCTATTGTCATGGTTGGCCGGCGTGCCGGCTCGAAGCGGGGCTGATCTCCAGAGTGGGGGTCAGCCTTTTTGCTGTGGACCGGAGCCTGCGGTCGCTCGTGAGCGACGCCGGCTGAACGGACGCGAAGGCCCGCCACGTTGTGAGGTGGCGGGCTGGCTTTGGCGAAGACCGGGTCGGGCTAGACCGGCTTGCGGCGGCGGACCAAGCTCAGGCCGATCAGCCCGGCGCCGACGAGGGCTAAGGAGGCCGGCTCCGGAACTGAGACGTTCTGCGCGGCGTATTCGAAATTTGCCGCCTCGAAGCTCGGCAGCCCGGTCTCGGAAATGACGACCTGGGTGAACTGGCCGCCGGTCAGGTTGACCAACGTGTATTGGCTGCCGCCGTAGCCCTGGGCGCCGCTGCGGCCGTTGAAGCCGGCGGCGGCGGTCATGGCTTGCGCGCCGGTGACGCTGGCAATGGTGGTGCCGGTCGAGTCGATGAAGCTCAACAGGTCGCCGGATCCGATAGAGCCCCAGAGCAGGCCGAAGTAAGATTCGGGCGCGGCAAAGCTCATCGTGATCGAACCGGTGCCGCCGGAGGACAGGTATGGGCTGGTCCAGTAGGTCGGGGCGGCGGTCGTGCCGCCAGTGACCGGGGCAGCGTACTTGCCGGACGACGAGCCCTGGACGACCGCGCCGCCGTTCGCCGCGGTGATCGTGACGGCGTTGGCGCCCGAGTTGATGGTGAAGTTGTTCTGACCGACATAGCCGGTGAGGTCGATCGAGTTGATCGGCCCCGTCGCGGCCGGGAGGCTGGTGGGCGAGAAGCTGAGCGTGGCGATGACGGCAGCGTTGGCCGCGCCAGTGAGCGCGCAGGTGGCGAGGGCGGTGGCGGCGAGAAGGCGCTGGGCGGACGAGGCGAACGACATTATGAACTCCGTGGGCATATGCCGCGACAGTGAGGCGGTATATACATCCTATAGTTGCATGCTGCGTGCCACAATAAACCTTTTGGAGTTTACAAAGGCTTAATATCTTGGAGAACAGTCTCGCCTGCCGAGATATAAGGTTTTTCGACGGTTTAGCGGGCGCGTCCACCGTCCTTCACGTACCGATATTCGACGGTATTGGCCAAGTCCCCGAGGACGCGGGTGGCCTTCTCCCGCCGGTAGCCGTGTTTGGCGTAGAAGCGGTGAGCGCGGGCGAAGCGTGTGTCGGTCCAGAGCATCAGGCGGCGCGCGCCGGCCTCGACGGCGTGGCTTTCGGCAATGCGCAGCAGCGCCGCGCCTAGTCCGGTGCCGTGCAGGTCCGGGTGGACGTAGACCCGGCAAATCTCCCAGGTGGTGCCGTCGTCCGGCACCGTCGCGATCATGCCGGCGCCGTCGTGGTCGCCGACGCTGGCGATCCAGAGCGCCCCGCCGCGACCCTTGTAGTAAGTGTCCAGGGCGCGTAACTCCGGCGCCTCGACGTCGACCTCGAGCACGCACCCCTCGTAGTCGGCCCAGCAGCGGGCAATCAGGGCGATGAACCGGGGCGCGTCCGCGTCCCGGCCGGGCCGGATTATCGCAGGCTCTCGCAGAAGCTGACGATGCGGGTGCACGCCTCGCGCAGATCGTCGTCGCCCGTCGCGTAGCTGATGCGCAAATACGGCGACATGCCGAACGCGGCCCCATGCACGATGGCGACATGCGCTTCCTCGAGCAGGGCCATCGAGAAATCCTCGTCGGATCCAATGACCCGGCCTCCGGCGGTCGTCTTGCCGAGGCAGCCGGCGATGTTCGGATAGACGTAGAAGGCGCCCTCGGGCTTGTGGCAGACCACGCCGGGAGCCCGGTTCAACGCCTCGACCACCAGGTCGCGCCGGCGCTGGTAGGCGGCGACCATGGTGGCGACGTTGTCTTGCGGACCGTCCAGCGCGGCGGCGGCGGCGGCCTGTCCGATGGTGCTGATGCCGGCCGAGACGTGGCCCTGCATGGTGACCATCGCCTTGATCAGCCGCTTGGGACCCGCCGCGAAGCCGATCCGCCAGCCGGTCATGGCGTAGGTCTTGGACACGCCGGATACGGTCAGCACCCGGTCCCGCAAGGCCGGCACGATCGCGGCGATGGTGGCGTGGCGGTGCCCGTCGAACAGCAGATGTTCATACATGTCGTCGGACATGACCCACACATGCGGGTGGCGGAGCAGCACCGCCCCGAGCGCGCGAAGGTCGTCGGCCGATGCGGCGGCGCCGGTCGGGTTGTTCGGGAAGTTGAGGATCAGCCACTTGGTACGCGGCGTGATCGCGGCCTCGAGATCCTCTGGCCGGAGGCGGAAGCCGTTGTTCTGTGGGCAGTTGACGACGACCGGGGCGCCGCCGACGACGCTCGACATCAGGATGTAGGCGCCCCAGTAGGGCGCGGGCACGATGATCTCGTCGCCTTGGTCGACGGTCGCCATGAGCGCGTCGAAGATGACACCCTTGCCGCCATTGGCGACCATGATCTCGTCCAGGGCGAAATCGAGATCGTTGTCGCGCTTGAACTTGCGCTGGATGGCTTGCTTGAGGACAGGGACGCCGTCCTGCGGCGGGTATTTGGTCTTGCCGGCGAGGCCGGCTTGGTAGCCGGCCTCGATGGCGTGGACCGGGCTGTCGAAATCCGGTTCGCCGATGGTCAGCGCGATCACCTGCTTGCCCTCGGCGCGCATGGCCCGGGCGCGGATCGTCATGGCGACGGTCGCGGCCGGGGGCAGGCCGTCTAGGCGGTGGGCCAGGCCGGGCGTGATCGCGCCGACATCCATCTTACCGCAGGCCTTGGCAGAAATGCTGGATGCGGGTGCAGGCGTCGCGGAGGCTGTCGGTGTCGGTGGCGTAGGAGATGCGGAAATGGCCCGGATACATGAACGCGGCGCCATGGACGGCGGCGACGCCCTCCTCCTCGAGCAAAGCGAGCACGAAGCTCTCATCGTCCTTGATCGCGGCGCCGCCGGCGGAAACCTTGCCGATGCAGCCATGGATGCTGGGGAACACGTAGAACGCGCCTTCGGGCGAGCTGCAGTGGATGCCCGGCGCCTCGTTCAACATCGATACGACGAGGTCGCGACGCTGCTTATAGACGGCGGTCATCTCGTCGATGAAGCCCTGCGGGCCGGTGAGGGCCTCGACCGCGGCGGCCTGGCTGACCGAGCTGGTGTTGGACGTGCTCTGCGACTGCAGCTTGTCCATCGCCTTGATCAGCGCCTTCGGGCCGCCGGCGAAGCCGATACGCCAGCCGGTCATCGCGTAGGCCTTGGAGCAGCCGTTCATGGTGATGGTGCGCTCGCGCAGCTTGGGCTCGACCTGGACGATCGTCGCCGGCTGGAAGCCGTCATAGACGAGCTTGTCGTAGATGTCGTCGGTCAGGATCAGGATGTCGGGGTGCTTGAGCAGCACGTCGCAGATCGCCCGCAGGTCCGCGGCGGAGTAGGCGGCGCCGGTCGGGTTGCAGGGCGAGTTCAGCATGAACCACTTGGTCTTCGGCGTGATCGCGGCCTCGAGGTCCTCGGCGCGCAGCTTGAACCCGTTGTTCTGCGGGCACGCGACGATCACCGGCTCCCCGCCCACCACCTTCGTCATCAACGGATAGGCGCCCCAATACGGCGCCGGCACGATGACCTCGTCGCCGGGGTCCACCGTCGCCATCAGCGCGTTGAAGATCACCTGCTTGCCGCCGTTGGACACCATGATCTCGTCCAGCGCGAACTCCAGCCCGGCATCCCGCTTGAACTTGCGC
>CAZZVQ010000031.1:0-18592 GCA_964657565.1 uncultured Acetobacteraceae bacterium
GTGCCCGTAGAGCCGCGTCAGCACCGGCCGCAGCGCCTCGTAGCCCGAGATCAGCGCCAGCACCGCCGCGAAACTCATCTGGAAACTGACGCCGACCACCTCCTGCGGCGCGAAGCTCATCAAGGCCAGCGCCGCCAGCGCCCAGCCCCGCAGCGACAGCGCCCGTCGCCCGACCACCAGCCCCAGCGTCACCACGCACGCCATGGCGAAGCTGCGCATCACCGGCACATGCGCGCCCGCCATCAGCATGTAGGCGCCGCCGGCGAGCAGCGCCGTGACCGCCGCGATCGGCTTGGTCGGCCAGAACAGCGCCGAGCGCTCCCAGGCGGCCAGCAGCAGCCGGGTCGCCCCGAACACGATCCCCATGACGATCCCGATATGCAGCCCGGCCACGGCCAGCAGATGCGCCAGCCCCGAGTCGCGCATCGCCGCCCGGTCCGCCTGCGGGATCGCCAGCGTGCTCCCGGTCAGGAACGTCGCCGCAATCGCGCCGGGCGCACCGGGGATCGAGGCCATCACACGCTGCCCGATCGCATCCCGCGCCGCCTGCACCATGGCCGGCAGCCCGGCCGGCGCATGATGATCCAGCACCGTCACCACCCCGAGCGCCGTGCCGCCGCCGCCGAGACCGTTGAAATAGGCATCCCGCTGCAGATCCCAGGCGCCGGGATAGGACGGCGACGCCGGCGGCCGCATCAGGGCCCTCACCTGCACCACGTCGCCGGCGACCACCGTCGTCTGATCGCCCTTCTTGAACCGCACCCGCAGCCGCCGCTCGACCGGCTCACCGCCGCCCAGCCGCACGCCGTCGAGCACCAGCCGCCGCCCATCCGGCAAGATATCGACGGCGCGAACCGTCCCCGTCACGATCACCGCCGTCCGCGGCAACTCCGCCAGCGGCAGCGCGCGCCAGGTCGTAAGCTGGGCGGACAGGAACCCGAGCGCCGCCGCCAGGAGCCCGACGGCGGCGAGCCGTCCCCAGAGGCTCCGCCACGCCAGTGCCGTCAACACGGCACTCAGCCCGGCCGCGGACGCGCCCGACCATGCCGGCGGATCGCTGCGCAAGGCGAAGAAGAGCAGCACGCCCATCGCCATGCAGACCGGCAGCCAAGGCATGAACCGCCCCCGCTCCGCCTCCGCCCACGCCACGAGCCGCGCGCCCACTGACGCCCGCTGCGCCACGCCCTCGATTGCAACCGCTTGTTGCACGACACCTCCGTTCTACACCGTGCTTAGCAGACTCTTCGGCTCCAATCACGTGTGCTAGAGAGCCCGCATGTATGTCCGCACTCGTTTTGCACCGAGCCCCACCGGGCTGCTCCATATCGGCAGCGCCCGCTCCGCCCTGTTCAACTACCTGTTCAGCCGTCACCACGGCGGGACCTACCTGATCCGGATCGAAGACACCGACCGCGAGCGCAGCAAGCCGGAGTTCACCGACGCGATCCTGGCCGGACTCGACTGGCTCGGCATCCCGCCCGACGAGCCGCCCGTCTTCCAATCCGCTAGGGCCAGCCGCCACGCCGAGGTCGCGCACGAAATGCTGGCCCGCGGCCGCGCCTATCATTGCTACTGCACGCCCGAGGACCTGCGGCAGATGCGCGAGACCGCCGTCGCCGAAGGCCGCCCGCCCCGTTACGACGGCACCTGGCGCGACCGCGACCCGGCCGACGCCCCCGCCGGCGTCAAACCCGTCATCCGCCTCAAAGCCCCGCGCGAGGGCGCCACCACCGTGCACGACCTCATCCAGGGCGAGGTCACCGTCAACAACAGCGAGATGGACGACCTCATCATCCTGCGCAGCGACGGCACGCCGACCTACCTGCACGCCGTCGTCGTCGACGACCACGACATGGACATCACCCACGTGATCCGCGGCGACGACCACCTGACCAATACGTTCCGCCAGATCCAGATCTACCACGCCATGGATTGGGCCCTGCCCCACTTCGGCCACATGCCGCTGATCCACGGTGCCGACGGCGCCAAACTGTCCAAGCGGCACGGCGCGGTGAACCTGCTCGACTTCCGCGACGACGGCTTCCTGCCCGAGGCGATGTTCAACTTCCTGCTCCGCCTCGGTTGGGCAAGCGGCGACAACGAGATCCTCGACCGCGACGAGGCGATCCGCCTGTTCGACCTCGACGGCGTCGGCCGCTCGGCCGCACGGATGGACTACACCAGGCTCGTCCAGCTCAACGGCGTCTGGCTCCGCCGCGCCGATGACGACCGCCTCACCGGCGACGTCATCGAGCGGCTGACCGCGCAGGGGCTGGACGCCGAAGCGGTCGCCGACCGGATCCGCGCCCTGATGCCCAGCCTGAAGGAGCGCGCCAAGACGCTGGCCGAACTCGCCGACAGCGCCGCCTTCCTCGCCCGCCGCATGCCGCTGAAATTCGAGCCGAAGGCGCAGGCGCTGCTCACCCCCGAAGCCAAGGCGTCATTGCCGGAACTCGCGGCCGTGCTGGACAAGACCGACTGGACCGCCCCGTCGCTCGACGCCGCCCTCCGCGGCTATGCCGACGCCGCCGGCCAGAAACTCGGCAAGGTCGCCCAGCCGCTCCGGGCCGCGTTGACCGGCAGCACCATGAGCCCGCCGATCGACCAGACCTTGGCCGCGCTCGGCCGGGAGGAAGCCCTCGCCCGCATCGCCGGCGCGGTCGCCTGATGTTCGCCCACAAACACCTGTTGGCGATCGAGGGCCTCTACCCCCCCGAGATCGCCGGCCTGCTCGACCTGGCCGAGAGCTACGTCCTGCTCAACCGCTCCGGCAAGACCCAGCGCGACCTGCTCCGCGGCCGCACGCTCATCAATCTGTTCTACGAGGACAGCACCCGCACCCGCACCAGCTTCGAGCTCGCCGGCAAGCGCCTCGGCGCCGACGTCATCAACATGTCGGTCTCGACCAGCAGCGTGAACAAGGGCGAAACCCTTCTGGACACCGCGACCACCTTGAACGCGATGCGCTGCGACCTCCTCGTCGTCCGTCACGACCAGTCCGGCGCCCCTGCCCTCCTGGCCCAAAAGGTCTCATCGGCGGTCATCAACGCCGGCGACGGCACCCACGAGCACCCGACCCAGGCCCTGCTCGACGCGCTGACCATCCGCCGCCGCCGCGGCAGCCTCGAAGGGCTCGTGGTCGCCATCTGCGGCGACGTGCTCCACAGCCGGGTCGCGCGCTCCAACATCCACCTGCTGACCACGATGGGCAGCCGAGTCCGCATCATCGGTCCGCCCACGCTGATCCCGGCCGCCGCCGCCGCCCTGGGTGTCGAGGTGATGCACGACATGCACACTGGCCTCGAAGGCGCTGATGTCGTTATGATGTTGCGGCTGCAGCGCGAGCGGATGACCCGC
This sequence comes from uncultured Acetobacteraceae bacterium, assembly GCA_964657565.1. Lineage (GTDB taxonomy): Bacteria > Pseudomonadota > Alphaproteobacteria > Acetobacterales > Acetobacteraceae > JAVVHH01. The sequence continues at coordinate 3,358 of CAZZVQ010000031.1, forward strand.
GGCCTGGTGCCGAGCGAGCGCGAGTATTTCCGCTTCTTCGGCCTCGACCACCCCAAGCTCGCCCGCGCCAAGCCAGATGTGATGGTCATGCACCCGGGCCCGATGAACCGTGGCGTCGAGATCGACAGCGCCGTCGCCGATGACCCGGTCCACAGCGTCATCGGCACCCAAGTCGAAATGGGCGTCGCCGTCCGCATGGCCGTCCTGGACGTGCTCGCCCGCCAGGAACGGCGAAATGTCTGAGGTTTTGAGCTATACTGGTGCTGCAACTCGACGAAGAAAGCCACTTGATGGGTCATCTCGATCAGCCGAAAGCCGCTGCGAAGCCGACTTATCCCGAGCTGTCACTGGTGCGGCTCAACACCGACGTGCAAGTCGGCGAGACCACCGTTCCCGCGGGCAGCCTGGGCACGATCGTATACGTCTATCGCGAAGGTCAGGCCTACGAGGTCGAGTTCTTCCAGCCGATTGCCGCAACCCTCACGCTAACGGCCGCCGATCTGGCGCAGTGACGAAGCTTCCTGCGGCCACAGCCGCGATCGTCGATGACCGGAAGGTGCGCGAATACCTGCTCAGTGCTCGCCACCCGCAAAATGGCGGCAAGGCGATGCTGTTCGGCGCATTCGGCTTCGACGCCGAGTGCTGGCTGCGGCTTAAGGCAGCGCTTGTGACGATTTGGATCGTCGAGAACGGCGCGCCGCCGCGGTTGGTGACCGCATACCGATGACCGACTCGCTCCTGATCGAAAACGTCCGCCTGATCGACCCGGCCAGCGACCTCGATGCGATCGGCGCCTTGCTCATCCAGGATGGCCGCATCGCCGATTGGGGCGCCAATCTCGGCCGCCCCGACGGCGTCGACATGCTCGACGGCGAGGGCGCGATCCTGTGCCCGGGCCTGGTCGACATGCGCGCCAGCCTCGGCGAACCCGGCTTCGAATATCGCGAGACCGTCGCCTCGGCCGCCCGCGCTGCCTCGGCCGGCGGGATCACGACCATCGCAGCGCTGCCCGACAGCCGCCCCGCCATCGACGACCCGGCCCTCGTGCGCCTCATGCGCAGCCGCGGCGAGGAAACCGGTGCCGTCACCATCCTACCCTACGCCGCCTTGACGAAAGGGTGCCGCGGCGAGGAGCTTTCCGAGATCGGCCTGCTCCGCGAGGCCGGCGCGGTCGCCTTCACCGACGGCCAGCGCGCCATCGCCGACGCCCGGCTCATGCGCCTGGCCCTCTCCTACGCCCGCGGCTTCGGCGCCCGTATCGTCCAGCACCCCGAAGACCCGGCGCTCGCGGCCGGCGGCGCCGCCACCGAAGGGGAGCAGGCCACCCGCCTCGGCCTGCCCGCCATCCCGGCCGCCGCCGAGGCGATCCTCGTCGCCCGCGACATCCGCCTGGCCGAACTCACCGGCGGCCTCCTCCACTTCGCCCATGTCTCGACCGCCGAGGCGCTCGAACTCATCCGCCGCGCCAAGGAGCGCGGCCTGCCCATCTCCTGCGACACCGCGCCCCCCTATTTCGACCTCAACGAGACGGCGATCGGCGATTTCCGCACCTACGCGAAGCTCTCGCCGCCGCTCCGCGCCGAAGCCGATCGCCTCGCCGTCTGCGCCGCCTTGGCCGACGGCACCATCGACGCCATCGCATCCGACCACCAACCCCGCGACGCCGACGATAAGCGGCTGCCCTTCGCCCTCGCCTCGTCGGGCGGCGCCGGGCTGGCCACCCTGCTGCCGGTCACGCTCGCCCGCGTCCATGCCGGCGGCTTGCCGCTCGCCCGCGCGCTGCATTTGCTGACGGCCGGCCCCGCCGCCCTGCTGGACGCGGATGCCGGCCGCTTCCGCCGCGGCGCGCCCGCCGACCTCTGCCTGTTCGACCTCGAACGCGCCTGGCAGATCGAAGCCGGCAATCTCCCCGGCAAGGCGCGGAATACCCCCTTCGACGGGCGCGCCGTCGAAGGCAAGGTCATGGGCACCTGGCATCATGGCCGCCGCGTGTTTCCTCGATGACGACGCTCCGTCTCCTGCCCCCTCTCCCGCTGGCGGGAGAGGGATGGGGTGAGGGTGGTCCGCTGGGCCGGCGTGTAGAAGGATGATCGCTGCCGCCCTTCTGCTCGGCTTCGTCCTCGGCTCGATCCCGTTCGGCTTGCTGCTCACCCGCGCGGCGGGCTTGGGCGACATCCGCAAGACCGGCTCCGGCAGCATCGGCGCCACCAACGTGCTCCGCACCGGCCGCAAGGACGTCGCCGCCGCCACCTTGCTGCTCGACGCCGGCAAAGGGGCCGTAGCCGTCCTCATCATGGCCGCCTGGGCCGGGCCCGACGCGGCGCTGGTGGCGGGCGTGGCCGCCGTGCTCGGCCACTGCTTCTCGCCGTGGATCGGCTTCAAGGGCGGCAAGGGCATCGCCACCGGGGCCGGCGTGCTGCTGGCATGGTCGTGGCCGGCCGGGCTGCTCTGCCTGGCCGTCTGGCTCGCCACCGCATTCTTATCCAAACGCTCCAGCGTCGCCGCGCTCTTCGCCCTCGCGGCCGCCCCGCTCCTGCTCTGGGCCTTCGCCGACGGGCGCACCGCCCTCGCCGGGCTGCTCGTCAGCGCCGTGTGCGTCGGCCGCCACCACGCGAACATCGCCCGCCTCCTCGCCGGCACGGAGCCGCGCATCGGCCAAAAAGGGTGACCGTCGTCGACCGGCTCCGGCTGATCCGCACCGAGGGCGTCGGCCCCATCACCTACCGCCGCCTGCTCGACCGCTATCGCACCCCGGCCGAGGCCCTCGAGGCCCTGCCCGCTTTGGCCCGCGCCGGCGGCCGGCCCTCGATCCGAGTCCCAACCGCCGCCGACATCAACCGCGAACTCGACCAGGTCACCGCCGCCGGCGCCCGCCTGCTGTTCATCGGCGACCCCGACTACCCCGCGCTCCTGGCCAGCACCGACGGCGCGCCGCCCGCCATCGCCGTCAAGGGCGAGCCCTCCGTGCTCAACCGCCGCGCCGTCGCCCTCGTCGGCGCCCGCAACGCGTCCACCAACGGCAAGCACATGGCCGACCTGCTCGCCTACGACCTCGCCAGCGCCGGGCTCGTCGTCGTCTCCGGCATGGCCCGCGGCATCGATACCGCCGCCCATACCGGCGCGCTCCGGGCCGGCGAGACCATCGCCGCCATCGCCGGCGGGATCGACGTCGCCTACCCGGCCGAGAACGCCGAGTTGCAGCGCCGGGTCGCCGAGGGCGGCGCCGTGGTGGCCGAGGCCCCGTTCGGCACGGCCCCGCAAGCCCGGCACTTCCCGCGCCGCAACCGGGTCATCGCCGGGTTGTCGCTGGCGGTCATCGTCGTCGAGGCCGCGCCCCGCTCGGGCAGCCTGATCACCGCCCGCTTCGCCGCCGAGATGGGCCGCGACCTGTTCGCCGTCCCCGGCTCGCCGCTCGACGCCCGCTGCCGCGGCTCCAACGACCTCATCCGAACCGGCGCGCATCTGGTCGAGAGCGCCTCCGACGTGATCGCCTTCCTGCCTGAGCTGCGCACCGCCGCCAGGACCGGCGTGGCCGAGGCGCCGGAGCCGTTCACGCCGCTGCCGGCCGACCTCAGCCAGGTGCGCCGCACGCTGCTGGACAATCTGGCCCACGACCCCACGGCGATCGACGAGCTGATCCGGCAGAACGGGCTGCCCAGCGCCATCGTGCATGCGGCGCTGCTGGAGCTGGAACTGGGCGGCCAGGTCAGCATTCTGCCCAACAATCGCGCCTGCCTGATCGGCCTGTAACGGGCCAGATAGACATCCCAGGTTGACGTTGGCAGTCGCCGCTGCCAGTTGTCCGCTCATTGGTGGCAGCGGGACAATCCCGGAACGGCCCATCGTTAAGGATGCCATGACGGACGTCGTCGTCGTCGAATCGCCCGCCAAGGCCAAGACAATCAACAAATATCTTGGCGATAACTTCACCGTGCTCGCCAGCTTCGGCCATGTGCGCGACCTCCCTCCCAAGGATGGCAGCGTGCGGCCCGAGGAAGGTTTCGCCATGGACTGGGCGTCCGACGAGCGCGGCAACCGGCAGGTCGCGGCCATCGCCAAGGCGGTCAAGGGCGCCGGGACCCTCTATCTCGCCACCGACCCGGACCGCGAGGGCGAGGCGATCTCGTGGCACGTCCGTGCCATGCTCGAGGAGAAGCGGGCGCTGCGCGGCGTCCACGTCAAGCGCATCACCTTCAACGAGATCACCAAATCGGCGATCACCTACGCCATCGAGCATCCGCGCGAACTCGACCAGCCGCTGATCGAGGCCTATCTCGCCCGCCGCGCCCTCGACTACCTCGTCGGCTTCACCCTCTCCCCCGTCCTGTGGCGCAAGCTGCCCGGCAGCCGCAGCGCCGGCCGCGTGCAATCGGTCGCGTTGCGCCTGGTCTGCGAGCGCGAGGCGGAGATCGAGGTCTTCAAGCCGCGCGAGTATTGGAGCATCGAGGCGCATTGCCTCACGCCCGCCAACGCGCCCTTCACCGCCAAGCTCACCCATCTCGATGGCAAGAGGCTCGACCAGTTCGACCTGAACAATGCCGAGAAGGCCGATGCGGCGCGCCGCGCGGTCGAGGCCGGTAAGTTCGTCGTCGCGTCCGTCGAACGCCGCCGGGTCAAGCGCAACCCGCCGCCGCCGTTCACCACCTCGACGCTGCAGCAGGAAGCCAGCCGCAAGCTCGGCATGGGCGCGCAGGCCACCATGCGCTGCGCCCAGCAGCTCTACGAGGGCGTCGAGCTGCACGGCGAGACCACCGGTCTGATCACCTACATGCGGACCGACGGCGTGCAGATGGCGCGCGAGGCCATGATGTCCATCCGCGACCATGTCAGCGAGACCTATGGCGCCGACTACATCCCCGGTGCCCCACGCGAGTACACCAGCAAGGCCAAGAACGCCCAGGAAGCCCACGAGGCGATCCGCCCGACCGACGTCAGCCGCACCCCGGAGCAAGTCGCCCGCTATCTGTCCGGCGAACAGCTCCGGCTTTACGAGCTGGTCTGGAAGCGCGCCGTCGCCAGCCAGATGCAATCGGCCGAGCTCGACCAGGTCGCCGTCGATCTAGCCAGTGCCGGCACCAAGCTGCGCGCCACCGGCTCGATCATCGCGTTCGACGGCTTCCTCAAGCTCTACCGCGAGGACACGGACGACGGCGCGGACGGCGCCGCCGACGACAGCCGCATGCTGCCGCCGATGCATGAGCGGGACCCGATCGCGCACGACCGCGTCACGGCGGACCAGCACTTCACCCAGCCGCCGCCGCGCTACTCGGAAGCCAGCCTGGTCAAGAAGATGGAGGAGCTCGGCATCGGCCGCCCGAGCACCTATGCCAGCATCCTGACCGTGCTGCGCGACCGCAACTACGTCCGCATGGACAACAAGCGATTCATCCCGGAGGACCGCGGCCGTCTGGTCACCGCCTTCCTGACCAGCTTCTTCGAGCGCTACGTCGACACCGGCTTCACCGCCTCGCTCGAGGAGCAGCTCGACGACATCTCCGGCGGGCGCGCCGACTGGCGCCGGGTCATGCAGGCGTTCTGGGACCAGTTCTCCAAGGCTGTCGAGCAGACCCGCGACCTCAAGATCTCCGACGTCATCGACGCGCTCGACAAGGACCTCGGCTCCCATTTCTTCCCTGTACCCGCCGATGGCGGCGATCCGCGCGAGTGCCCCGCCTGCCGCGCCGGCCGGCTCGGCCTGAAGCTCGGCCGCCACGGCAGCTTCATCGGCTGCTCGAACTACCCGACCTGCGAATACACCCGCCGCCTCGCCGTCGACGGGGGCGAAGAGGGCGGCGAGACGCTGAAGGAAGGCAAGCGCGACCTTGGGGCGCATCCCGAAAACGGCGAGCCCGTCACCATCCGCCGCGGCCCGTATGGCCTCTACGTCCAGCAGGGCGAGGCGGACCCGGAGGACAAGAAGAAGAAGCCGCGCCGCACCGCCATCCCGCGCGGGATGGATGGCGAGCAGATGACCCTCGACCAGGCGCTCGGCCTGCTGTCGCTGCCGCGCCTGATCGGCGTGCACCCCGAACGGGGCGAGCCGATCGAGGTCGGCATCGGCCGCTTCGGCCCGTTCGTGAAGATGGGCGCCATCTTCGCCTCGCTCGACAAAGACGACGACGTCCTGCATGTCGGCCTCAATCGCGCCATCGACGCGCTGGCCAAGAAGCTCGACAGCATCCGCAGCATCGGCGCCCACCCCGGCGACAAGGAGCCCGTCGTCGTGCGCAAGGGTCGGTTCGGCCCCTACGTGCAGCACGGCAACACGGTCGCGAACCTGCCCCGGGACCTCGGCATGGACGAGATCGGGCTCGACGTCGCCGTAGCGCTGCTCAAGGAGAAGGGCAAGGCGCTCAAGCCTCGACCCGGCAGCAAGAAGCCGGCGGCGAAGGCCAAAGCCAAGCCGGCTGCCAAGGCCAAGAGCGCCAGCAAGCCGAAAGCCGCCGCCCCGAAAGCGGCGAAGAAAGCCGGCTGAGTGACCCGGCGGGAGCGAACGCCGGGCACGCTCCCCACTAGCGAAGAGATCCGCCGCTTCGTGGCCGACGCCCCCGGGCGCGTCGGCAAGCGCGAGATCGCCCGCGAGTTCGGCATCGCGCCCGACGACAAGCTCGCGCTCCGCACACTGCTCACCGAGCTGAAGTCCGACGGCACCATCGCGCCCGCCGGCCACCGCCGCTTCACCAGCCCGGCCCGCACGCATGACGCCATCATCGTCCGCATCACCGGCACCGATCCCGACGGCGAGGCGATCGCCCGCCCGATCGAGTGGCCCGGCGGCGGCACACCCCCGCTCGTGTTCATGCGGCCGGAACGGCGCGACCAGCCCTCGCTCGTCCCCGGCGAGCGCGTGCTCGCCCAGCTCAAGTCGATCGGCGGTGGCAAGTTCGAGGGCCGCACCCTGCGCCGCCTCACCGACCAGCCCGGCCGCTTGCTCGGCGTCTACCAGCCCCGGACCGGCGGCACCGGCCGCATCGAGCCGATCGACCGCCGGGTCAAGGCGGAGTGGCGCGTGCCGGCGGGCGAGGATGGCGGCGCCGAGCCCGGCGAGATCGTCGTCGCCACCCCGCTCCCGCATGGCGGCGCCGGGCTGAAGCCGGTCCGCATCGTCGAACGCCTCGGCCGCATGGGCGACGCCGGCTCGGTCAGCCTGCTCTGCATCGCCACCCACGAGATCCCCAACGAGTTCCCCGCCGACGTGCTCGAACAGGCCGCGCGGGCCGCCCCGGCCGCGCTCGCCGGCCGCGAGGACCTCCGCGCGATCCCGCTCGTGACGATCGACGGCGAGGACGCGCGCGATTTCGACGACGCGGTCTGGGCCGAGCCGGACGGCGACGGCTTCCGGCTGATCGTCGCCATCGCCGACGTCGCCCACTATGTCCGCCCGGGCTCGCCGCTCGACCAGGAGGCGCGGCATCGCGGCAACAGCGTCTATTTCCCCGACCGCGTCGTGCCCATGCTGCCCGAGGCGCTGTCCAACGGCTGGTGCAGCCTGCGCCCGGGCGAGGATCGCGGCTGCCTGTTCGCCGAGCTCCGGATCGGCGCCGACGGCCGCAAGACCGCGCATCGCTTCGGCCGCGGCCTCATGCGCAGCGCCGCCCGCCTCACCTACGAAGAGGCGCAAGCGGATCAGCCGGCAGCGCTCTTCGCCGCCTACCGCGCCCTGCTCGCCGCCCGGCAGGCGCGCGGCACGCTCGATCTCGATCTGCCGGAACGCCAGGTGATCCTGCGCGACGGGCGCGTCGAGGACGTGCGCCCGCGGCAGCGGCTGGACAGCCACCGGCTGATCGAGGAGTTCATGATCCTGGCCAACGTCGCCGCCGCCGAAGAGCTGGAGCGGCTGCAGCGCCCCTGCATGTACCGGGTCCACGCGCCGCCCGCGGACGACAAGCTCGAGGCGCTGCGCACCGTCCTGCACGGGCTCGACCTGGCCCTGCCGCCCGGCAACCAGCTTCATCCGCGCGACCTCGACCGCTTGCTGCAGCGAGTCGCCGGCACGCCGGAGGCGCCGTTGATCAACGAGATCGTGCTGCGCAGCCAGAGCCAGGCCGAATACTCGCCCGACAATATCGGCCATTTCGGCCTCGCTCTGCCCCGCTACGCCCACTTCACCAGCCCGATCCGCCGCTACGCAGACCTCCTGGTGCACCGCGCGCTGATCGGCGACGAGACCGCCTGGCCGGCGGGCACCGCCGCCCATATCAGCGCCACCGAGCGCCGCGCGGCCACCGCCGAGCGCGAAGCCATCGAGCGCTATCTCGCCGCGTTCATGGTGTCCCGGGTTGGCGCGACGTTTCCGGCGCGTGTCACTGGCCTGCAACGCTTCGGCATTTTTGTCACACTGATAGAGAATGGCGCCAGCGGTCTGGTGCCGGCCAGCAGCCTGCCCGATGATTTCTGGGCATTCGACGAGGCAACCCAATCCCTGTCCGGCCGTCACACACGTTTGGTCTTCCGCCTCGGGCAGCTGATGGACGTGCGCCTCGTCGAGGCCAGCGCGTTGACCGGCGGCATGCTGTTCGCCCTGGCAGACCGCGGCGCGCTCCGGCCCTGATGCGCTCGGCGCTGACCTTCCTGCTCGTGCTCATGGTCGGGCCCGCCTGGTCGCAGCCGCAACAGGATCGCTTCGCCACCGAAGTGGCCACCGCCGTGTTCAGCACCGCGCTGGAATTCATCGCGCCCCGCGCCCTCGAGGCCGTCAGCATCCAGCAGCTCGCCATCTGGGGGCTGCGCGGCATCACCACGCTCGACGCGACGCTGTCGCCCTCGCTGGCCGACGGGATCGTGTCGTTGCGCCGCGGCAGCACCACCCTGTTCCAGCGCCCGGCGCCGCCGCCCAACAGCGCCGAGGGCTGGGGCAGCTTGGTCAGCGACCTCGCCGCCACCGCCTGGACCAACTCGCCCGCCATCCAGGCCGGCGGCAGCCAGACGCTGATCACCACCTTCTTCGACGAATTGTTCAACCATCTCGACCCGTATTCCCGCTACGTCGCGCCGGAAGCCGCCGACGAGGACCGCGCGCGCCGCTCGGGCGAGGCGGGGGCCGGGCTGCTGATCAGCCAAGTGCGCGCCAGTTTCGTGGTCCAGACCGTCAACGCCGACGGCCCGGCGGCCGAGGCCGGCGTGGTGGCCGGCGACCAGATCGTCGCCGTCGACGACCAACCCACCCGCGGCGAGGATATCGAGACGGTGCTCGGCTGGATCTCCGGACAGGAGGGGACCGACGTCACGCTCACGATCCGCTCGCGCACCGGCCGCGTCCGCAAGGTCGAGCTCGAGCGCGTCGTGCTCCCGCCCGAGACCGTGTTCGGCAGCCGCACCGGCGAGATCGTCACGCTGCGCGTGTCCAGCTTCAGCAGCGACACCGACCAACGCTTCGGGCGCGAGCTCGGACGCCAGCTCGGTCGCGCCGGCAGCGCGGCGCCGAAGGGCATCGTCATCGACCTGCGCGGCAACCGCGGCGGTCTGTTGCGCCAAGCGGTCGCCGCCACCGACCAGCTGCTCGACTCCGGCATCATCGCCACCACCGCCGGGCGCAACGCGCAAGCCGCGCACGAATGGGTGGCCGACCAGTCCGACATCTCTGGTGGCAAGCCGGTGGTCGTGCTGGTCGACGGCCGCACCGCCAGCGCGGCCGAGATCATGGCCGGCGCGCTGGCGGGACAGGGCCGGGCCGTCGTCGTCGGCAGTTCGACGCTGGGCAAGGGCCTCGTGCAGACGATCTCCAGCCTGCCGGACGGCGGCGAGTTGTTCGTCTCGTGGAGCCGCGTGCTGGCGCCCGGCGGGTGGCCGTATCAGGGTCTCGGCGTGCTGCCGCAGGTCTGCACCAGTCTCGGCAAGGATGCGATCGCCGAGCAGCTCGCCAGCCTCGACAAGGGCGCGCTGCAACTGCGGCCGGCGCTGCTGCGCCATCTTGCCGCCCGCGCGCCGGTTCCGCCGGCCGAAGTGGTCGAACAGCGCGCCGCCTGCCCGGCGGCCGAGGGCAAGGACCAGGATGTGACGGTCGCCAAATACCTGCTCACCCACCCGAACGCCTATGCGACCGCGCTACTCAGCCCTGCCGCGCCATGATCCCTCTTGACCGCGGCGCCCGGCTTGACCATTTTCCGGCGCTCCGCCCGGGTCGGCCACGCCGCCTCGGGCTGATGCCCTCGAGGAAGTAGGCCATGGCCAAGTCCAACACCGTTCAGATCAAGCTCGTGTCCACCGCGGACACCGGATATTTCTACGTGACGAAGAAGAACGCCCGCTCGGCGACCGGCAAGCTCGAACTCAAGAAGTACGACCCCGTCGCCCGCAAGCACGTCGCGTTCAAGGAAGCTAAGATCAAGTAGGCTGTCGGGGTAAGTCTTTCTTACCCCGATTAAACTTGCCCTTCCCGATGCGCTGGGTCAGAGACGATGCATGACCGATGCTCGTCAGATCGAAGCCGAAATCCTGGCGCAGACACTCGCGCGCGGCTCGGAGAAATCGATCTGTCCGAGCGAGGTGGCGCGTAGCCTCGCCGAGGAGTGGCGCCCGCTTATGGGCGTCGTGCGGCAAGCGGCGGTGCGCCTAGCGCGGGCCGGACAGATCGAGATCCTCCGCAAAGGCAAGCCGATCGACCCAGCGGCAACGCACGGCGTCATACGCCTGCGCGCCAAGGGGCAACACCCATGACGCGCGTCGGCACGCTGCTCGGCCAAGCCTGGCGCCTGACCACCCCCTATTTCATGAAGTCCGAGGAGCGCTGGAGCGCCCGCGGTATGCTGATCGCCATCATCGTGCTGGCGCTCACCCAGGTGGGCGCCAGCACCTTGATCAATTTCTGGTACGGCCAGTTCTACGACGCGCTGCAGGGCAAGGACCTCGACACGTTCATCCGCCTGCTGCTCTGGTACAGGTGGGACGACCAGCACGGCTTCATGCTCGGCTTCATCCCGATCGTCACGCCGCTGGTGCCGCTCGGCGGCCTGCAGGCCTACGTGCAGCAATGGCTGCAGATCCGCTGGCGCAGTTGGATGACCAGCGACATCCTCGGCAACTACATGTCGGGCCGCGCCTACTACACGATCGGCATCACCGGCGTCGCCGGCGACCCCGGCACCGACAACCCGGACCAGCGCATCTCCGAAGACATCCGCGACTTCACCTCGAGCACGCTCGACCTCGCGATCAGCTTCATCTCGCGCATCACCAACCTGTTCAGCTTCTCGGTCATCCTCTGGGGCCTCTCCGGCGCCACGCAGATCTTCGGCATCACCATCCCCGGCTACATGTTCTGGGGCGCCCTGCTCTATGCCGTGGTCGGCACCTGGCTGACCCATCTCGTCGGGCGCCAACTCGTGCCGCTCAACTTCATGCGGCAGAAAGCCGAAGCCGATTTCCGCTACGCGCTGGTCCGATTGCGCGAGAACGGCGAGGGCGTGGCGCTGTCCGGCGGCGAGACCGAGGAACGCGCGGTGCTCGGCACCCGCTTCACCGAGGTGACGGCCAACTGGTTCCGCCTGATGATCCGGCGCTTCAAGCTCAGCCTGCTGACCGACACCTACGAGCAGGCCGCCGTCGTGTTCCCGTTCATCCTCGGCGCGCCGCGCTACTTCGCCGGCGCGATCGAACTCGGCGGGCTGATGCGGATCGTCAGCGCCTTCAGCCAGGTGCAGCGGTCGCTCTCATGGTTCGTCAGCGTCTACGAATCGCTGGCCGCGTGGAGCGCCACGATCAGCCGTCTGACCACGTTCGAGGCGGCCATCGGCACGGCGCACCGGCTCTCCGTGGCCGGGCCGGTCGTCACCGACGGCCCGGGCGACGCCATCGCGCTCGGCCAGGCCGACATCCTGCTGCCGAACGGACAACCCGTGCTGCAGCACGCCGATATCGCCTTCCGCCGCGGCCAGTCCGTGACCATCGCCGGCCGTTCCGGCAGCGGGAAATCGACCATGTTCCGCGCCATCGCCGGCATCTGGCCGTTCGGCACCGGCCGCATCGAGCGCCCGCTCGGCACCTATCTCTTCCTGCCGCAGCGCCCCTACCTCCCGCTCGGCACCCTGCGCCACGCCATCACCTACCCGGGCGACGAGAAAGCCTTCGAGCCCGGCCTGGTGCGCCAAGCGCTGACCGCGGCCGGGCTGCCGGCGATGGTGGAGCGGATCGACGAGGAGCAACCCTGGTCGCAGATCCTGTCCGGCGGCGAGCAGCAGCGCCTGGCCATCGCCCGCGCCCTGCTGCTCCGCCCGGACTGGCTGTTCCTCGACGAAGCCACCTCGAGCCTCGATCCCGCCGCGGAGGGCGAGCTCTACACCGCGCTGCGCGAGCATCTGCCGGAAACGACCATCATCTCCATCGCGCACCGCCCGGACGTCGGCCGCTATCACGACGAGACGCTGACCTTCCAGCGCAAGCCCGGCGAGGCCGGGACCCTGATCGGCCGTCAGCCCGCCGCCACGATGGAGAGCACGGCCGCCCCGTAACGCTCGAGCTTGCTCGCGCCGACGCCGCGGATGGCGCCGAGCGCGCTCTTGCTGCCCGGCCGGCTGGCGGCGATCTCACGCAGCACGCTGTCGTGGAAAATGACGTAGGGCGGCACCGACTGGGTCTTGGCTTCCGCCGTGCGCCAGTGGCGCAGCGCCTCGAATATCGGCCCGCCCTCACCCGCCACCGGGGCGCTGGGAGTAGCACGGTCGCGTGTCGGCTTCGGCCGCTCCCGCTCTTCGCGCAGCATCACCTTGGCCTCGCCGCGCAGGATCCCGCGCGCCTCGTCCGGCACCAGCACCAGGCTGGCATACTCGCCGCTGCCGGTCTCCAGCGCGCCGCGGGCGATGAGCTGACGGATTACGCCGCGCCAGAACGGCGCCGGCTGGTCGCGGCCGACCCCGAACGTCGGCAGTGCCTCGTGCCGATGCTTGGCCACCATCGGCGTCGCCTCGCCGCGCAGGACGCTCACGATGTGCAGCGCGCCGAACATCTGGCCCGTGCGGTAGATGGCCGAGAGCACCTTCTGCGCCGCCACCGTGCCGTCGATCAGCGGCACCGGCGAGCGGCAATTGTCGCAATGGCCGCAGCCCTGGCCCAACTCCTCGCCGAAACACGCCAGTAGCCCCCGGGTGCGGCACTCGGTCGTCTCGGTCAGCGAGATCATCGCTTCCAGGCGCCCGCGCATGATCCGCCGCTGCGCCTCCGGCGCCGAGGATTGCGCCAGGAAGTACCGAGCCCGCGCGATGTCCTCGCCGCCGTAGAGCAACAGCGTGTCGGCCCGCTCGCCGTCGCGGCCGGCACGGCCGATCTGTTGGTAGTAGCCTTCCGGGCTGTCCGGCATGTCGAGATGCACGACGAAGCGCACGTCCGGCCGGTCGATCCCCATGCCGAACGCGATCGTCGCCACGATCACCACCGGCTCGCCGCTGCGGAACCGGCTGAGGCCGACCCGCTTCTCCAGCGGCGACAACCCGGCATGGAACGCGATCGCCGGCAGGCCCTTCTCCGCCAGCCGCTTGGCCACCCGCTCCGTCTTGGCCCGGCTGCCGCAATAGACGATGCCGGCCTGCCCGGTGCGGCCACGCAGAAACTCCAGCAATTCGCGGGTCTCGCCCTCCTTGGCCTGCGCGGCGATGTAGAGGTTCGAGCGGTGGAAGCTCGCCGCGAACACCGCCGCGTCCTGCATGTGCAGCGCTTGCAGGATGTCGGATCGGGTCCGCGGATCGGCCGTCGCCGTCAGCGCCACCCGCGGCACGGTGGGAAACACCTCGGCCAGCCGCGCCAGCCCGCGATATTCCGGCCGGAACTCGTGCCCCCAGGCGGACACGCAGTGCGCCTCGTCGATGGCGATCAACGCGATCCGCCGCCGGCCCAGCCGCTCCAGCGTGCCCGGCATCAGCAGGCGCTCCGGCGACAGGTACAGCAGGTCGAGCCGCCCGGCCTCGAGATCGCGCGCCGCCTCCGCGGCCCGATCGGGCTCGACCTCGGAGTGCATGGCCGCCGCCGCGACGCCGAGCTGGCGCAGGCTCGCCACCTGGTCGTCCATCAGCGCGATCAGCGGGGAAATCACGATGGCCGTCCCCTCCCGGCACAAGGCCGGCACCTGGTAGCACAGGCTCTTGCCGCCGCCGGTCGGCATCAGGACCAGCGCGTCGCCGCCCGACACCACCCGGTCCACGGCCGCCGCCTGCTGGCCGCGGAACTCGCTGAACCCGAAGACCCGCCGTAGCACCTCGGCCGGAGCGCTGCCGTGTTCCATCAGGCGCCCAGCCTGATGTCGACCCGGCGGCTCTCGATGGCCGGGTCGCCGCCCAGCGCGCGCCGTGGTTTCAGCTCGATGCGGTCCCGCGCCACGCCGGCCCGCAGCAGCGCGTCTGCGACTTGTTGGGCGCGGATGCGCGACTGGATCTGGTTGGCTTCCGGCGCTCCCGGGTTGTCGGCAAACCCGGCGACGACCAGCCCGTACGAAGGCGTCCGGGCGGCCGCAGTCGCCGCCCGCGCGATGGTGGCGCGCGCCGCGGGATCGAGCTCCGTCGACTCGCCGGTATAGTAGACCACGAAATCGGCCCGATCATCGGGCTCGGCGCCGTAGCTGCACGACGCGCACAGCAACACCAACAACAACCGCCGCGTAACCGCCAACCGCTTCACCCCACCTATCCCGCCGCCGCGACTGCCTTGCCGCCGCTCAGCCGCCAGATCCGGTCGAGCCGCTCGACGCCGGTCAGGCGGTGGACGATCAGGATGACCGTGCGGCCTTCGGCGACGTCGTTGAGGGTGGTGAAGAAGGCGCGTTCGGTCGCCGGGTCAAGCCCGGTCGCCGGCTCGTCGAGCAGCAGGATCGGCGCATCGGCCAGCAGCGTGCGCGCGAGCGCCAGCCGCCGCGCCTGGCCGCCGGACAGCCCGGCCCCGCCAGCCCCCAGCCAGGTGTCGAGCCCATCCGGCAAGGCGCGGACCATGTCGGCGATCGCCGCAGCCTCGAGCGCGCGCCACAGCGCGTCGTCGTCGGCGTCCGGCCGGCTCAGCGTGAGGTTGGCGCGGATGGTGTCCTCGAACAACGTCGTCGCCTGCGACAGCCAGGCGATCGACGCGTGCACATCCGCCGAGGCCAGCTGGGCGATGTCGACGCCGCCGAGCAGCACGCGCCCGGCGCCCGGCGCGACCACGCGGAGCGCGAGCGCCGCCAACGTCGACTTGCCCGCACCGGACGGACCCAGGATCGCCACCCGCGCGCCCTGGGCAATCTCGAGCGACAGCCCTTCCAGCACCGGCGGCCGGCCCGGGT